>NZ_JABANE010000059.1 GCF_012844305.1 Flammeovirga aprica JL-4
ATTCATCACCATGTCAGTGATCAATATATCCAACGATATTTAGATGAATTTCATTTTCGATTTAATAGAAGAGTATATCGGAAAACGATTTTCAAAAAATTATTGGCACGGATGGTTTCTTCAATTCATATCACCCAAAAACAGCTTTGTGATTGGGCGACATAAGTTTATATACCTAAAAATATAACCGTAAGGACTTTTAATTATAAAAAAATCCTCTTCCCGTAATGGAAAGAGGATTTTTTGTTTTCAAGCAGTTGCTTAATGCATTCTTACAAATTAGTAAGAGAAATTGTGAAGCATGATTGGCATCACAAGCATTAAAATATTTTCATCTTCACCTTGATCTTCAGGAACAATCAATCCTGCCATACCTGGCTCAGACAATTGTAAAGTGATACGATCAGAAGCGATGTTGTTTAAGATCTCAATTAAGAATTTAGCATTAAAACCAATTTCTAAATCTTCACCATCGTGCTCACAGAATAAACGCTCTTTTGCTTCATTAGAGAAATCTAAGTCTTCAGCAGAAACGAATAATTCATTGTCTTGGATTTTGAAACGTACTTGGTTGGTAGTTTTGTTAGCATAAATAACAATACGCTTTAAACAACCTAATAACGCTTGGCGATCCAAAGTGATATGGTTAGAGTTGTTTAATGGAATCACGTTTTCATAATCTGGGAAACGCTCATCAATTAAACGAGCAATCAACTTCATGCTACCGAAAGTAAACACAGCATATTGCTCATTGAACTCTAAAGTGATATCTAAAGATTCTGAAGGAAGGATATTTTTCAATTGTGTCAATGCCTTTTTACCCATAATAATAGGAGACATCACACCATTTACTTGAATATCGTTTCTTCTGTATCTTACTAATCTATGAGAATCTGTAGCCACAAAATCAGAGTGTTCTTCAGTTAAGTTGAAGAATACACCGTTCATGTTAGGCTTCATGTCATCATTACTTGTCGCGAATAAAGTATACCCAATTGCATCGGCTAATGCTTCACTTGTCATTGACAAAGTATTTGACATTTGAAGATCAGGATTAGTAGGGTAGTCCTCCGCATTTTCACCTGCTAATTTATAACGACCGTTGTCTGAACTGATCTCAATTGTATACGTTTCGAAATCAATTGTAAACGTAACAGGTTGCTCTGGTAAGTTCTTTAATGTATCCGTAAGCATTTTTGCAGGGATAGCAACGTTACCATCAGAGTTAGCCTCAACGTTCACCTCAGAAATAATTGTCGTCTGCATATCTGATGCAGTAATTCTTAATACACCACCTTGAATTTCAAATAAGAAATTTTCAAGAATTGGCATAGATGGGTTATTAGGAATAACACCATTCAACATCTGAATTTGCTTCAGAATTGTAGATGTGGATGCAATAAATTTCATTATCTTTTTTTCTATTTTTAGAAACCAACTTTTTGACGAACTTCCTCCAGCTTCTTCAAAGCAATTGCTTTTGCTTTTTCTTCTCCAATGCTAAGTTCTTTTTCCAACTCATCAAGATTTGACATATAGTAGTCAAACTTCTCTCTTGCTTCAGCGTATTTGTCTAAGATAAGATTCAATAAAGCAGTTTTTGCATGACCGTAGCCATAGTTACCACCTGTATAGTTATTTCTCATCTCTTCAATTTGCTCTTCAGAAGCAATCAATTTATACAAAGCAAATACATTACAAGTATCAGGATCTTTTGGATCTTCTAATGGTAATGAATCTGTTTGGATTTTCATCACTTGCTTTTTCAACTGTCCTTTTGGTAAGAAAATATCAATGACGTTGCCATAAGACTTACTCATTTTACTTCCATCAGTACCAGGGATTGTCATAATCTCTTCATCGATTACAGCTTCTGGCATTACGAAAGTTTCACCATATTGACGGTTGAAAGCAGAACAGATATCTCTTGTAATTTCAATATGTTGTTTCTGATCTTTACCTACAGGTACTTTCTCAGCATCATACAACACAATGTCAGAAGCCATTAATACAGGGTAAGTGAAAAGTCCTGCATTGACATCTGATAACTTGTCAGATTTATCCTTAAATGAATGCGCATTAGCTAACATCGGGAAAGGTGTTAAACAGCTCAAGTACCACGTTAACTCACAAACCTGAGGAATCTTCGATTGTCTATAGAAAACGTTCTTTTTAGTGTCATAACCCAAAGCCAGCCATGCAGCTGCAGTAGCATACACGTTGTTCTTTCTTTCTTCTGCATCTTTGATGGTTGTCATCGAGTGCAAATCAGCAATAAAAAGGAACGCCTCGTTATCGTCTGACTTTGAAAGTTCAATTGCAGGTTGGATTGCACCTAAAACATTTCCTAAATGTTGTCTTCCAGAGCTTTGTACTCCTGTTAGAATTCTTGCCATGTTTAATCTCTGACTAGTCTAAATTTTTGTCTTTAATTTAATGTGCGAAATTAACAAAAAAATACTCCAACAAAAACTAAATACTTCACAACATTTCGGTTTCTTTTTGAAAATCCTGAGAGTGAATCATTATTCTTGCTATCTCTGCTGAAATCAAGAACACTTTATTGAATAAAAAGTATTTTAATAAGGGAGTTAGAGGTGAAATAGTAATTATTATTAAATAATGCTAAGAATATATGTCTGTTTCTATGAATGACTTTAAACATTGTTCTACTAAAACTTGTGGTATTACCTTTAAGTACTTAAAAAAGAAATAATATGGCGTTAATAAAAAAAGTAAAAGGAGTAGCTCCTGTAATACCGGAGAGCTGTTTTTTAGCAGAAAATTCAACAGTTGTTGGTGAAGTGATCATGGGTGAGGAGTGCAGCGTTTGGTTTAGTGCTGTTGTGAGAGGTGATGTAAATAAGATCACTATCGGCGATAAATGTAATATTCAAGACGGTGCTGTAATTCATGCTACCTATCAAACTTCAGCAACTACTATAGGTAATAATGTATCGATTGGCCACAATGCTTTAGTACATGGCTGTACTATTCATGACAATGTTTTAGTTGGAATGGGCGCTATTGTGATGGATAATGCCGTAGTAGAAGAAAATGTTCTAATTGCAGCAGGTGCAGTAGTATTGCAAAATGCCCGTTTAGAATCTGGCTATCTTTATGCAGGTATTCCAGCTAAGAAAGTTAAGCCATTAGATGATAAATTGAAAGCTGTGTTTGGTAGAACTGCCAACAATTATGTGATGTATAGCAGTTGGTTTGACGAAGAAGAAGTTGAAGGATAAGAAATCAAAAAAAAGGGTTTCATAGTTTAAATTATGAAACCCTTAATTTATAGAGATAAATTAGAACGAATTCTTATTCATCATGAAGCCATTCTTTTTTAGCTAATAACTCATCCTCAGATTCTCTGTAGTCTGGGTCATCAACACAACAGTCTACAGGACAAACAGCGGCACATTGAGGCTCCTCATGGAAACCAATACATTCTGTACACTTGTCAGGAACGATGTAGTAAAACTCATCCGATACAGGTTCTTGTTCTTCTTCTCCGTCAATTGCTGATCCGTCTTCCATCTCAACAGAAGTAAGAGCAGTACCTTCTCCCCAAGACCAATTCACACCGCCTTCATAAATTGCTGTATTTGGACATTCTGGTTCACACGCCCCACAGTTGATACACTCGTCTGTGATAATAATCGCCATATTGTTTTTCTATTTTAAAAAAGAGTCAATCGGTTAGTGGTTCGCTAACATCAAAGCTGATTTGACATCTTCGTTTGTTTACTATTTCAAACATATCAACTTTCTAAGCCGTGATATGTTTTACAAATTTGCATCTTGTATTTACAAAAAACAATAGTAATGCGATTTCAAACATGAAAATCTCTATAAAAATGGGTGTGTTATTATCAAAAATTATAATTAAATAACAAAAAGTTATAACGAATAGGATTTAACGGATCTTAGTCAAGTACAAATGTAAATAGTACTTTTTTAAGGGTCTTTTGTGAAAAAAATCGGTTTTGGAACTTTTTCCGTAACATTTATTTACAATTTAATTTTAAAATCGTTAATATTAGTTAGCATAAATTTTACTGATTAATTAAACTTAGTACTACTATGATTAAATTAAGAACCTTATTCCTATTAGTCCCATTTCTAGCTATGCTGTCATGTTCAAGTGACGACGGCGAAATTCCATACTTTTCTAAGCCCGTTGAGGCAGAGTGTTCACTTTCATCATTAGTGACAACACTGCAATACACAGAAAATGGATCACAAAGAAAGCAAATCATTACAAGTAAAGAGGAATATACTTATACTGATACACAAATGAACTCTTACGTTTACACGAATAGAGATGTTTTTACAGATTCTGCTGGTGTTGATACGGTACTTACAGATATCAGTTATGAGTTTGAATTTGCTTATAGCAATGATGGTTTATTACAAAGTGTATCTAATGTTGGTAATGAACTTCTTAGAGTCAAACCTGTTGATGGCAGAGTTTATTCTATGAGTGTTGTATTCTCAAACAGTGAAGAAATTGAATATTTCTTTACATATGATGGAGCTGGGAAGATTGCATCGATTTCAAATGAGGAAAGTAATCTAGATTCAGCATTAACTGTGACATTTGCTTATCAGGATGGTCTTATGACCAAAATGGAGTTTTATTTTGGTGATGAAAATGAAGCTTATCAGGAGTATACTTATTTTGATGGTGTAAAAAATCCAAATTCAGGTATTAACTTCTTTGCAATTACATTAATAGAAGCAAATGGTTTCTTTTACAGCACAAATGTTGATTATGAAGTATTCTCAACTCACCTAGTAAAAGATATTGTTTTAGGATTGTCAAACGGTGACGGAGGCTTTCAAAAGGACTTTATCTACGATGATACTTTCACATATACCACGAATTCAAAAGGATATCCAACAGCAGGAGCAGTACCTGACGAAGTTGATGGGGATATTAAGCTGTCTGCAAACCAACAGTTTAGTTATGTGAATTGCGATAATTAATATTCTGTCAATTTGTAATACTATTGATTAAGTGTTATAATTACGATATACACTTGAACTTTCGTATTACTACTATGGAATTATTCATCGGCATTATTCTCATCTCGATGCCAATTTTATTTGCAATGGGATTATTGGCTTTTATGATGACTGGACCAAAAGAAAAGCAGGAAATTGTCTCAGAATATACTGAAGCAAGCAACGAATAGCTTTTTTGCTGAACATATCAATAATCCAAAAAGGGATGCCACTACAAATGGTATCCCTTTTTTAGTATTATTCAATGTCAAATTCAATTCTACTAATATTTTATGTTGAACTGCTGTATTAAACTGCATTGAATGTGTGGTACTGATTTATGATTAAGAACTACTCCTTAAATGCTCCAAGCCTGTAGACCAAACCAACATTTAATGCATGCTTGAACTGTACTGCTTGCCCTTCCGTACCATCATTTCTTGCAACAATTACATCAGGATCATAAATCAATTGACTAGTGAAGTTCACATTTAAGAATTTATTCACTTTCATATCTAGCGTTAAATCCCAGTTGACGACCCATTCTGTCAATCTGCTGTATTCAGCAAACATATTATAAACGGTCTTCAGAGTGACATTTTTTACAACCTCCTTATCAAAACCGGCTTTGAAGTTCATGCCTAATTGATCTCTGAACTGTTGACCAGCATCCAATCCGTATCTTTCTGAGAAAATAGTATCTCTCACAAAAGTCATACGATTTGCAAGCGGTGAAAAAGTGAAATAGGCATATTTTGCAGGGTTGTAAGTCAAACCAATATTGAGGTTTAAATAGCCTGGCGCTAGAAAGTCAGAAATTTGAACTTCTTGTTCAACACCTAGATCATCATTGACATATTCATAACCTTTTGCAAATTGTGTTCTGAAGTCCGCTGCAGCAGTAAACAACACTTTCTTATGCCATTTATAACTGTAATCTGCACCAAGGTTTAATTGATCATCCGTTTTCTTAAACGGGAATCTACTGTTAGCTTGATTAATAAGGCCGAATGCTAAATCAGTATACAATCTTGTAATAGCTCGATCTGTCTCTCTTACTGCTTTGTAGTTTAGGATACCACCAAATGAATAAGAACTTTCACCACCGCCAGACCAATTGACAAGACCTACATTAGAGAAGTTGATTCCAACTTGACCAGTATGTTTCCATTTCTTAGGTGGTTGGTTGACCGAAGTGGAATCTTGTGCAAAAAGAGTAGATGAAGTGAAAATGAACAGAAAACAAACTAGAAATTGCGTATAATTTTTGGTTTTCATTACAAAAAAAATGATTGAATTTTTAAAATAGACTTGAAGATGAAATGTTCTTTTAAAGAAAAACAATATAAAGAAATAAATAAAAAATAACGTTGATTATAATTTTCTTCATATATTTAATCATCATCTCCGTTAATTAATATGAACAAGATATCAATTTATTTTATAATAGTCTTTACTGCAACTCTATGTTTTTCATTCAATGCTTTGAAAGTCAATGATGAAATCAAATGGAAAACAGCAGACGAAGCTATTTCTTCTTCAATCAAGGATGGAAAACCAATTTTTATTGATGTTTACACTGATTGGTGTGGTTGGTGTAAAATTCTGGATAAAAAAACATTTCAGAACAGTGACGTTGTAGATTATGTATCTGAAAACTACCATGCTGTAAAACTCAACCCTGAAAAGGATGGTTCATTTGAATTTAAAGGAGAAAAATACACCAATGAGTCCTTTGCCTTATCACATGATGTAAACAGTTACCCTGCTATAATAGTTATACATCCTGAAGGGAAAGATAAAGTTTTTGTTGGATACAGAGATTCTGAAAGTTTTTTAGAAATTTTAAAGAAATATAAACGCCAAGTTGATTAGATTTATAGTTTGAAAATTATACCCATTTTAAAGAAATAATATAACGAGAATAATTTTAGGATGATAAACAGAAAAAAAGCACTCATATTACCTGTACTTTTAGTAGGGTTGGGATTATTTGGGTTTTCATTATTAGCACGGATAGATGCTCCAGAGGATAGCAATAAAAACGCAATAAAAAGAAGTCTATTATTTACAGCTTTAAAACAAATGCACTACAATAGTGTAGAAATTGATGACGATTTTAGTGATAAGGCTTACGATCAATATTTGAAAAATTTGGACCCGAACAAAAGATATTTCCTGAAAAGCGATATCAATAAGTTCAACAAATCGAAGGATAAACTAGACGACGAAATAAAAAATAATTACAATACTGAATTGTATGAGCTTTCTGTTTCTATCTTCAACCAAAGAAGAGAAGAAGTAGAAAAAATCACTGCTGAAATTTTATCGAAACCGTTTGATTTCAACAAAAAAGAAGAAATTCTTTTTGATAGAGATGAAATGAACTTTCCTAAGAACGAAAAGGAAAGATATGACCGCTGGAGAAAATCTTTAAAATATGCAGCGCTTTTGAGAATGAACTCTAAACTGAAAACAGAGGAGTCGAAAAAGAAAAATGCTGAGGAAAAAGGAGAGGATTATACTCCAATTACTTATGAAGAAATAGAGGCTGATATAAGAGAAAAAGTCTTAACGAATTACAAAGATGTTTTTGATTATATGAAAAAGCAGGATGAAGAAGATCATTATGCTTTATATATCAATTCTATGATCTCAATTTACGGCCCTCACACAGAGTATTTCCCGCCAGAAAGAAAAGAGCAATTTGATACAGAAATTTCTGGTCACTTTGAAGGTATTGGTGCTAGACTTCAACAAACAGGTGGTGAAGTGAAAGTGGTTAGCATTATCACAGGTAGTGCGTCTTGGAAACAAGGCGATCTAGAAGCGAATGACTTTATTTTAAAAGTAGCGCAAGGCGAGGATGACCCAGTAGATATTTCTGGTATGTCATTGAAAAACTCGATCAAACTTATCAAAGGACCAAAAGGTACTGAAGTGAGATTGACAGTAAGAAAGCCTGATGGTAGAATTGTTGTAATTCCTATTATTAGAGATGTAGTAGTAATTGAAGAGTCGTATGCTAAATCAGCTGTAATTGAAGATAAACAATCAGGTAAGAAAATTGGTTTGATTCATCTTCCAAGTTTCTATGTTGACTTCCAAGATAGAAATGGTAGATCAAGTGGTAAAGACGTTTATCAGGAAATTAAGAAATTAAAAGCTCAGAATGTTGATGGTATTGTACTTGACTTGAGAAATAACGGTGGAGGTTCTTTAGGTGACGCTGTAGAAATGGTGGGTCACTTTGTAGGAAGAAGCCCAGTTGTACAAGTGAAGAGTAAAATTTCAGGATCTAAAACATTAAAACCTGAAACGAATAACATTGAGTATGATGGTCCACTTGTAGTGATGATCAATAGAATGTCAGCATCTGCATCGGAAATTGTTTCAGCAGCTTTACAGGATCATGGAAGAGCCGTAATTGTTGGTTCTAACTCATTCGGTAAGGGTACTGTACAACGTTTTATTGATTTAGATAGAATGTCTCGTTTGGATGATTATAAACCATTAGGATCATTGAAACTTACAATTCAGAAATTCTATAGAATTAACGGAGGTGCTACTCAAGTAAGAGGCGTTGCGCCAGATATCAAGCTTCCTGATACTTATGCTTATTTGGAAGTAGGTGAAGAAGATCTTCCTTATGTTTTACCTTGGGATGAGGTAGAACCTTCAAAATACTCAATGTGGCCTCAGCAGTTGCCAATTGCTGACTTGAAAGCAAAATCAGAGCAAAGAGTAGCAAACAATGATGTATTTAAAATGGTAGAGGAAAATGCTCTTCGCTTGAAAAAACAAGATGAAAAGAAATACTATACATTGAATCTTGAGCAGTTCAAGGTAGAACAAAAAAGATTGGATGAAGAATCAAAGAAACTAAGAGAGGCAACAACCACTCATGAGGAGTTTGAAGTGACTGTGATGAAAGATCATTACCCAACTTCAAAACCAGATTCAGTGATTGCCAAATCTGCTGAGAAGTGGGAGGAAGCAATCAAGAAAGATGAGTACTTAAAAGAAGTAACATTGATTATTTCTGATATGATGGTGCAGTAGTTGATTTGATTTCCATTAAGGCCATATTTCCATTTGAGAAGTATGGCCTTTTTTATATTGTTACTTCCTCCAGATTTGTAAATTTTAACCTTAAATTTGTTCAAGAAAATGACTTTTCTATCATATTTTTAACCGTTTCAAAAAAATGGTTTTTATATTGCGTCTCTATTATAAAATCAAAAAAGAACGATAGGAATAAATATAGATCATGAGTATTGAGATACGTCCGGTAGTAACTAAAAAAGATCAAAAGCAATTTGTAGATATTCAATTTAAGCTTTACAAAGGAAGTGAATTTTGGGTACCTCCAATCAAAAAAGATGAACTTTCAATTTTCGACGCAAATAACCCATTTGAAAAATTTTGTGACACTCAATATTGGTTAGCCTATAAAAACGGAGAATGTGTTGGTAGAATAGGAGCAATTATCAATTCAAAATATAACGAAAAGGCAAATGAGTCTAACGTTCGTTTTACAAGATTAGAGTTTGCCAACGATAGAGAAGTTGTTCAAAAGCTATTAGAAACAGCTGAACAATGGGGTAAAGCAAAAGGAATGACAGGAATTGTTGGTCCTCTTGGCTTTACAAACTTAGATCATCAGGGGATGATGATTGAAGGGCATGATCATTTACCTTCTGTAGCTTCAGAATATCACCTTCCTTATTATAAAGAGCATTTAGAGGCTTTAGGTTATGATAAATTAGTGGATTGGATTGAGTTTAGATTAACAATGGATGATGCAGTGGTTGAGAAAGGAATCAAAGCATCAACTTTATTGATGAAAAGAACTAAAACAGTCGTCAAGTCATTTAAAACATCTGATGAATTAGTGGCTTATGCTGATCAAATCTTTAATTTACTCGGAGAGGCTTTTAAAGAACTTTACAGTGTGATCTCTTTTGATGAAGAAATGGTAGAGTACTATAAAAATAAGTTCTTGAAGTTTCTTGATCCTAAATATGTAAAAATATTGGTAACTGAGGAAGATGGAGAGCTAATGGGGTTTGTAATAGGTATGCCATCTCTTTCTAAAGCATTACAGAAAGCAAAAGGTAGTATTTTACCATTCGGTTTGTATCATATTTATAAAGCAAGGAAAAAAAATGATACTTGCGATATGTTATTGACTGCAGTTCATCCAAAATTGCAACGTCTTGGCGGTGGTGCAATGTTAGTTGGACAGTTACAAAAGACAATGAGTGAAAATGGTATTAAGTACCTTGAAACAACAGGTATGTTTGAGACCAATCAGAAAGCTATCCAAAACTGGAAAAATTACGATCATATTCAACATAAGAGAAAAAGATGCTTTACAAAAGCACTTTAATATAAAAAGAAAACGGCTAATGATTGATCATTGGCCGTTTTTGTATGTTTAGTTATTGATATATAAATCAAAAACTTCAGCATAATCTTCCCTGTGGAACTCTTTGTATTTACTTGTTTTCCAAGAGAAAATATAATCATTCAATTTTTCAAACTCTTCCGCGCTAGTATTACTGCCCAAAGTCCCCTTCAATGTTTCCATTGTAAGCGAAACACTTTCTTGTGATTGTGCAAATTGATTAAAAGCACTGTCTTGCAGAGAAGCGATCTTGATCAAACTTTTATACAGATCTTTCAATTTCTCAATCTGTTTTCGATCTACGTCAATGCTAAAGTTACTTTCCCCAAGGTTGAATTTTATTTCAACATCCAAATCAATATTACCAGCAGTTTCTAGTTTTACATCTGAGAAAAAATACTTTTTGTAGGGGTATCTGTAAAGTGTTCTTCTAGTGTTGATAGCAGAAGTGCCATCAAGGTGAATCAGTGCAGTGTTTGTAAAACAATACTCATCTGTTTTTGATTTGATCAAGAAGAAGATCTGTTCTCCATCTTCATGCATGATATAGTCATCAGAGTCTACTTTATCATAATCGACAGGGTCGATGATTTTACCGATGTCACTAAGGCCCATGACATCAGAAGCTAGTTTTTTAAACATAGAATTCGTTATTGAATTGTTATTGAGTACTAAGTCAAAGATAAATCATAGTTAATTTTGAATTAGTACTTAAGTGTATTTAAGTAGATTGAAAGTAATACAATAAACCTTTTGGAGAAAGAATATTCACATTGTTAACTAAATTTTACCGAAAGTATGGCTTAATCTATTAATCTCATTGTTGATCTCATTTCTCCATGCACATCTAAACCATTGAGCGGCTTCTTCTCCTACATACCTCCAATGCCAAGATTCCTGTCTGATGTTTTTTTCAATTCTAAAATAGTAAGTGGGTACAAATCCATAATCAAAGGCATGATTAAGGAGCCAAAGAAAAAGCTTTGTATTCTCACCCGCATATCTTATGTCTATTGTAGTGAGAAGGTGATGCTCTGAATAGCCAGGTTTTTCCGCTCTGCTTGCTCCATGTTTATTGAAAACAATTTGCTGTGTCCTTAAATTTCTGTAAGAAGATCTGATATTGATATGGATATTTTTCCGAAAAGCATCCTGTTTCATTTTAGCATATGCTTCATAGGCAGGGTAGAGGAGCTGATTATTTTCAATCTCTTTGTATTTATACTCTTTGATTTGGATAAAGTCAATGTAGTTGAAAGGAACACCAATAGGCATTCTCATAAAATCGTAGTAAATTTTATTGGGGTTGATATCAATACCTTCCTTTTGGCTGATGAAGGTGCTAAGATTTACTCGGTATTTCCAGTTTTTCTGTGTGATTTCAGTATCGCATTCCTGAGCTGTAAGAGAATGAGTCAGAAGGGTTAGAAAAATAAAAAAATATTTATGCATTAGTGTGAAATATTGAATCAAAAAATCACTACAAATTTGACAATAAAAAAGGGCAAATCCGAAGATTTGCCCTTTAATATTAAGACTTGTGTCTATCTACAAACTATGCGTTGTAGATGTGAGCTACAAGGTCAAGAACTTTGTTAGAGTATCCGATTTCGTTGTCATACCAAGAAACCACTTTTACGAAAGTATCAGTTAAAGCGATACCAGCGTTAGCGTCGAATACTGAAGTTTGTACTTCACCGATGAAGTCGTTAGAAACAACCATATCCTCAGTGTAACCAAGAACACCTGCTAAGTCACCTTCTGAAGCTTCTTTCATAGCTGCACAGATTTCTTCGTAAGTAGCTGGCTTCTCTAAGTTAACTGTTAAGTCAACTACAGAAACGTCTGGAGTTGGAACACGGAATGCCATACCAGTAAGTTTTCCGTTTAATTCAGGAATAACTTTACCTACTGCTTTCGCTGCACCTGTAGAAGAAGGGATGATGTTTTGACCAGCACCACGGCCACCTCTCCAGTCTTTCATTGAAGGACCGTCAACAGTTTTTTGAGTAGCAGTTGTAGCGTGAACTGTAGTCATTAAACCGTCTTTGATACCCCACTTGTCGTTAAGAACTTTAGCGATAGGAGCTAAACAGTTAGTAGTACAAGAAGCGTTAGATACGATATCTTGACCAGCATATTCTTTGTTGTTCACACCCATAACGAACATTGGAGTTGCGTCTTTAGATGGAGCTGACATAACAACTTTCTTAGCACCAGCAGTGATGTGCTTACGTGCAGTTTCGTCAGTTAAGAATAAACCAGTTGATTCAACAACAACCTCAGCACCTACTGCGTCCCACTTCAAATCTTCAGGGTTTCTTTCAGCAGTTACACGTACAGTTTTACCGTTAACAACTAAGTTACCGTCAACGATTTCTACAGTACCGTTAAAACGTCCGTGAGTTGAATCATACTTTAACATGTAAGCCATGTACTCAACGTCGATAAGGTCATTAATTCCTACTACTTCGATATCTTCTCTTTCTACTGAAGCACGAAATACGAAACGTCCGATACGGCCAAAACCGTTGATACCTACTTTAATTGCCATAATTTTATTTAAATATTAAATTGAATAAATAATTCTTCAAAAATTGGAGAGTTATGACGGCAATTCAACTTGTTTGCCCTTGTCAATAACTACATTGCAAACGTACTTACATAGTTTGTCTTGTGGAATGATAAATATCATTATTTGTTGGCAATTTTACCCAAATTGACGCAAAATTTAAGTGTACTAAAAACCTTTATTTCAGTAGTTTATCTAAAAAAATAAGGAGACTACAGTTGTAAAATTCTGTAATCTCCTTATTATGAATGTGATGCTTTTGTTGAGCTGCTAAAAATACTTTTAATGTTTGGGTTTTAACAACCAAATTCTGAATTGGACCTGCTAAAACTTATTAACTATATTTTTTTCAACTTTTCTTACTTTTTCTTATTTCCGAAAATAAAATCAACAAGATTTCTCACTTCGCCATCTTTATTGGCTTGTTGAAACTTTTTGTAAATCTGAAAATGTCTTTCAGGATCTACACTGAATTTATCTTTTCCTTCCTCTAATTTTTGTTTTGACCTATGGAAAAGCTGTCTGCAGTGATCGGCTTTTTTTCTAGCGATCTCAGTGATTTCATTATAGTTTAAATTAAATGCTTCTTTCATAAGGTAAACCCCCAATTCAGCATCATTTAATTTTTTCATCATATTTTTCAAACCTTCAGAAATTTCTGTGGCTTTGTCTGATGACCAACTTTCGATAGGATCAAAATGGAAATTATGGGTAATGTTAGCCCAGTTATCTACTAAGTGCTCTTTTTTTCTCTTTAATGCTTCAAGATGATTTAGGCACGTATTAGTGATAGTCTTAATTAAGTAATTCTTAATGTCCGCAATCTTTGACAGATCGACTTTAAGAATCTTGATGAATGTGTCTTGCACCATATCCTCAGCATCGCTGGCTACTCCAAGTATCCTATAGGCTACGGCATACAATAATGGACGATATTCTGTTATTGCTTGTTCAGCTGACATAGTGGTGGTTACAAATGATAGTTTAAAATTGATTTCATAATCAAGAAATCTTCATTATATCTTATTTTCCGCAAATTAATAAAATAAATCTACCTAGTAGCTATAAAATTCAATATAAATACTATTTCTAAGATTTATTAAAAAATGAATATTTGTTCATTATATTTTTATAATGTTCTAACATTAAACAGTAGGAGGGAGTTAAAGGCTGGATATTTCAAAATAAGCCTCAAATACAAAAATGGAGTATTATTTACTTCTATTTACATAAGTACTTTGACAGAAGAAAAGGGATGATTTTAGTTTAATATTTTTTATTCTAATCAAGGCAGATTTGCATAGCATAGCCTTAGTTACGCGATAAAAATCTAACGAAGAGTAGGATAAAAAAGGTAAGATAAAATGTCCGTTTTTATTTGTCCTAGAGTACTTAATTAATTTATAACTAAAAAAAAGAGTCTGAAGATACTTCAAACTCTTTTATCATAACCCAAAAACTAACTATTACTCTTTTTTCTTTTATATCTTTTAAATCACTTTGTTGTGATTGTTTTTTCTTTACTTACAATTAAATTAACGGGGAGTAATAGTTTGAGGTTGAGTGTTTTCAGTGAACAAAATTTAATAAGAAGTATTTTTTTGATATATGATATTTGAATTGTAGAATCAGTTGGATGAGTTTGATTTTTTGCTAAAGAATAAAAACTTTTAAGCAAAAAAAAGAGCTCGGAGAATCTCCGAACTCTTTCATAACCCAAAAACTAACTATTACTCTTTTTCTTAAATATCTTAATGCTCAATAAATGAGCTATCTTTTAATCAACTTACAATTAATATAACGGTGAATATCTATTCATTGTTTAGATATTTGTGTGAACAAATTTTAATGGTGAAACTTTTTTTATTACTCATATTATTGACTATTAAACCATTGAATTCAGAAAAGTTTAAACACAAAAAAAGAGTTCGGAGAATCTCCAAACTCTTTCTAACCCAAAAACTAACTATTACTCTTAACTTTTATATTTTTAGATGTCCTGTAGACATTCTTTGTATCAAATTTTATAGTAGTATTAACGGTGAATAGTCACTCATGTTTCACGTTATTTGTGAATAAGATTTAAAGGTTTTGTCTACTTCTGTAAATACAAAAAAAGAGTTCGGAGAATCTCCAAACTCTTTTTCATAACCCAAAAACTAACTATTACTCTTGTCTTATATATCTTTGATTTCAAGTATTTTACTTGAACTTTAATGTCTATTTATAGTAATTAAAACGGAAGTTTAACGGGGAGGTTGTGCTCTTTTTGTGAATGAATTTTAAATCTTTTTTACACTAATATTTAAATTTTCACACCTCAAAATTAGACATAAAAAAAGAGTCCGAAGAAACTTCAAACTCTTTCTCATAACCCAAAAACTAACTATTACTCTTAATCTTATATATCTTGAAACTTATACGATGATAAGTTGTTTTTCTCTTTGTTTAATTAACTTAACGCAAAGTAACTTCATCCGTTTCAATATTCTATTTAACAAAAGGTAATGCTAATTAATGAGTGTGAATTTCATTAATAGACACCTGTTTAGCTCTAAAACAAAGTGCCTACTTCTTCTTTTAATTTCATCAACGATACATCTAAAGTAGAAGCATCCTCACTGATGCTATTTTCAAGCAATGCTTTTGCCAGGTCAAAACCTGTAGCATCTTCAGGAAGTTCTTTTGCAACGCTGTTGATGAAAGAAATACTTTCTTCTTTTGTACCTCTGATCATTTCCCAAAGTTCTGGACTCACATAGATCTGCTGAGATAAATTATGGTTGAATTCATCTCTGATAGTGATTAATAAACTTTGTTGGAAAAGTACGGCAGAAATATCGTCATAGTTGATTCTATCCAATAATTCTCTGTAAGTGATTCTTTCTAAAAATAGGGCTAATCTCTCATAGGCTTGTAATCTTAAAGGTAAAGTCTGTTCTATTTGACTGCTCTTCACTTTTATTGAAAGTGTATCGTATTCTTTCTGTAAAAACATTTTTACAATAGCGAAGGCGCCGTATAAAACAATCCCTGCAGGAATTGTCATTTTTAATAAATCTGCTATGTCTGTTGTCATATCCTAAAAAAATTTGATGCAATATTAGTAACCACTTTTGTCTATATCAATTTTTAAAGGCATAGAATCGGAAAACCTGCATGATTATTTATCTGAAAAGCTATTTCCATTTCTTTTTTGACGTAAAAATGCAGGTAGAACATTATTTATCCATTCGTTTTTCGATAAGCAAGCACCGACATAGTGTTGATCACAACAGCATAAATACCGATGATAAAGAAATTTATTTTTACATCACTCCAAGTGGCCCCTTTTAATAATACACTTCTCATCACTTCTATAAAATATCTAAAAGGATTCAGTAACGTAATTTTCTGTGCCCATACAGGCATATTTTCAATGGGCGTAAACATACCGCTGAGAAGTACGAAAATTACCATAAAGAACCATGCAATAAACATTGATTGCTGTTGTGTGTCGGCTATTGTAGAGATGAACAGCCCAATACCTAAAACGACAAGTAAATACAGCATTGCAAAAAGGAAGATCAAATAGATGGGTCCTTGCATGGGAACGCTGAAAAATAATTTTGCAATGGTAAGCCCTACGCTCAATACAAACATACCAATACACCAAAAAGGCAGAACTTTTCCAATGATAAATTCCCCTTTTGTAATGGGAGTTACGTTAAGCTGTTCTATTGTACCGATCTCCTTTTCCTTTACAATGTTCATAGAAGTAAGAAACATTCCAATCATACTTACTAATAATACAAGCAATCCAGGAACCATATAAAATTTATAGTTCAAAGTTGAATTGTACCAGTTTTGCATAGAGAAGTTGATCTTAAAAGGAGTATTTCCCTGTGTAAAGAACCCAATGTTTTCTTTTACAAACTCTTCTCTGAATTCCTGAATGATAGATTGTGCATAGGAAGCAGAGATACCTGCCGTCATGCCATCAATGGCATTGACTTTTGCGGAAAGCGTAACAGGAGTATTCTGCATGATGTTTTTCTCAAAATCATTAGGAATCTCCAAACTGATGTTCACAGATCCTTCCTGAAGTGATGTGCCTTTTGGGTCTGTAGCATGTTTAAAATGTACCAAATTGAAATACTCCGAAGCTACATATTTTTCTATTAGAGACTGTGACAACTGGGAATGATCACGGTCTACTACTTCCAGTTGAATATTTTTTACATCAAAAGTGGCAGCAAAGGAAAGTACCATCAGTTGCATTATGGGCATTACAAAAATGATGGGCAACATTCCTTTGTCTCTGAATATTTGTTTGAATTCTTTCTGAAGAATGAATTTTAAAGCACTCATAATTAATCTTTTTTGATTGAAATAATTTCTAAACCATGTAATTGAGTTACTCTACTGAACTCAAACTACTTCGTTTTTATTCCAGCCTGATTTTAAAGCGTTTGATACTCACACCCATGAGGAAAAAGAAGAAACCGATCAATATTAATGTCTCCTTTAATATAAAGTTAAGTGTGGCACCTTTCAACATGATGCTTTTAATGATAATATTGAAATAGGTGGCGGGTACAATTTTAGAAACAACCTGAAGTGGAAGTGGCATATTTTCTATTGGGAAAATAAAGCCAGACAACAACATAGTAGGGAGGAAAAGAGCAAATAAAGAGATCATTAATGCAAGCTGTTGTGTTTCCGCTACCGTTGAAACAAAAATCCCCAAAGCAAGTACTACCAAACAATACAGAATGATTTCACCAATCAGCAAAACATAGCTACCCATTACAGGTACTTCGAAAATAAATTTTCCTAATGCGATAATAAAAGAAGCATTGACGAAGGACAAAAGCAGGTAAGGGATTACTTTTCCGAGTAAAATAATGGAAGCGTGCATTGGCGAGGCTAATAAAACTTCCATGGTTCCTGTTTCTTTCTCTCTTGTGATGGCAATGGATGTCATCATGGTGCATACTAACATTAAGATAATGGTAATAAGACCAGGCACGAACATATATACTGATTTCAATTCAGGATTGTACCTCATTTCAACTTCAGTATTGATCAATGCCGGAGGAAGGGTTGATGTAGCTGTTATCTCATGTTCCATTAAGTATTGCTGTACTTGCATCTGTAGGTAATTGCCAATCTGAGTTCCTGTATTAGGATCAGTGGCATCTGAGATGATCTGCACATCTGCTTTATTCTCTTTTCTAAGCGTTTCGCTGAAATTTGGAGGGAACACCAATGCGGCTTTTATTCTTCCTTTCTGAAAAGCATCATTAATATCCTCCAAAGAATTAACGTAACTATCTAAATCAAAATAGGAGGTAGAGAGCACTTTGTCAATGATTTGAGAACTATGTTCATCTTTTGATTGATCTAATACCGCAATTTTTACATTCTTGATTTCGTTGGAGATTGCAAAACCAAATAATACAATTTGTACAATTGGGATTCCAAATAAGATCAATAAAGTACGCTGATCTCTAAAAATATGATAGAACTCTTTTTTAATGATTCCTTTTAAACGATCAAACATATCTATTGGAGTTTATAATTTTCACCTCTTGCAATTTTCACAAAAACTTCATCCATATTTTCAGATTTGAAATCAGCTTTTAATTCCTTTGGAGAGCCATATCCTGCTATTCTACCATCTACCATCATAGAGATACGGTTGCAGTATTCAGCCTCATCCATATAGTGCGTTGTCACAAATACAGTAGTGTCATTGTCAGCCGCTTCATAGATCATTTCCCAGAACTGTCTTCTTGTAATGGGATCTACTCCACCGGTAGGTTCATCTAGAAATACAATTTTAGGTTGATGAAGTGTTGCCACTGAAAAAGCTATTTTCTGTTTCCAGCCCAACGGAACTTCTTTTAAAAGTTTATGACTAACGTCTGAGAGTCCCAACCGTTCAATCATTGCTGTTCCTCTTTCATTCAGTTGCTCTTTAGAAAGGCCATAAATACCGCCAAAGAATTTGATATTTTCCAGAAGACTTAAATCATCATAAAGAGAAAATTTTTGACTCATATAGCCGATATTTTTCTTGATTTTCTCCTGTTGAGTAAATACATCAAATCCAGCCACAGTTGCTTCACCCGAAGTAGGAGAAAGGAGACCTGTCAGCATTTTCATAGCTGTAGATTTTCCAGCACCATTAGCACCAAGAAAGCCGAAAATTTCTCCTTTTTTTACGTCAAATGTAATTTCATTGACGGCCTTGAACGAACCAAAAGCTTTAGTCAGTTTTGTGGTTTCAATTATTTTTTCTGAATTCATAACTATTGCTTTTGATTATTCATTAACCGTATAAAAACATCCTCTGTATTGGAAGCTATTTTTTCAATGGAAATATCACTAAAACCTTCCGATGTCAAATGCTTTTTCAGCTCTACTGTAATATCATCATCTCTTTGGTCAGTGTAATGTAATTTTTCTCCAAATGGAAAAACACTATCAAGAAAAGAGTAAGCTCTCAGTGCTTTGATTAATTTGTAATTTCCTTCTTTGGCTTCCAATGCGTACAAAGGTTTATCAAAAGAGTTGGCAACATTCTGAGGTGTGTCTATTCTTAGTATTTCTCCATCATTCATTAAAGCTACTCGGTCACACAAATCAGCTTCATCCATATAAGGGGTGGATACTATAATAGTGATGTTGTGTTGATGTAGGCCTTTTATGATCTGCCAGAATTCTTTTCTTGAAACAGGATCAACACCAGTAGTGGGTTCGTCCAAAAACAAAACTTTTGGGTAATGAATCAAAGCCGCACACAAAGCTAACTTCTGTTTCATACCACCCGACAAAGCTCCAGCTTTTCTATCATTAAAAGGTTCTATCTGCTGATAAATATCTTTGATCAGATTATAGCTTTTCTTGATTGTAGTGCCGAAGATTGTAGCAAAAAACTCTAAGTTCTCTTTTACCGATAAATCTTCATAAAGCGAAAATCGCCCAGGCATATAGCCAATATGATTTCGGATATATTGATACTGTTTATTGGGATCTTTACCCATCACGCTTACATTTCCCTCGTCAGCTAATATCAAGGAATTTAGTATTCTAATCAGTGTAGACTTGCCCGCACCATCAGGACCAATCAAACCGAATATTTCATTCTGTTGTACTTCAAAAGAAATACTTTTCAGTGCTTCTACCTCTCCATAATTTTTGGTGAGGTTTTTTACTTCAATGACAGCCATCATGCTATTATTTAAAGTTGATTTCAGCCGGCATTCCAATTCTAAAGTAACCGTCCTTATTCTCTACTTTCACTTTAAAAGCATAAATAAGGCTTACTCTTTCTTCTTTTGTCTGAATTGTCTTTGGAGTAAATTCAGCCTTGTCTGAAATCCATCCCACAGTGCCTTCTGTTTGATTCATTTCTCCTTCTTTACCATCTGTTAGAACAATTACTTTTTGTCCAACTTTAATGGAAGATAATTGTGAAGCAGAAGCGTAGGCTTTCACTTTTAAAGTAGATAAATCGGCTACTTTGTAAAGCGGTTTTCCCGTTGAAGTCATTTCTCCTTTTTCCGCGAATTTCTGTAGAACAGTACCTTTCACCGGTGAAACGATAGCACAACGACTGATTTGTTCATTGATAAGGTCTACTTTTCTGCTAAGCGGTTCATACTGACTCATCGTTGCTTTATTAGAGTCTTTGATTTTTCTTCTTGTAGCCTCCAGTTGTTTGTCATTAATAGCTAAAGAAGAGTTGACATTGTCCAACTGTTGTTGGGTTGCCGCTTCATTAGAAAATAGTTTTTCAAGTCGGTCTTTATCAATCATAAGTTTCTTTTTTTGAGCCTCATAAACTGCTATTTGTTCATGAATACTCATCACTTTGGCACCTAAAGATGCAATATTTGCTTCCACCTCTTCCTTTTGAAGCTGAAGCAAAACAGTGTCGATCTGACCAATTTTTTCACCGCTTTTAATTTTATCTCCTTCTTCAATTTTAAGGTCAATGATTCTCCCTTGTCCTTCAGAGGAAACGATAACTTCAACGGCTTCAAAATTACCGTAAGCATCTGATTTATCACTGTCTGTATTACAACTTAAAAATGAAGCTGAGAGGAATAAACTGATAAATATTGATGTTGGATTAAATGATCTATTTTTCATTGGAATTGATTTTATATTGAGTTGGAGATTACAGAAGACCTTTTGTCATTGCCAAGTGATATTGAGTTTGCAATAACTCTAATTCATGGTTCGATAAATTTAATTTGGCATCGACCATGGCATTTAACGAAGACACATATTCAGAAGAGGTAGCGGCGCCATTGTCCAAAGCACCCTTAGAGCGTTTTGTTTTTCTCTCATGAATTTTAATGATTTCATGGTCTTCCGAAATAAGGCTGTGAAGTTGATCAATACGAGACTGTATTTGAGAAATTTGAATATTCAAACTCTTGTTGAAAGCTTCCATTTCAGTATTGATTATCTCTTTTTGAATTTGTGTTACCTGTCTTTCTTTTTTGTTTTTTCCATAATCAAAAGGAGACCACTTTACTCTGACACCAAACTGATAAAATGTGTCGCCATTGATTTCAAAGAAGTTATAAGGGTTAGGATTACCATAACCACCCAACGCATATAACGAAATTTTAGGCATCCTTTCAGTTTGTAATAAGTCTTTACTTCTATCCATTTTTGAAGATTGAAGCTGATACATCATTAATTCAGGTCTATTGATTTCAGAAGAATTGTCATTGAGGATAGTAGGCCTGACAAGTACAAATTGATTCCACTCACTTTCTCTTTCTAACCAAATCCCTAACACTTTTAACGCACCATTTTTCTGTGCTTCAATAGAGTGTAATTTCTGTTTTGTTTTATGATATTCAACTCTCAAAGCATCTGTAGTATTAGGCAGAACAACACCGCCTTTTTCAAGAGCTTCTATCTCTTTGAGTTGGTTTTCGATTTCTTTAATTACTCCTTCTTTAATCAGCAGTTCTTGTTCTTGATAACTCAAAGCGGCAAAGTAAACCTGTGATACAGATTCTTTTATCTTAAATTGACTCACTTCATTTTGCTGCAATTTGATATTGAAATCAGCATCCTTGTCAGCAAGACGTTTCTTTTTTATAGCTCCGTCATAAAGTAGATAATCCATTGAAGCATAGGTTTGCCATTGTGTCTTTGGAATATCTGGAAATAACCCAATTTGAGCCACTTCTGGGTCAGTAGGGGAAACTACATCAGAAAAGTAACCTACCTGACCTTGTAAGTTAAATTTTGGAAGCTTATTCTTTTGAATAGCTTCTACCTCATTGTCGTGCATTCTTTCAAACATTTCTTTCTGCTGTGCGATAGGATGCTTCTCAAGTGCTTCCTGTTCCGCCTGCTCAAACGTAAGCGTGGTTTGCCCGAATGCCTGATAACTGAGGGTTGCAAATAATAAAATTAGTATTCGATTCATGCCTTATTTGATCTTTATTCCTGAAAGGATGATTTGAGGAAGTGTTTTCTTTCTTTCTTCAAGAAATTCTTCAAAAGTGGTGCTTTTTTCAAGTCCTAAACCAATAAGCATAGGCCTGGCAATAAACGGAAAAACACAACTTCCAATAATTGTTGTAGCAAGCTGAAAAGGATCAATTCCTTTAAACTCTTCATCCTCTTGTAGTTCTACACCTAATTGTACTATTCCTTCAGAAATTTCTGGTGGCGGAACAAAGGGCATATTATTCATACTTAGTTCTCCAAGTATAAATGTTAGAAGGAGAGGGTTCTCTTTTAACGAATTGATATATCCTTCAACAAAGTTTTGAATACGATCTTCTAAAGGGATGCCTTTTTGAAACATTTGCTGTTTTAAAGGAAGCAGCATTTTACGAATCAAGTCAACGAACACTTCTTTAAATAGTCCTTCCTTATTTTTGAAATAATAATGAAGGAGAGCTTTGTTGACTCCTGCAGTATCTGCAATTTCTTGCATTCTTGTACCGCTCTTGCCTTTTTTTTGAAATATATCTCTTGCTACTTCAAGTATCTTTTCTCTTGAATCCATTTAACTATTTGGTTAATTATTACACAATAGTAACTAACCATTTGGTTAAAGTCAAGATATTTTTAACTAAATGGTTAAATATGATGTTAATTTTTTTACTCTTCAATTATGCTTGTGATTTTTCATTGCTTTTTTGAGCTTTCAATATTTCATTTTTCAAACTTCGAGAAAGATTTGGTTTACTGACTAATGATAATTGTACGTGTTTATGAAAATTGAATTAATCGAAGTTGGAATTGATTTTATTTGAGTAAGGTTTTGCCGTATGAGATATAATTGTTATGCCTTTTTATTAATCCAATACTCTTTAAATTGTAATAACTTTGTTCAATTCTGACATGTCTTTGAAAATCTTGAGAATTGAAACGATTTAATTAAAGTTTGAGAAGTTATAATGCCATAGTACTTATGTGTAAATAACACTACTTAAAATGTAATTATTTGTAGAATCTATTGTGAGGAGCGAATATATTTTCATAATGATCAAAATATATCACTGTGTTTATTTTTATTTTTTTGATTAAACATTACATTCGAATTGCGAAAGTAAAGTGAATGTATTTTACTTCGTAATACAGCAGGTAAACTATTTTTTTAGCAGTGTACGTTTCTCAACAATAACGCTAAAATTAAAATTATTTAAAATATGAAAGACAAACTTAAGGAGCTAGGTATATTCAGTATATATGATCTCAATGAATGAAATCTGGTAAACTAGAATCTAAAAATGATAATTACTCCTAATAGAATTAAATGCTATTCTATAAAAATCAAGTGTATTCAATATTTGATAATAATTCAATAATTAAAAGTGTTTGAACCTTACTCTAATAGTTTTTGAAAATCTATTTGTGATATGATTCAAATAACAACAAACTGTTTCAATAAAATTTAAATAAAGATCGTTTATGAGTTTGTCTTGAAAAAAGATGAATAGGTATTAAAACAAAATCAATTTATATCAAGAAATGCTTTTTGGAAGAGTGGTACAAGAAGAGAAAACTTTAAGCTATGGAGTTTTAAGAGGTGCCCTTTAATGGAGTGTGTAAATAATATAAACCTTTGTGGAAATACTAGGCTAAGTAAACGTAATAAACCAAACAGCTGATGATTTCTATACTGACAGAGTTTCTACAAAATGAGCTAATTGATCTGATTTCAACGTCTGGCAAGAATGTGAAAGTACATGTTGGACCAATTATAGGTGCAGAAGGTGAAGTGCAGATTGTAAATGCTGCTGGTGAGTCTTTATTGCTCATCAACCTGATCAATTTATCGGAAGAGATTTATGGTACTGTAAAGATGCAACCCAACGCTACTACCTTAAACTTGAAATACATGTTTTCGGTGTCCAATAGTGAAAACCATCTTGAAGCATTAAGCATTCTTTCTGATGTGATTTCTTATTTTACCAACCATCATACTTTTACTCCTGACAATGGCCCAGGTATAGAAGGGTTAAGACAGATGAACTTCAAAATGTACAATATGGAAGATAAGGATCTTTCAGGTGTATTTATAAGTATGGGTATGAAGAAGATACCAAGCGTTTTCTACGAATGTAGAATGGTAACAATCAAAAATGCCACAACTTCACCAATGAGTGGAAGCTTAGCAGGCTGGTAAATTTAAGGTAAATCATGGCATCATTACAGAAAATAACTTCAATAAGGTTTCTTCCTGTACTGCGTATAACAGCAAACTTTTCAGAATTTGAATCAGAAAATGCATTTTTTGATATCAGATCTCTTAACAGTACAGAAGATCTATTGAGAAAAATAGGGGTGGTACACCGTCCAGTTGACAATCAATGGCAAAGCAGTATTGCACAAACTGATATTGAAAGAAGCCTATTGATATTGGATCAGATGGATGATGAATATCTTTATTTTTCTATCTCTTCAAGATCAATAGAAAGCTATTATCTGGCTGACTTTCCAATAGAAAATATAGAAGATACTATTTTTACAGGAGAGGTGACCTTTAATAAAAAAGCAGGTGAAATGCAGTTTGATGAAGCTTTAAAACTTTCAAGCAAATCTGAATATTTTACACAGCTTGGTGCACATGAACTGCCAATACAGTATGCTCAACTCCAATCAATTTTTGCTATCGTTAAACTGAGTAAAAAATCTTTTACAGAAGGCTTGACGCATCTTTATAAGTCGATGCAGCCTTGGAAAGTGGATTTTTTGATCAATAGCAGAAAGCTGAAGTTTAGATATATCATTCAGAAACCAGTTTTTGAAAAGTATAAAATCATCACACCGAAAGGTGAAAAAGAATATAAGCAAATTATAAATGAGGGAAAATTAGAGTTTACTTCTTCTGTAACTACGAGTGCATCTCCTTTATTTTTAAAAGGAAAACAACTTCAATTGAGTGCATTAGTGGACGGGGAATGGAAAATAATCAAACAGAAACTTTCTTCTCCAACTACAGGAAGCTTAAACTTTGATCCGAAAACAAAAGAACCTCTATGGATAATGAATATGTAGTATTTCAATGGGCTAATCAAACTAACTGTCATTTCTTCAATCTAAGTGATGGCAATTCAACCCGATGCAAATGCTAACTATTATAAAGCAGTTAATTTTTTAACGAAAACAAAAACAATTGTCATCATGGCTATTAGAATTGCAACGCCGGGTGTTTACATTCAAGAGAAGAATGCTTTTGGCAACTCTATTGTAGCTTCGCCAACAGCTATTCCTGCTTTTGTTGGATACACTGAAAAAGCAGACAAAAATGGGAAACCATTACAAAACGTTCCAACTGTAATCGATTCTTTAGATGCTTTTGAAAAGTTATATGGTAGAGCTTGGGTGCCTACATATGCTATTCAAGAAACATCAAATTCTGAATCAGATATTAAAGTTGGTGATAAGAAATATGAGCTGTCAACTGGCGAAGACAGATATTTCTTATACGACAGCTTACGCCTTTTCTTCACAAACGGAGGTGGTAAAGCTTATATCGTTTCAGTTGGGGTTTACGGAGAAGAAATTGATAGTGACAAAATTATCAGAGGCATCCGTACTTTAAAAACTTCTACTGAACCAACACTTCTTGCTATTCCTGATGCTGTAGCTTTAGCTGCTCAAGCATGTGCAGGAGTACAACAAGAAATGTTACAACACTGTGAGGGAGACGACAACAGATTTGCAGTTCTTGATGTTCAAGATGGTATCTCTGCTCGTACTTACGATGAAGAAGATGCGATTGACAACTTCAGAAATAACGTAGGTAAAGTAGGTCTTAAGCACGGTGCAGCGTATTATCCTTGGGTAAATGCGACTGTAGTTTCAGATAAGGAATTTTCTTACGTTCACTTTGATTCTATTGAGCAGTTAGTTCAGATCTTAACAGATGAGGCTGAATTAATGTATGATAACGATAGAAAGAAGCAAGAAGCAGTAACTGAGATTCAAGCATTATTAGAAGCTGACGGTTATAGTGCTGATTTACACCAAACACTAAAATCAATCTCTCCAACTTACAAAGCTTTAATGATCGCTTTAGCAAATAAGTTAAATGTATTGCCTCCGTCAGGAGCAATCGTTGGTGCTTATGCTAGAGTTGATGCAGTACAAGGTGTATGGAAAGCTCCAGCAAACGAAGGTTTGGCAGGTGTAGCTTCTCCATATGTTTCTTTAACAAACGAAGACCAAGAAGATCTTAACCTTACCGTTGGAGGTAAGTCAGTGAATGCAATCCGTTCTTTTGCTGGTGAAGGTACAGTGATTTGGGGTGCAAGAACTCTAGATGGCAACTCACAAGATTGGCGTTACATAAACGTTCGTAGAACGATGTCGTTTATTGAAGATTCAGTAAAAGGAAGTGTGAAGAGCTATGTATTTGAGCCAAACACACCTATGACTTGGATAGCCGTTAAAGGCTCAATTGATGCTTTCTTGACTACCCTTTGGAATCAAGGTGCATTAGTAGGTACTAGTCAGTCAGACGCGTTTGTTGTTGATGTTGGATTAGGTTCAACTATGACACAAACAGACATTTTAGACGGTATGATGAAAGTAAGCGTTAAGGTTGCGATTTCAAGACCTGCCGAATTTATCGTATTGACATTCCAACAACAATTACAATCATAATTTTTAAACTAGAATAAGAAATGGCACAAGAACTAGAATATCCAATTCCAAAGTTTCGCTTCACTGTAGATTTAGGCGGAGAAGAAGTGAGTGCACAAGAGGTTACTGGATTAGAATCAGAAGTGGAATTTATCGAATACAGAACGGGTGATCACCCAACTGATGTAAAGATGAAGGTTCCTGGTTTACAAAAAGTAAGCAACATCACAATCAAAAGAGGTCTTTACAATGGCAATAACTATTTATTTGACTGGTTCCAGCAAGTAAAAGATGCTCGTAATGAAAACGGATCTTTTGAAGAGCATAAGCGTCAGGTAACAATCACGCTAATGGATACAATGGGTAACCCTGTATTTGTATGGACGTTAACAAATGCCTTCCCTGTTAAACTTTCAGCTCCAGATTTAAATGCCGAAGATAACGGTATTGCAATCGAGACAATTGAGTTAGCACACGAAGGTTTAATGCAAGAAATTGCATCATAATTATTCAAAACATCAATAACAGTGAAAACAGTGGATCATATATCTGATAGAGTAGATTGACTCTTCATTTTTTGAGACCTGCGTTTCACTGGGATGGAAGTTTTAAATAACCTCATAAGTACTAGAACATTTGTTATAGCACTTACCTATTTCTCAGAGAAAAAGTATGAAGCGATGAAAGTTGCTTCTGCTTTTTCATTTATTCAGTTATCACAATGATTTTAATCTATGGAAGAGAATAACAAAAAGGTGAGTTTATCATTCACATTAGAAGAATTACAGTTGATCATTGGAGGATTAGGGAAACTTCCATTTGAAAAAGTATACCAGCTTATAGGTAGAATCAATGCAGAAACCAACCTTCAGCTTATGGAGGAAGAACAAAAGGAGGAGATTGATAATAAGTAATGAGTGCAAAAGAGGATTTAATACCATTTGATATAGTAAAAGAGGGTAACCCCTATGTTTTACTAAATGAAGCGAAAAAGTTTTTAGGATCACTTCAAAATGAGAAGTGGACGGATTTTGACACCCATGATCCTGGTGTGACTTTATTGGAATATTTATCTACAGGGATGACTGAGATGAATATCCGAGCGGCTTCTGGTATTGAAAACTATCTTACTTATGCACCTTACAAAGCGGCCATCTTAACGCAGGAAGAAGCCTTTTCTGTACTTCCTGTAACGATGAATGATCTGAGAAAAGTTTTGATTGATAAGTTTGTTGAAATTGAAAATATATGGATCGAACCGGTTTCTTCAGACGTGACATCTTTTGAAGGTCAATATCAGCTTATTGTTAAATTTAAAACCCAATATCAAGGAAGAATTGATGGAGAGGTGTTACTAGATAACATCCTTGAACATGCACAGCAGTATAGAAATTATTGCGAAAAAGTAATGAGTATTACTACTGCTAAAGAAACAAAAGTAATAGTGCATGCTGATATAGAAATTGTTACTGATGTTGCCGTGGAAGTCGTTTTTGCAAGAACACTTTACGGCCTTAACCGTTTCTTCTCTCCTCAAGTGATGATGTCTTCTTATGAGGAACTCATCGAGCAAAATACAACAACATCAAAGATTTTTGAAGGACCTCTTTTAGATAGAGGATTTATTCCAGAAGAACAATTACACGATAGACAATCATCTATCCTTACTTCAGCTGTCATCAGAACATTAATGGAAATTGATGACGTAGTAGGGGTAAAAAACTTAAGTTTGTTATCAGGTGGAGTAAAAGAAAACTCCTTATTAAAACTGGAAGATGCGATACCAATTTTTGATGAGGATAATATTCAAAGTATACACTTTTTGAAAAATGGAATCATTATTACACAGATTGATTTCGAAAAGGTATATGCATTATTAGATCAGCTTAAAGCATCAAAAGAGGGGTTGTCAAAAGGAAACAAAAGAAGAAGAACATCTTCATTTACTGCAAAGAAACAACCTGTACCACAAAAATACCTAACATCATTAAACCTTAAAGAAATGTTTCCTACTGTATATGGAGTAGGAAAATTTGGTCTTACAAGAGATGCTACTTCAGAAAGGAAGAAAGCAGTAGATCAGTTCAAGACCTTTATCAATTTTTTTGAAAATCAGAGCAATGAATTTTTTGCTCAGCTGTATGACTTACCAAAGTTATTTTCAGCAAAAGGCTTAGTTTCTAACGCCGATCTCGCACCTAATGAACGAGGATTTTTAAAATCAAATCACTTCAATAACGATAAAAAGAAAAATCAGATTCTTGATTATTTAATTGGAGTGCATGGAGAAAAATTTGACAATGAATTAATCAGTTCATTTACACCATACCTCACTCAACAAGAGGTGATGCAGCGTCTTATTTTCTTCAAAGCTTATTACTTAAGGTACTTGCCACTTTTATCAAGTGCGAAATCAAGTGTTCAAAAAGTTAATTCAGCTTTAGGTGATTGGGGAGTTACACCACTTCATTTGCGTTTAATGCTTTTTACTGGGGTCGGTAAAAATAATGACCTTTCTATCGCATTAGATCAGCCTCCACTTCTATACGAAACAGATAACACCGTATTTGAATTGGAAGAATGGATGACACAAAGAGCAATCAGAGAGTATGATTCATTGGATCATCTTACTTTTGATTGTATTGATACAGATATTGTGATCAATCCACGTAAAGCAGAGCAGTTGGTTAAAGATCACCTTACGTTGGATTTAATGCATCAATGCATCTATTCTAAAAACCTTTATGTAGTAGAAACAGAAGATAAGCAATACGCTATTGTTTATTTCAGTACTGAAAAGGATAAATACTTACAGTTAGAAACCTATTCTACATGGGATGAAGCGGAAAGTATGTCAGTAGCCCTGCATAATCTATTATTAAGACTTCATGATGATTATGAAACTTTCCAACTGGTAGAGCATCCAAACCTTCAGCCTTCTACAGAAGAAGACTGTTTTGGTATTTATATTCTAAACGAAGAACAAGAACATATATTAATGAGTGATGTCTCTCTGAATTTTGAGAAGAGAGAACAGCTTATGAAACTTTTGCCAACTTATTTTACGGAGTTTGACAGGTACGATGTAGAACGTCTGAATGATGGTAATTTCAGAATGTTATTCAAAGTTCCTGAGTTTGGTTTAAACTGTATTGGTATGTACGATGATGAATCTGTACAGAAAATTCATAAAGACAAAGAGCGTTTATTCAATTACCTCTCTGATAAATATGATGTAGTAGATTTAGACCGAAAAGTCATCAGACACATCACCCTTGATAATGCTACTGAGTATATCAATGAAGGGGTAGAACGTATTGTTGAGCAATTTTTCAATTTTACCATTTCAATGGTTTTTCCTTGTATCTCTCACCGATTCAGAAATAGTGAATTTAAGGTGATGATGCAGAACCTTTGCCGTGAGGAAACAGCGGCACACATTCAAGTAAATACTAAATGGCTTGATCCTGAAGACTATTATACTTTTGAGTCTTACTTATATCAATTGAAGTCCACCGAAACTTCAAAAGAAGATCATGCTATACTTCGAGATAATATGCTTTCACTTTTACATTAACAGAACCCAGAAATGAAAACGAGTACTATAGAAATATCGCAATTAGAAAACCCTTTCCTGGGTTTACAGCCTTTTTCAAGGGATAAAGCTCATTTATACTTTGGCAGGGAAAAACATGTAGAAGAAGTGGTGAACAAACTGATGGAACACCGTTTTTCTGCAGTTTTGGGTAGATCAGGAATTGGTAAATCCTCATTTATATTTTGTGGTATTTTTCCTTTGCTGGAAAATAGGCTTGATCATGTTACTTATATTTTCACGCCTGGAACACATGGACCGCTGAAAAAATTAATTAATGAAGTTTTCAAGGAGGAAAGCGAAGATGCAAGGCTGACAATATTTCAAAGCCTTTTAGTAGATGTAACTTCATTTTTTGAGTTTTACAATAATCTGAATCAGACGGCTGTTCCCGTAATGTATGTCGATCAATTCGAAGAACTTTTCAGTTATGACCTAAGAACCAATAACATGGACTTGGAGATTGTGAAGTTTGTTGAATTGATTGTTTTGCTTGCAACATCGCCAGTTTCCAACTTCCATATATTACTCACAATGCGTTCTGATTTTATTGGGCATTGTGCAGATTACCCAACACTTACACAGTGTATTAATCAAAGTCAGTTTTTGATTCCACAGATGTCAATGGAAGAGAAAACAGAAGCGATTATCAAGCCATTGGAATGGATAGGGGTAGGTATTACTGATGAGTTGATTCATCTTATTTTGGAAGATTTAGGTAATAAGCAAGACCAATTACCTTCCATGCAACATGCTATGATGAGGACTTTTGAGCATTGGAGAAATGAGCAAATTTACTCAGAACCTATTAAACCCAATAATTATCTGGCAGTGGGTGGGATTAAGGAAAGTTTATCCATTCACGCTAATGAAGTATATAATACTTTAAATGATGAGCAGAAAGTAGTTTGTGAGAAGGTTTTCCGCTGTATCACAACAATCAATAAGGAAGGAAAAGGAGTAAGAAACCCTTCTTCTTTGCAGCGTATCATTGAGATTACAGGTATTGATGATATTACAATCTTAAAAGAAGTCATTGATACTTTTAGAAAAAAGGAAAGAGCTTTTCTTCAGCCAAGGGAACATGTGGAGATTTATGAACAATCAGTGATTGATATTACGCATGAGTCTTTGATGCGTTCTTGGGCCTTATTGAAAGAGTGGACTTTAAAGGAAACGGAATCAATCAAAAGGTACTTGAAATTAGCTGAAGATGCTGAAGAGTATCAAAAAGGGAACAGGTCTCGATTAAGACAGCCGGAATTACAGATCACACTCAACTGGAGAGAAGAGCAACAGCCTACTTATGAGTGGGGTGTAAGACATAACGCTTCTTATGAAAGAACGATGGAGTTTCTATCTTTCTCAGAAAAAGAAGAGATCAAAGAGCTAGAGAGAACAAAGCGAATTCAAAAAAGAAGAACTAAAATCTCAAGAATTCTAGTTGTGATTTTCTTATTCCTGGGCTTGGGTGGTATTCTATTAGGTACACACGCTTATCAAAAGAGTAAGCAAGCAGAACAGAAAAAAGAAGAGGCTGAAGCTTCAAAAATCAAAGCCGAAGAGTCACAGAGAATTGCAGAAGGCAACCGTAAAATAGCGGAGGAAGAAAAGGTAAAAGCACAAGTAGAAAAACAAAAAGCAGAGAAAGAAAAAATAAGAGCAGAAAGAGCAACAATTCTGGCAAGAATGCAAAAGAAGAAAGCTTTGGATGCCATGGTACAAGCAGAAGCCTCTTTCAAAGAAGCGAACCTTCAAAAAGAAAAGGCAACAGTAGCAATGTTCCAAGCAACGAAAGCTCAAAAACGTGCCGAAACTGCCAACTTAAGAGCCAACCGATTACAAAACTTGTCAACAGCTAGAGCAATGGCACTGAATTCTTATCAGGTAGATGATGATGAAATTCGTTACTTATTGGCTAAGCAAGCAATGATAGGTTATATCAACAATGACGGTGATGGTTTTGAAGCAGAATTTTACGCGGCTTTCCATAATGCAGTAAGACATTATGAAGGTGATGAGTACAATCAGATGGGACAATCCAAAGGAATGGTGAGAGAATTTATTCATCATAATCAGAAAATTTGGGTCGCAATGTCCACCAACAGTTTGATCGAATTATCAGAAAATGGAAGTGTAGCAAATAAAGTGGAAGGTGTGGTAAGAGGTATGGTCAGACCTGCTCATAATAACCGTATAGACTTCTTTAACTATAGTAATGCACTAGTTCATTTTGATATTGCAAGTGCTACTTCAAATACAAAAATCAAATCATTGGCAGATGAGTCGGTTCTAGGAGTTTACAGATTAGGGAAAGAAGAGTATATCGTATTGGATGCGAATGGTAGCATTTTAAAATGGTATCAGAAGAATGGAAGGTATGTAAATACTGAGGTTGAAAATGAAAAAGTGGGTCAATTAGGAGAATTGACAGCTTCACTTTTCGATGAAGAAACACAGCATATTTTTATTTCCACAAGAAAAGGAGAAGTGATGGAGCTTTCGAATGATGCGGAAAGTGTAATTACTTCATTCTCTGTAGGAAATCATCATATATGGTCTATGAGTAAGAAAGGAAATAAATTGTGGGTAGGAACCGAAACGGGAGAGATCATGTGCTGGGTGAAAAACGGAGATAGTTGGACCAATACCTTTAAAACAGATAATCATAAAGCAAGGGTGAATCATATTGCAGTACACCCGACGCAAGATAATTTGGTGGCGACGGCAGGATTTGATGGCTATATCAGATTATGGGACATCAATCAGCCTCAAAAAGAAAAACTATTAATAACAGAAGATGTTTGGTTGACTGCATTGACTTTCTCTAATGATGGTCAAAGCTTGATTACAGGTGATAAACTAGGCCGTATTAAAAAATGGTCGCTGACAATTGAAGATCAGCTAGCGAAACTATCACAGGTAAATCATGATATTTTGTCAACCGAAGACTGGGATAAATATGTAAGTGATGAAATTGAATATGATTCCACTTTCTATCACTTTAAATAAAATATTATCAAGGAAATGCAAAAGCTCTATTGTTTAGTCTTAGTACTTTTATTCAGCAGTTGTTTAAACCAAAAAACTGGTGAACGTGATGAATCACTTCTGATTTTCAGTAGTGAAGGAAACTATTTATCTAAAAACTTGGAAAACTATGGTAATAATTACCTGATTACTGGGGTGATGAATGAGGCATCAGCAGTAAGTTCTATAGATTTCCTTGATGTAAATACATGGAAAGTAGGCCAAGGCTATATAGCAATTTTAAATGATCTTGGAGAACCGATAGCTCAGTATCTAGATGAAAGAACAGGCTCTATTTACGCTTCTTTGGATTATATAGAAGATGATTTTTACATAGGAGGAACTTTCGAAAAAGAATTTTTACTGATCAAATTTTTAAAAGAAGGCAACACATTCAAAAAAGTAATTGAGAAAAAATGGACCAATGATTTTTTTAAGGAAGGTGTGATTAACCTTGTGAAAAAGGTAGGTGATCAGATTATTGTAGTAGGAAGAGGAAAAGTAAACGACGGGTCAGAGCGATTTTATTTCGCCGCGTTAACAGACGAAGGAGAAATAGTATGGGAAAACGTTCATAATAGAGCTTCTCAATATCATTTGCCAAAAGATATTAAAGAAGAAAACGGTCAGGTTAAAGTATTGACTTGGGAAATTAATGAGTTTGAAGGCCGTCAGGAAATATCTGAGTATACGATTGATCTCAATATTGGTCTTGTAGATGGTATTAATTTCTTATCTGTTGATGGATATCGCTTTTCAGATGCAGCTTGGTTAAATGGAGGCATTATAGGACTCGCTAAAGTGGAAGAAGGAAAGGATAAGCTTTTTTGGTTGACTGATAGCGAAGAGAAGGAAGTGGTGTTTGATTATCAAGGGGAAGAATTAAAAGACTTAATCGGAAAGGATAACTATTTTATTGTTTCTTCTCCATTGGAAGGGAGTGAAGAAATAAAATACCATAATATCACGATTAACAGATCGGGTGATGTAATATCACATGTTGAGTTCATCAACTCGATAGAGAGTAGATTGATTGGTGTGGAATACCTAGCCGATGATGATCAGTATTTTACAATGACATCTTCTTTGTTAAAGTTCAAGTATGTTTTAGAATTTAGAAAAAACTAAGATGAACGAATTGGTCAAAGTAAATATAGATTTCATAGCAGATGATAACCTACATGAAGGGATCATAAAGTTGGAGCTTACCAATTTTATAGAGTCCCAATTGTTGCCTATGGTCGAAAAGGAAGTAGAGAAATATGAAGAGAATACTATTTATATTGATCAATTAGATGTTCAACTTTCTTCGTCATTATTGAATTATCAAAAAGATACATATTCGGCGGTTCAGAGGGTATTGAGTGATAAATTGCATGAGCATTTATACCGTATTTCTTCAAAAGCCACAAGAGAAGCAGAAATAAATGATATTATAAAGGGTACTGATTTAGAACAGCAATCGACTTTAGAGCTTTCGGAAGAGGAAAGTTTATTTCTGTTTTTGACGACTGGAGTAATGCCTTGGTACGAGCAAGAGCGTTTGAAAGAACGAGTGAAAAAAATTCAGAATAAGGAGGATTTATCCCTTTTGGTTGAGGCATGGCGATTGATGTGCGTGAAGAAAAACCATAATATTTACTCTTTTATTACTTTCCTGAATGCTCACCAATTATTATCTGCATTTGTAGCACAACTTTTTCGTCACTATCCACATTTAAAAGGGGTTTTCGATACCTTGACTGATGATGAGAAAAAGGCCTTTTTGTTACAGGTTTATCATGGTGGAGAGAAAACAAGTCAAGAAGGAATCGTACTTCATGAAAGCTTGTTAAGAGTGGTATTAAAGAGGAATTTTAAACCTTCAATTGTCGATTCTATACTAAAGATTGTAAATAGTGAATCGAGGCTAACGGAGTTATGTAAAGTAGAATTGATGCTTTACATCAAAAAGCAAAGAAAAAAGCTGAAAAAGGGTCTTTTTGTAAAGAATAAAAAGACTGCTCAAAAGTTACTTCAATTAGAAGAAAGCTTGTGTATAGATGAGGAAAAGATAGAAGAAGATAAGCTTGCTTTGATGAATGTACAGCAATGGAAAGCCTCATTTATAGAACAACAGGTATTACATTTTTTATTAAAAAAAGAATTAGATCCAGCGTTTGAAGCTCAACTGACTGAACATCCAATATTATTATTTCAGTTCTTATTAGTAATTGCTCAAAGAACTAAAGAGAGAAAGATGAAGGTATTGAAAAAATACCCTCAGTTGTATCTTATTGGAGAAAATGCGATTATTCATCAGTTGTTGTTTGCAATTATCAAAGAGCAACCTGAAGGATTTTTGAATAGTAAATTGATTCAGCAAGTTAATGAGTCAACGGATATTGAACATGTAAGATCTTTCTTGATTTCTTCACTAGGAAATAAATTAGACCTAGAAGTAACCAAAGTTTTGACTTATGAGCTATTGTTGCTCAAACTATTACTAACGCCAGAACAACTTCTTAAAAAGTCAATCAAGTTTGATATAAAGTGGGGAGAGGTATTGGAGTATTTCAAATTATTTTCCCATTTAAATAAGGAAGAAAAAACAAAACTCCTATTATCGTCTACAACTTCAGAGACCATTTTTGTATTGGCTTTACAGAGTGATCATAAGTTATTTAATGATTTATTTGAGCAAAAAACAATAACATCATTATTATTTTCAACTGCTCAGAAACTGCTTTCGGCTTATCAGTTTTATAATACACATTCTAATAAGGCAGCTATTTCAGCGGAAGAGTTTCTAGAGGTAATTCAATCGATTTTCTCTACTTTTAAGGTGGATGATCAAATCAGAACTTCATTTTTAAGTTCTGTTAATGATCATCAGATAGTGACTTCTCATTCTCAAGAAAGTGTAGCGTTAAATGAGGAATTCACGGAAGCTTCAAATGTACTTGATGTAAAATTATCTAAAGTATTTGAGCATTTTAGAGCTAATCCACAATTAACGAAAATAGAGAAGACAGACTTTTTATTAACCTCAGTTTCGATAGAAACTATTTTTGAGGTAATACTGACAAGTGATAGTGATGTATTTTTTGAGATTTTTGATGAAATGCAAATTGGTTTGACTTTGTTCTCCAATAGACAAAGAATCACAACATTATATCTGTTTTATCAAACATTCCAACAAGGGAGACAAGTGACGGCGGAAGATTTTGTAAAGGTGGTCATTACTCATTTTCCTTCGTTTAGAAATAAAGCAAAAGTAATTTTTGAATCATTAGATTTGGAGAACTTAGGATCTTCAAGTGCAACGAAAGAAGTGATTGCTTTACAGTTGAAACAGCTTCTTCAGAAAAACAATTCGATAGCTGAAAAAAGAATTGAAATTGTTGACTATTTTGCTCAACATTCACAACTTTCAAAGCAAGAGAAAACAGGACTTTTATTATCTTCTAGTACTACATTAATCATTTTTAAACTGATCATTTTCAGTGATCGTACAGCAGTATCTTCTCCAGAAAGCAAACCTAAATTGTTGGAGGTGTTAGATCAAAAAATGATTGGAGAGTTTCTGTTTTCTAGAAAGAATGATGTGATTACGCTCTATCAGTATTGCATGCATCAAACTCAAAATTCTTCATTCACTTCAGAGGATTTTGTAGAATTGATATCAGATTATTTTCCAACTTATGAGGACACAATAAGTGCTATTTTAGAATACAATGAGTTGGTTGGTGGAATTCATTACAAAGGGAAGGATAGTGACGCTGAGGTATCTATTGAACACCTGTTTCAACAATCAGTTCGAATTGATAGACAACTTTCAGAGTTATTGGAATTCTTGAAAAGGAATCTATCGATTAGTAAAAAGAAAAGAACGAAGCTTTTACTTTCCTCAAGTCGCTTGCTAAAAGTGGCTGAATTATTTATCCAAAGTGAAACTTCTCATTTTCTGAATATTTTCAGTAGAAAATTAATTGGAGCGAAATTTTTTACAGATAGAAATAATGTAAAAACGTTCTTCCAGCTATTTAAGGAAAATTCTTTGGATAAAGCATCAGCACTAAATCAATTCGTTGATCTTGTTGTATCAGAATTTCCATTTTACGAGACACATGTAAGGTCTGTTTTAGATATTGAAATTGTTGATGAGAGACATCAAAAAGCTGAATCACAAAAAGAGTTGCAATTACAACTTGATCAAATTTTAAAACAGTCGATAGAGATAATAAAAAAGAGAGAAGCGACAGAGGCTTATTTCAAACGATATAAAAATCTTTCTAGAGGGGAAAAAACACAGCTTTTATTAGCTTCAGCTTCGATAGAAATGATTTTAGAGCTGATTCTTAGTGATGAATCAGCTCAGTTCCTGGCATTATTTGATACGATAAAATTAGGAACAGTATTATTTGAAAATAATGCATCTGTAGTCAAACTGTATCAGTTTTTATATCAGCAGGATCAGTATGTAGTAAATAATATTGAGGAGTTTGTAGCAACAATAGCTACCTTTTTTCCTACTTTTGAAGCTCAAGCCAGAGTATTGTTAGAAAAGACTTTCTTGAAAGAGGAAGATCGTCTTGCTAACATTAAAGATTTTGTCTTTAATGGGAATGAAAACCTTAAGTTGTCTTTTACTTTCACTAATGTTCAAACTCAAAAGCTTTTGACAATTTCTCATCTTTTCAATGCTGATAAAGTTCAGATTCAAGTAGATGGAAATACTCTGGGGATTGTGTATTTGGAAGAAGTATTCTCTTTATATAATTCTAAAAACAATACCTTATTAATGTTGGCAAATGCCATTAATGCTATTCTACCAAACTTTAAAAGCGAAGATAGAAAGTCACTTGAAAAGGTAATTTCTTGGATAAAAGAAGAAGATACATCATTATCTAAATTAACTCAAAAAGAGATTTCTATATTAGAAATTCAATTATGGTTGCAGTTGATCATCAACAGAAAAGAAGGGCTGTTTGATTTAGAGCAAAAGGAGATGTTGATGCATTATTTCAAGCAACTCTCATTAAGCGAATTAAAAGGGCAGAATTCATACTCTGTGAGACAAAAAAATAGAATCTTCTGTTACTTAAGTCTGAGCTATAAAACGAATTACTCTTTGTCTCTCCAAAGGCTTGAAAGAAAATTGAATCAGGAGTTTTCAAAATTATTTACGGCATTACAGATTGCTGATTATATAAAACTACTTCAGAATGACCTTTTTCATGTTTCTTTGCATCAAACAACTTATCAGGCAGGAAATGTGATGAAGAGAGTGGAAGAAGTATTCCCTCAGATTAATTTCAGTCGAACAAAAATATATAAAATTACTTGTGAACTATTAAAACTTAATACTGAAGAAAAACATATCCAAGAACTCAATGATAAGCTAGAACAATCTTTTGGTCAGAGGAAGAACATGACAATGGAAGTGAAAAATGCAGGTCTTGTTATTCTTGTTCCTTACCTGCCTTTGTTCTTAAAACACCGAGGTTTGCTGACCGAAGACAATAAAGCTTTCAAGGATGAAGAAAGCTTATTGAAAGCTATTGGTTTAATGCTTTATTTGTCTCAGAAAAACCTATTAGTGGAGGATGACAGACAGTTGATTATTCCTAAGATTCTTTGCGGGATTGATATAGAAACACCTGTAGTTTTAGATTTTGAGCTGACAGAGGAAGAGAAAGAAGGTGCGGATCATTTATTGAAAACGGTCATTTCACACTGGTCAGCATTGAAGAAAATGGAGCCGGATAGTTTGAGGATAATGTTTTTTGTGAGAGATGGGCAACTTACCTTAAAAGACGATTGGTACTTGGAGGTAGAGCCTAATACTTATGACATCTTTATGAAGATGCTGCCATGGTCAATTAAGATTAATATGTTGCCTTGGATGGAGTGTAAGATTTTTTGTGAGTGGGGTAAATAAACTTTTTAAGAATGATTTACAATGGTACAAGTCAGGACAGTAGGGAGTTATCACAATTAGTGGACAAAGGCTTTCAACTTAATGACATCGATTTAAGAGATATACTAACGAATAACTTTCAGTACTTAGAAGAGGTAGGACAGGAAGCTAGGGATTTCTGGTACACGATACTTTTTTCAGATTTCTCTGTGCTTGCGGAATTAAAAGAACTTGACATCTCCATTTTTCAGAAAAGAAATAATATCATTTTTCAAAAAGTAAGACAGTTTAACCGTCCTCAGAAGAAGATCAAATTTTTGAAGGAGGGGATTGTTCTAGTCTATGAACTGCTTAATTATTATCATAAATGGATAAAAAACTATAGTAAAAAACAGCTTTTTGACTCCGAAATCTTCCTCAATATAAATACTACGCTTAATGCAATTTCAACTCAATTAGACCTTGAGTTTTTGTGCTTATTTGAAGACGAGGAATTAAAGGACGTTTTACAGAAAGTAAAGAAGCTGATTCGAGAGATATTCCAGTTTATAGATTACACTTTTGAAGAGTATACATTAGAGAAAAAAGATCATTCTGTAGTTGCTCAAATCTGTCAAAGATTGAATGTAAGATTGATTGATAATCTGTTTTTAATGAGTGGAAATACAGAACGATATTTCTATGAATTAATTCATCAGTCTACTAATCAGCCTCAAATTGATTTGATCATGGCTTATCAGCATATCTACAAGTACCCTCAGAAAATGTTGAATAGCTTTCCGAAAAGATATTTGAATCTTTATTTCAATACTTTACTGGATGAAAAAAGGAAAGAAGAAAAAGTAGATTTTACTTATTTGAGCTTTAAGTTGAATGACGGGGTACGCTATGCTAGAATTCCATCGAAGACTAAATTTATAGCAGGAAGCGATGCGTTAAGGAAAAATATATTGTATCAGTTGGACTACCCTGTGGTGGTGAATACTTCTGAGATTTCGCATCTTGATCTGAGTAATGTTTCTTATAAGCATATCGGCAAGAAAATGCCTTTGAAAGTTGTAACAGCAATCAGACAACAAGAAGCGGAGGTAAAGGAAGGAGAGTTTATCAATAAAAACTTATGGGATAACCAGAGTTCAACAGCTTTGCCGGTAAGTTTTTGTATTTGTGATCAGATTTTACAGCTTGAGAATGGAGATAGAGAAATCGTTTTCAATTTCCAATTCAAACAATCTTCTATGATCACACTTACGCAATTGATCTCTAATGTAAAAGAGATAACGGGGTGGAGTGGAAGACAGCTTTTCAATAATATTTTCGGAGATATCTTCAACGTCTATTTTTCATCTGAACAAGGTTGGACGAAAGTACAGAAGGTTATTTTTCTTACATCTAAATATTCTCCAAACTCACTTTCTTTCAAAGTCATCATAAAGGATAATGAGCCAGCTGTATGCAAACCTGAGAAAACAATTTCGCAACATCAGATGTTTGATCATGCGGCGTTCAAGTTTACACTTAACACGGAAACATACCTTTATGGCTATTCTTTCCTTTCTGATTTAGTGTTGGATAGAGTGGTGATTCAGACTCATGTAAAAGGATATACGGGGTTCAAAGCTTATAATCAGCAAGGGCAATTGGGTACTGATATTCCATATAATGCTTGGGGAAATCAACCAAAACAAGGTGACTTTTTAGTTTTAGGAAGTAAAGAGGTTTTCTTTAAGCCAATCGAACATTTCAACTTAAGAATCAAGTGGTTCAATGCTCCTTTACATCCTAATGGTTTTACAGGTTTTTATGAAAATTACGAAACCGAAGACCTGAAGAATTCTAGTTTTAAAATTCAGATTGATCAGCTGAAACAAGGGAAATGGGCTGAACTTGATGAAAGAAATATGTTCTCCAATATTCGTCATAATCCAACTGGAGAAGTAGAAGATATTGGTGGTATTTCTAAGAAAACAGACTTGAACGATATTAATTATCAGCAACCTGTCACGATAGAAGAAGCACAGAAAGAGGATTTGGCAGGTTTTTCAAATTATGCTAAAAATGGTTTCTTAAAACTGACAATTTCAAGCCCGGAAATTGGATTTGGACATTTGCTGTATCCACAATTGCTTACGGCTCAAGTGAAGAATGGCATTAGTTTTAATCCTTTGAAAAAGAAGAAAAAGGATGTAGAGCTGCCCGCACCTTATGTACCTATCATTGAAAAAATTGAGGCTGACTATGTAGCAAAAGCCGCTATTATTTTGGATAGTAAAATGATGAGGGAAGAAAGTTCGAGTAAACTTTTTTATGGAGTGGGTGACATAGTGGTTCCTGTGAAAGATGATAACCCTAAATTATTGCCAGAAATTAATGAGGGAATTATTCTTGATTTGGGGATTGAAAATGCTGTAGAAGGAGATATTGTTTCATTCTTATTTCAAATTAAATCCACAACAGATCAGGAAATTCAGACTAGTCAGTATCAGATAGTATGGGAAGTATTATATGATAATAAATGGGAAAAGATTGCGGGTGCCAATATTTTAAATGATGAGACGGAGTGTTTATCAAAAACGGGTATGATTTCTATCAAAGTACCTGAGCATTCTACAGCTCACCAATTAAAACCATCAGGCAAATTGTGGTTGCGTATGTACATTCCGGATGTGATCGAGAACTATGCAGTGATTGAGAGAGTGTATTCTAAAGTGGTGAAGGTGGGGTTGATTTTACCTAATGATAGAGAACATTATGATTTCGGTCAGGAATTGCCTGCACTTTCTATTTTCAGATCCAATACTAAACTTCCAGGTATTCGAAGTATAGAACAACCTTTACCTTCTGTTGGAGGAAAACGAGCGGAGGAGAGCGGCGCCTTTATCAATAGAGTTTCAGAAACGATAAAGCATAGAAACAGACCAGTGACCAATTGGGATTATGAGCGAATTTTATTGACTGAATTCCATGAGATTAATCAGGTGATTTGTATTCCTGTTTCAGAAGAAAACAGATCTCTGCTTATAGTGATTATTCCTAAATCAGATGATAAATTTCCTATTGCATCCAACAGTTTGTTGCAAAGAGTAGAGCGTTTTCTGAGAGATATTATTTCGCCACATGTGAAGTTCAATATTTGCTCACCAATTTATGAAACAGTGAAGGTCAATGTGGCTATTTCTTTAAAAGAGGGATATACACAAGGTTTCTATTTGGATGAGATCAAACAGCAACTAACACAATACATTGATACCATTTCACTGTCAAATGCGAACCGATTAGTATTAGGAGGTAAATTGCACTTGTCTGATATTTTAAGTTACCTGAAAACAATTTCTTATGTAGATGGGATCAAGCACCTTTCGATGGTACATCTTGTGAAAAATGAAAAGAAATACAAATTAATAGATACAGCACAAGAAGACTATTCAGATAGTTTTATTGAAGCTTCAAAACCATGGAGTGTACTCACTTCAGCGGAGAGTCATGAAGTATATATCAATATTCCAAACAACGATAAAGCGGGTATTAATAACTTGCAGTTGGGAGTAGATCTTATTGTCAATTCATATAGCTAAGCAACATGTTACAAATGAACAAAACATACAAACTATTAATTCTGATGCTCTTTCTTGTTGCTGCATTGCCAACGTATGCTCAAGAAGAAAAAGAGGAGAAGGAAGAAGAGAAAAAGGAGCAGCAAGGTTTGAAAGTAATGCTTCAAAACTATGTAAAGCAAGCCAACGGAGGATCAGCTGAAGAGCAATCAGAAAAAGCATCTGACAAGGAAGAGGCTGCTGAAGAGAAAAAGGAAGAAACTGCTTCTGACTCTACAAGCAATACGCCTGAAGAAATGGCATTGATGGAAGAAGAAGCGGAAGCTGAGGCAAAAGAAGATTCTTTAGAAGCGGAATTATTAGCCCTGGAAGAAAAAGCTTTTATCGATACATTGAAGATGAAGAACCGTCTGCGAGAAGTCAAGAAAAATAAAATTGCAGGAGATTTTTCTGAAGCTGAATGGCAGAAAAAAATGAACTTGGTAAGTAATAAATCTTTAGAGGGAAATTATGAGCTGTTAGAGAATGTGGAAGTATTCGGATGGCACCCTTACTGGATGGGTAAAGGTTATGATTCTTATAACTTCTCTTTACTAAGTACAATCGCTTATTTTTCATATGAATTGAATGCTGTAGATGGAAGTTACCATAGTATTCATGATTGGGAAACAACTGCTTTAATCGACTCTGCTCACATTCATAATTGTAAAGTATTAATGACCGTAACCAATTTTGGATACAACAATAACAGAACTTTTTTAAAGAACAGAAATGATCAACAACAGAAATTAATAGAGAATCTGATCACTTTGCTTTACTTAAGAAATGCTGATGGTGTAAACATCGATTTTGAGAATATTCCGAAAGAGCATCGACAAGACTTTACCAATTTTATCATTGATTTATCAAATTCACTCAGAAAGTCAAACCCAAAATTCAGAGTGACATTAACGATACCGCCCAAAGATTTTAATGGTGTATTTGATATCCAAAGTCTTACCCCATATGTAGATCAATTTATCGTAATGGGGTATGAATTTTATGGTCAGAATAGTCAGGTTGCGGGGCCTGTGGCGCCAATAGAAAGTGGTGATTTTTGGTGGGAATTCAATATTGAACGAAGTGTACTAGAATATAAAGTAGACGGTATTCCTTCTGATAAACTTATTCTAGCTTCACCACTGTATGGTGCAGAATGGGTGACTGAAGATTTGACTTACCCTTCCAAAGTAACTCAATTTGTAGGTTATTTGACGAAAAAGCAGATTGATAGTAAGATTGGAGGTATACCTGTGCAAAGAGAAGCCTTGAGTGGAAGTGCCTTTCATGTTTATAGAGACGATAAAGGAAGGTATCATCAGATTTGGTTTGAAGACAGTGTTACGTTACAAAAGAAAATTGACCTGATCAAGAAACACGAATTGAAGGGAATTGGCTTCTGGGCCTTAGGTTTTGATAATGGAAATCCTGAAATGTGGGTGAAGGTCAAAGATAATTTTACACTCTCGCCAGAAGAAGCCGGGTCCACATTCTCAATGGGAAAAACAAGGAGATATCTTAATTATGCATTAAGAGCCATCTCGAATCCAAGATCGATACTCTCTAACCCAAGTATGCTGATGTATATGTTTGGTGGAGTAATGGGGCTCAATTCCTGTTTTATATTACTATTTCTTTCTTTCAGATACAGACTTACAAAACTGATGAAAGTAGCAAGCTCTACTTTGATTTTAGTCTTTACAATCATCGGATTGGGCATCTTCATGATCACCTATGACTTTGTCAGTGCCAAAGAAGTATTGCTGATGATATGTGGAATTCTGTTGGGAGGATTGGCTTTATTTTTCCTTAGTTACCGATTTTTCATCAAAAAAGAACTGCCTTAATTATGTCTGTCAAAATCAAAGAACTAAACATTAAGATCGAAATCAAAAAGGATTTCCATACACAAGAACAATTGATGGAGAAATTTATACAAAGCTTATCTGTGGATCGACTTCCTATGGAGTTTATTGAAGGATTGGCTGAAAAGTGTAAAGAAGAAATCGATAACGATCAAAGAGTTGTAAGAACCAAGTTTGGAAGGTTTTAATCGTAAAGAAAATGACAAAAAAGAATGAATTATATAACACCCGAACGGAAGTAAGGATAGAAGCTAATGGTTCTGAACTAGAGCTTTATGCTTATCAGTTGAAGGGTCTGAGTATCAACTATTCTGTAAACGATATTCCTTATTGCAGTATTACGTTGATGAATGCAAGGCGAAGCACGGATTTCTCATCTTTGTCTGAATTATATCCTTCTAGTGAGGTAAAGATCTATGCTAAGAATGAATATGTGGATGAAGTACTTCTTTTTGAAGGAGTTGTTTCCAAGTATGGTACTCAGAGTAAAGGCAGGAGATTTATGTCGGTAATTGAGGTACTTCATCCTGTTTTCCGATTGAAGCGTAGGGTCATCAATCGTTTATTTGCCTTGAGTCTGCCAGAGGTAGTCGATAAGATTTTCAGTGATTATGAACTGACGGTCAGTAATCAGATGGACATTGAAGAGGAGGAATCTGAAAGTAGAATAACACAATATCAGCAGAATGATTTTGATTTCGTATTGTCTAAAATAAAGCAGGCAGGGTGTATGTTCTGCCCATCAGCAGAAGAACTATCTGTAAAAGATGTATTGGAAGACGGTACACCAAAGATGGAAATTGATCCGATCAAAACCACACGCTTCAATGTGTTTATGGATATCGAAGACTTGCACGATATTGCCAATATCAATACTTATAATGTAGAAGATATGGCCGTAGAACAAGAATCTTCAGAGTCTGTTTCTTTTGAGGCAGGAGATGCAAGTGTGGATTCTGCTACTGTTTCTGGAGCATTAGATATTGGTCCACAGGAAATCATTTCTTTTGGACAGGAAAATACAGCTATCCGAAAGAAATGGTTAACGAACAAGATCCAGGAAAGTAAGCTGGGGAAAGTAAAAGGAGGGATCACAATTGAAGGTACCAATGATGTAATGCCGGGTGATTTTATCACTATCGTAGAAGCAGGCTCTATTTTAGAAGGAGATGCATTTGTCTACGGAGTGGAGCAACATTTAGAAAGTGACAATTGGAAAACCACATTGCTATTAGGGTTGCCGAAAGAAGAAAACAAACCTCAAGCAACAGCAGGAGATACCAACTTTGCAATTACAGGTTTACAACATGGTATAGTCAAGAAAGTACAAAGTAGTGATGATCAACATGCCACAGATCAATATTTGGTGCAAGTTGAATTGCCATTATTAATGCAGACAGATATGTCCAATGATGTGGAGCCATTGGTTTGGGCACGGTTAGCTAGTTTCTATGCTGGCGAAGCACACGGTACACTTTGGTTGCCAGAATTGGAAGACGAAGTTGTGGTTGGTTTTTTAGGAGGTCACCCTGACAATCCAATTATTTTGGGCTCCATCTTCAAAAACTCAGACGAACACCCTCATGTTGGTACGGAAGGATATAAATCAATTGTTACAAAAAGTAATTTACAATTGGCCTTTGATGATGAAAACGAATTAATCCATCTTCATTCTGAGAGTGCTCATGTAACTTTAGATGAGGCAAATGGTATTCTTCATTTGAAAGTAACAGACGGAGATACTGTATTGACAGAGTGCATACTAGATAAAGAAAATAACATTAATATCAATAGCCCTGATGGTGAGGTGAATATCAATGCAGATAAAATCAGTTTGACTGCAGCTTCTGAAATGAAGTTGGAATCTGCGAGCAGTTTATCCATAGATGGACAAGAAGTCACTGTCGCTGCAGCCGCAAAATTGGGAGCGGAAGCAGGTACAATGTTAGAATTAAAAGGAACACAAGTATTTATTAATTAGAAAAAGATGAAACCTGCAGCAAGATTAGGAGATATGTACGAATGTAAAGCACATCCTCCGGCACCTCCATTGGTATTGCCTATTGTAGCTAATGCCACTGTTTTTATCAATAAAATGCCGGCAATGGGAGTACAGCCCCTTCCATGCGGTTGTCAACCAATTTTGACAAGTAATACCGTGTTTATAGAAGGGAAGCCAGCAGTAAGAATGGGAGATCTATTACCTGCTGGAACTATTTTACAAGGAAGTGCAGATGTTTTAATAGGAGATTAGAAAAGATGAATATAGTAATAAAGTCAAAAGTTAAAGACGTATCATTACAGGCTATAACTAATGTAAGTACTAGTGTCTCGGCTTCAGGTCTGAATGATCAAAATCAAAATTCCGATGATGATAAGGATAGTAAAGACAAAAAAGTTGGACAAAATAAGAATGATGTATCAAGAATAAGTAAAAACTTCTCTTTTACTGCATATCTCGATGATACTGGAATGCTTTATCAAGAAGGAGCTAAAATTCAATCGATACTTGATGATTTACAAAAAAGTTTGATGGATTTAGAACATCGAATTCCTAGAATTGTAACATTTGATGGAGATGCTCTTGGTATTGGAAAAGATGACAAATTTTTGGTGACTTCTTTGAATACCACTTTTGAGTTGATGAGTAATGAAGGAATACCATTAAGAGCGAAAGTCGATTTATCTTTTGCACAGGAATTTGATAATACATCTTCTTCTAATAATGACTCCAAGAATGAGGAAGGTAGTTCACAAACTTCAACAGAACAAAGTCAATCTAATTTTGAAAAACAATCATAAAATGAAACTAAAATTATATACTCTTGGTCTTTTGTTTTGTCTGATTGGATGTTTTCAAAATCATGCAGTAGCACAAGAGGAAGCAAAAGTAGAAGAAGGTGGACTTTTAGAAAAAGTAAGGGCTTTTGTACCTAGTTATGTAGGTGAAAATGGTCAGGATGCTTATCAATTACAAGCCATTAATCATAATAACCTGTGGTTTTTTATACTGGATGATAAAAAATCATTACACGTACTAACATTCGAAAATGATTCCCTTCAGCGTACTTCAGACTTTTTTGAAATGGGACTTTTTAAAATTGTGGAGAAATACGGCATGAGTTGTGAAAATAAAATAGCTCCCGTTAATGATTTAACACTTAAGCCTTACTACACTTTTAAAAAGAAAGCACGTAAGGATTTTAAGCGATTGTTGTACTTGGAGTATGGTTACGTTAAGCATTCATTTTTCAGGAAGTTAGGCAATTTCCTTATTCTTCCTTTTACCTTTTTCTTAGGGGAAAATACATCTTATGACAAAGCAATCAAAAAGATGAACAAGGTAGACAGGGATATTCAGAAAAAGCAGAACAATTATAAATCTATTGCTTCACCACTGCTCTAAACACTAACATTATGTTGAAGTATTCTAAAACTATACTATTACTACTCTTCAGCTTATTACTACAGCAAACTGTAATGGCACAGATGGATTGTGCCGAAAAAATGGTAAAAGCTCAAAACGCTTTTGATCAAGGAAATATTGAAGAAGTAGAAGGCCTATTGAGGGATTGTCTGAAAGGAGGTTTTAATGACAGTCAGAAAGAAAAGGCTTACAAACTATTGGCGCTCTGTAACATCTATCAATTAAGAAAATCAGAGGCGGAAGCAGATATCAAAAAGTTATTGAAAACCAACCCGTTTTCTGTGGTGGATGAGGAAAATGATCCACAGGAATATATAGAGTTGCTTAATAATTTTAATAGACAACCTTCCTTTTACTATGGTGTGGAAGCTGGAGGTAACTTGGGATTGGTACAAGTTGATAGATCATATGTTATTACTCAAGATGTTCAATCAAGTAATTACAATGAACAAGTGGGTTTTGAAGGAAACCTAAATTTTGGTATGTATTTATATCATTGGTTGGATTGGGGGCTTTTTGCAGGCTATAGAATGTCAACTATTGAGTTGAGAAATAAAGATGTACTGGGTATTCTGACAACCACTTATCAAGAACAGCAACAGTTTTTTACATCAGGAGTGATGTTGAATATTAACTTCAGGAGGCATCCCAAAAATATTTACCTTTCTTCTGAAAACGAAAAATCCATTACAACTTCTCCTTTGTACCCTTTCATCAGACTGACAGGTAATTATAATCAGTTATTAAGTGCTGATGCTAGTATAAAAGGAACCTTTGCTTTGGAGGGAAGTACAGAAACCTCACAAGATCAGAAGTCAGTTTTAACCAAAAGGTATACTCAGGAGATAAGATTAGGTGGCGGTATTGGTTTGAAAAAGCAATACAAAAGAGGTGCTTTTTACTTTTTGGTTCAATACCAATATGCTCTCAATGATTTAGTATTAGAATCTGAACGCTATAAAGGTGATATCTTTTCAACTGCCTATGCTCATATAGATGATGATTATAGAAATCATTTAGTCACTTTTGAAGTAGGTTATCAGCATTACTTCTACAGATTCAAAAAGAAAAAATAAACATGGCATTATTAGATAGAAATACATTAAAAACTTTTTTCAATCAAGGCAAATTACCTTCTCAGGAAAACTTTCACGATTTGATCGAATCAAGTGTAAACAAACTTGATGACGGACTGTCAAAAAGTATGGATGAAGGTCTGATGCTTTCCCCTGTGGGTGATACAAATAAATTGGTCAGTTTTTTCAAGAATATTGAAGACCGTAGTCCAATATGGAGCTTTACAACTGGGCAGGGCAACAGAGAATTACACTTGCAGAATATTCAAGGGGAAAGTATTATGACGTTTGGTCAGGAGGGACAAGTAGGTGTCAATTGCCCTCAGCCTCAGCATTCATTGGAAGTAGGTGCTACTCTTGGAGCGAAAGGAAGAGTGGGAACACTTTACAAAGGAAGTGTGGAGGCTAATGGAAAATGGCAGCCAATAATTGAAAACCTGAATGGTTGTCATGCCTTCGAGATTGTAGCAGGTGTAGGTAAAAAGAAAACAGGTAAATACGCCTTAGTGATAGCACAAGCAATAAGTACTTTTGGTGATGCACATGATAGAATCAGAACTACTCAAGCGTATTATGGTTCAAGGGGAAATAAAATTGAATTTCGTTGGAAAGGAGAGACCTATAACTACAGACTAGAAATGAGAACGATGGGTAATTATGAAGGGAACACTGTAGCAAATTATCATGTCATGTCGCTTTGGGAAGATCAGTTTATGGATGAATCATTTGTCGATTAAATAATATAATTATGAAAAACTATACCGGCTGGAAATTTCCACCTTCCTTTAATGATAAGGGAACAGAAATAGAGATGGTGTCAGACCATATCGATATAAGGGAAAGCCTATATATTCTTTTTTCAACCCATCCTGGAGAACGTCCAGTGAATATCAACTACGGGTGCAACTTAAGGCAGTTTTTATTTAAAAGGCTGAACAGTCAGTTGGTGTTGGATATTAAGTACACTATTAATGAGGCCATACAAAAATTTGAAGATCGTATTAAAGTTTTGGATATAACGATTGATGAAGAGGACGAATTAAATGGTAAATTTTTAAGTATATATATCCTCTATCAAATCAAAGAAACAGGAGAAACAGGAGAATTTAATTATCAAAGTGAAGCACAATAACTATGGAAAAGCCACAAGTACATTATGATAAAGATAAATTAGAAAAATCTTTTGTAGGACCAGAAATGCCTATATTACCGGGATTTCGTTTCAAGGTAATCACAATCGGGGTAGATGAAAAAGGAGATCCAAACAAATGGAATACAGAAACAATAAACAAGAATAATTCCTTTGCTTCTTTCCAAAGTATATCAAGAATAAGTGCCAAAATGAAAACCGAAAAGATAGCATTACTTGGCAGTCATAATAAACAGCATCATGTATATAGTGGAATGGAATATGATGATGTTGTTTTTAAGAAAGGTATCCTATCCTCTGATATGAATTTAAGCACGCCATTTTTAATGAGTGTTCAAAATTTAGCATCGAAAGATCATCTTGTTTATAAATTAGATTTAATAATTGTTGCATTTGATCAAAAAGATAAACCTAAATATGCGTTGAAATTAGACAGATGTTTCCCGACTGCATGGGAAATGGGTGAGTTCAATGCTGAAACTGGAGAGTTACTGATTGAAAGTGTTACTTATTCTGTGGCAAGTGTGACGGAGTTGCCCATATAAATCTTATGACTAAAGCTGGAATAAGCAATCTCTTCCTTTTTTAACAAAACTTCCTATGGCAAACAACATTACCATTGACAATATCAACAGGCATAATAATCTCAAGCTAAGTGTATTATTTTTCGCTATCATTTTTTCTTGCCTCAATAAATCTATCCTTGATCATTTAGACGATATAAGTGTAGCATTATTGTTGGAATGGGGAAGAATAGCATTTCTACTTTTTACGCCTTTTGCTGTCCTTTTATTCCTTTTAAGCAGGCATTATTCAGTGAAAAAAGCCCAAGTCAATACGATGCTGTTGTATGGGATTGGTGTTGCAGCTGCCTATTATTTTGGGATAGAAAAGTATCAATGGTATACGGTTGAAGTATTTCAGATGGGATGCAATATGTCTCTTTATTTGTTGTTGATTATGATGTATGCTCATATCTACAACCGTATAGAGAGAGTCTTGAAATTTTCGTCCATAGATAAAGTTATCACTCAGTACTTTCTAGTTGGATTTACAATTTCAACTGGAGTGATCTATCTCATAACGGTGTATTTTGAAGCATATACCTTATACATCACTCCATTAGCCTCCTTGGTATTGATAGTATTTTGGTGGAGGTTATTGAATAGTTATTCAGCTTTGAAACTAGTCAATCAAAATATACTTGTCATACGTTCCAAACACTCTTTTAAGAAAGTGATAACGAATAGGTTTTATCACCTGATCATTTTAAAATCTATCTTTCTAACTTCAATGAAATGGACATTAGTGCTGTTGATGTTTTTCCAGTCTATGACTCATTTCAAAGAAGATAAAACTGCTATCCTTGCTTTTGAGGCGATTACATTCGGAATTATTACAGTCTTTGTTTTTGGGGTTCGAAAGCTATTTACCAATCAGATTATAGATAAATTTGGCAGGCTTTCTATTTTTCACGTACCTCCGCTTATTCTTATTCTTTTCTCCAGTGCATCCATTGCTATCCATTATTTTGTGGAGAATCAGCACGAGTCATTTATGGGAATACCTTCCCTTCAGATGGTAGTAACATCACTGTTGTTTGTGTTGTTTTTTACCTATTTATATAGTTTGGAAGATGAAACCAAAAACGATGTTTACCAAACTATTTCTGAAGAACTAAGAAGTGATTTCTTATTGATCAGTCAAATTGCAGTTTCTCTTTTTTCTGTTCTCCTTTGCTATGGACTTTACTACGCATTTGGCAACCTGGATGAGTACAAAGAATTACTCTATTTTGCTTTGCTTTCATTGGTGCTGGCTTATATGATTGTGACCTTTTTCTTGAGAAAAGATTACTACCAAGAACTGGAAGACGCCATTGGAGATAAAGCCTTCAAATACTCCGTTTTATTCCCTATCCTTAACTTATTCGCTAAAAAAGATCTGTCTTGGATCAATATTCGAACCTTAAATTTATTACGTAAAGTTGCTCCAATCACTTTGGACAACAATTTGCCTACTTTTATCAATCACAGTAATGATGAAGTACAATCATTTGCCGTGAATGAAATGCATAAAGAAGGGAAAATTGACCTATTAGTTCACTTACAAAAAATCATCAAATATAAGCGTTTCTGGCAAAGTCAAAATGCTACACAAATTCATGATGTCTACCTTGATTTGGCCGAAATAGAAGAGCGTCTGGACAATAAAAGCTATATAGAGCAACTTTCATTATCAAAACTATCAGAGGAAAGAAGTCTAGGTGCAAAATTATCCATTCAACTTCCTGAAGAAAGACGCTCAGCGGTATTGAAAAGATTATTGCAAGATCCTGTAATCAATGTAAGAAGGGCGGCAATTATTTCTTGTGCTGAAGGAGAAGTATCTGATAAAGTATATGGTGAAATGGTCAATAATATTGCTCAGGTAGGCTTGCAGAACGTTGTGATTGATGCTGTTTATAAAATAGGAGATCATGTCACTGATATGTTGCACTCCACTTTTAATGCCGTAGGGCAGACTGTCTTGACACAAGAAAGAATCCTTCAGCTTTACGGTTTGCTGAATACCGAGAAATCATATGCTTACCTGCAAAAAGCATTGAATCATACCAATCAAAAAGTATATCTAGCGGCTTTAGATACTTTGAGTGTAGTAGAAGGAAGTATTGACAAAAATATGTATATCATTGAAAAGCATATTGAATTACTTTCCAAGCAGATTGTATGGAACTATATGGCAATAGTGGAAGTCAATAAAAAGAATATTGAAGATCAGATTCTCGAAAATGCATTAATTGAAGACTGTTTGGATAAACTAGATGCCATTCTTCGATTTTGTGGTATCCTCTATGACTATCAGACTTTTGCGATTGTAAAATCAGTAATCAATAGTAAAACAGAAGATGAAATCAACTTCGGTGTACAACTATTAGAAGTGGCTCTGCCAAATACATTGGAAGTGAAACCCATGATCATTATTATCTTCAAAAAACTCTCTTATGAAGATAAATTAAAAGAACTAGATGCACATTGGCCTGTAGAGTCAGAAGAACTGGATGATATCATCAATAAACTAATTTACAATGATGCTCAGCTGACCAACAGATGGTCAAGAATTGCTACGCTACATCTGATCCCAACTTTAAAAACCGATTTATTTAAAAGTACATTGATCACACAGCTAGAAAATGAAGACCACCTAATACAGCAAACAGCCTTCATTATCCTTTCTGATTTACTTCCTAAAAACGAGCTGACAGAGGTAATGTACCGATTGACTTACGATAATGAATCTTTGAAAGAACTTTGGAATGGGTACACTTTGAAAAATGAAATTACTAACGTGATGGAGATCTTGATGGGTATGAAAAAATCACCTTCCTTCGTTGATCTTGACGGTGATATTGTCTGCGACATTATGGATATCTCCAAAGTAGTAGATCTTAAAAAGAGTCAGAGGCCTTTAGAGTATTATTTCGAAGAAGAAGTACCCTATATCTATGTACATATGGGGAGTTTGGAAATTGAAATTACTGATAAAAAAGGAACTAGAAAAAGAAGTATTTCATCACAGCAATGGTTTAATCCACTGGATGAATTTTTTATAGAATTACAGCAAATAAAATGTATCACCAATACCACCACCCAAATGCTAATTACACCTCAAGATGAATTTGAAAGCCTTGTGGGAAGAAAAGCGAAATTATACCACTTCGTGGAATTGGAGAAAGAACAGAAGGAATTTAAGTTTTAAAAATGAGGAATTATGCTAGAAAGAGAAAACAAAAACCATTCGATGAATAAAATGAATAATCATTATTATGATTATTCAGGGTTAGAAGAAGAAAAAATGATTATACCAGCCCAAGAACGTTGGGAAATCATAAAAAGTCAGTTTACTGATGAAATTTTAATAGCAAAGGAAGTTGCAAGGCAGTGTTTTTTTGATCCGGAAATTATCAAGATCGCTTTAGAAGATGCAGGGAGTGATTCGGATGATATGGCAACTAATATTGTGCAATTTATCCAATCAGAAGATTTAAAAGTTCTTCCTCAGGAGTACAAAACTTTATTGAAAGAAGCAATGAATGATTGGTGGGTGCAGGATGAAAGTAAAAAAATGTTGGATAGGTTAAATAAAAGAGCTTCAGATAATGTTCAAGATGATATAATTTTACCTATTGAAGAATTATATGAAATTGCTCAATTATTACATTATCACCTTGATGGCTATCATGCTACTGAAGATAAAATAGCCCCTTTAATCAATAGGTGTAAGAATGATAAAAAAACATTAAAAGTGCTGGAAACTATTTACAGAGGGGATTTAAAAAATGATCTTAAATATGTAGGGAATACAGCTGAACTTGTAAACTTAGAAGATACCCAAGAAAGTGTTGAACAGTATAACAATGGTAATATCCCTGAGGGGCAATTGATCCTTGAAAGAATAAATAATGAACAAGATTACCGATATATAGTACCTGCGGGAGATACTTTGTGGGCAATAGCAAAGAGATTTGGCACATCGGTTTCTGAAATTGCAAAGAAGAATTTCTGGTCTGTAAATAGAGAAGAGGGGCAAATAACTGATTGGTTTGGTAAAAAAGTGGTGATTCAACCTGGTCAAACCATCGATTTACCCGATAAAGGGTTAAAAATAGCTACTGGAGAAGCCGTTTTTGTGGTAGAGAATGGTGCAGTGGTTCAAAAACTGAAGAAAAAGAATACTGCTAAAACAATAACACCGGAATCTCTTACCGATAATGCAGCACGAATTTATAACGAGATTTCAAACAATGCTGATGTTGGGTTTGAAGAATTAATAAACTATTTAAAAACTTTTGAGAAGGATGCTGTTTATACTGATGATTTTTTAAACTTTTATCGTCAAATAGCAGGAAAAGAATTATTACCTCACTTGCGCGGGAGTATTAAGATGAGGCATGCTAACCTTTCTCATCGAAAATTTAGAGAGTTTTCAGCTGAGCTTGAACCTTATTTAGAAGGAGTAGTAACAAACTACCAAACTGCAATTGATCAAAAAAATGCTGTACATTTGGTCAGGAAAGGTTCTATGAAACGAAAAAAACTTTGGAATAGGTTTACTATTGAACAGATCGTAAAAAAGGTATGGGAAGAATTACAAAAATATAAATCAGAAAAGAAAGCGAATAGCCGAAATATATTAGGTGCTTTGATGGCTTTGCAACGTAATCAACCCCTTATTGATGATTTTTATGAGGCTTATGGACGAGATGATTTCGAGAGGGATATGGAAGAATCTCGCAAACTTATAAAAGAAGATATCCCTTATATTGTAGGAGGTTTCGGGGTTTATAACAACACAACAGCACATTATTTTTATCCCGTTGATGCTGAATTAGCAGATAGTATTTATACCCTATTAAATGCAGATAGAGAAATAAATTATGTTGAAGGTTTGGAAAATCTATCTGAAGATTATAACCTGTCTGTTAGTGATGTAGAACAACGTAAGTTCAATAACTTTGAGCAAGGAAGTTTAATTAAATTTCAAGAGTCATCACAAAGTGATATTGAATACCTATACACTGTAAAAGAAGATGAAGGGCCTCTGATTATCGCTAAGAAATTTGGTATATCACTAGAGCAATTAAAAGAACTCAATGAATGGGAAAGTATAAACGTGTCTAATGGAAGGATTCAAACAAAGGATGGTGGTATGTACCTTCAGCCCACTCAGGGAATTAGAGTTCCTAGTTTTGAAAAGACAAAGGATCATTTATTTGTAAGTGGACCAAATGTTTGGAAAGTTAATACCAAAGATTTTAAAGTGTCTGATGAAGGTACTTGGGAAGTGAAAGCTACGGAGTATAGTCCTGTCTTCTTTGATGATATAATGAATTCGATCCTTAATCAAACGATGGGTGGAAGTAGTATTAGTTTTAAGCTCAACGTTTATATTATTGGAGATGTTTTTCTTGAATTTTACGTGAAAGCAGGTGTAGAGCTTGGGGCAGGGCTTAGTGTGGGAGATGATATGCGTATTGCCACAGATGTATCTGTGACAGCATATGGGGAATTAGTATTACTAGCTGATAGGCTTGGGGATGATGGGAAAGATATAGCCTCTTTTGGTGCATCAAAGACATTGTTCAAAGAGAATGATGTATATCAAAATGCGAAACATTTTTCTACACATTTAAACCATAAAATTTATCAGTATTTTATAAGTATGGATATTGTGAACAGTAACTTTATAGAATATTGGAGTGATGAAGAAAATCAAAAATATGCTTATACTGGTGCTGAAAGATATAAAAATCAATATTCTTATAATCTAAATAATCAAGAAGGAGGTAAAACTGAAAAAGGGAAGGAAAAGAGTAGAACAGACAAAGATTTTATTCATAATAAAATATATAAAATAAGTGAGCTACCATCGATTAAAAGAATAGGAGAAGACGCAGACGAAACTAAAATTAAGGAGAATTCGAAACTAGGTGAAGATCGAAGTGTTTATCTGGTTAATTCTGGCCCCTTTTCTATTGTATATAATTATGTTAATCAAGACTCAAATAGTGATAATAATGGACATTATCTTACATTTATATTAGAACTAAAAGGGAGTCAGTTAAGAGAGTATTATCAGAACCTCACTAAAAAAGTAGATGGGAAAACTCCTAATTACATGGAGAAAATCAAGGAACTTCAGAATAGCGTTGGAGAATTAAAGGGTGATATCAATAAGTTGAGGAAAATGGATTTTTCGGTAATGTCTAAAGCGTTAGGCAATGGGATTTCATTTTTTAAAGATAGTGCAACGAGTTATATAAAAACCTTAAATCCATTGCGAGGTCCAAAAGGTTCATTTTCACCTGGAGGTGGGATGCTTTTTACATCATCATTAAATAATGAAAAAGGAGCAAAAGCATATAAAGAAATAACCTCTTTAAGAGAGACTGGCAAATTGCCTGAGGATGATAAAAAGGATCCTACATTTGATGCAGGAGTGAAGTTTGTATTACATTTTGTTAATCATGAAAAAGGATTAACAGACTTTCATCTTCAATATCAGAGGTTTTTAATTTTAGCGGATTTAAAGCCTCCAAAAGTGGAATCAAATCGAATAAGTTATGGAGGAGTAGTTGGAGTAAGAGCAGGTTTCAATATTGAGGCAAGCACCGAAATCAATGTATGGGAAAAACCCGGCACTGACACATTATCCTATATTTCCACAGTCTACAACTCTAAGGCTTATGCTCAATTAAATTCATCTAAAGCATTAGAAGCAAGGAATAAAGCATTTGATAGGATTAAGACAATGGAGGATATATTAAGTGGAAAAGAGACCGATGTAACACTCACTAAAGATGATCAAACATTTTTAGGAGAAATAGAAAAAGAATCAAAAGAAAAGCAGACCAATAAATTATTTGCCTATATGAATACAATCCATTGGGATAAAGTAGAAAA
>NZ_JABANE010000006.1 GCF_012844305.1 Flammeovirga aprica JL-4
CAAAAACACTCACCAAAAAGAATAAATATCCTGATTTTAGTGAGTGCTAGAGTCTATTTACCAAGACTCCCTATGTAGTTAATATTACTAAGTACAAATTCAAGATTATCTAATACTAATTCTATTTATTGTTTTGGGATTAATTCCTTCAAAAAACTTTTAATAGAACCACTATTAACACATTTTTTAGCGTTGTACTCACAAAAAATAAATTAGAATGAACTATAATTTATTTTTGACTTAGTACTTATCAATTTATTCAGATAGTACTTACTATGAACATGTTGTGATATTATAAATATTGATTATAGCGTTGAGACTGTGTCCCCAAACTTAATCTTTTTTGTGGAATATATGAATGATCCAAGGATAAATTCTCAATGATCTCATTAATTTTATCCATTGAATAAAAAATAGTATTGTCTTTAAACTCTTGATACTTATTGAAAGAATGATCCATAATCATTACTTTTTCATAAGCATAAGCAAGGTTAAAGGCACCAGTGATTCTTGTTTTATACATATCATTACTGAATGAAGTATCCACTAATGGAAGTATAAAATCACTGAGTTGAATGTAAGTATGAAAATCCTCATTGGACATAAATGAGTTTTTCAATTCTATATTCTTTTGAAGGCCCAGTCGCTTTACCTCTTCTAAAAGTTTCTTGTAATGTTCTTCATTACCTTTTCCTAAAAAGATAAATTTTACATTTGAAGGAACATTTTTTAATGCATTGATGAACCTCAAATATGGTTTTCTTTCAAAGAAAATCCCGCCAGGAATTGTGATCCATATCTCGTTTGCATCACTTTTTTTTATAGAGGGGTTGGTTTCAAACTTTGGAAAAAATTTAGGATAATAGGCTGTGAATTTATTTTTATCCGTAGAAAGTTCTTCAATTAGATAGTCACTCAATGCAAACAGTTTCTTACACTTTTTAGCAATAATCTTATAGCCAATACTTCCATTACACTTTTGTAAATTATGTAAAGTCCCAGTAAAATTGACGTTAGAAGGGAAAGGTAGCAGACACAAGTATTTTACAAAGTTGCCTTGCGCAGTATTGAAGATTACGGTATCAAACTTTTCTTTTAGAATATATGATCTGATTTTAAATGCCATTAAGATGTCATGATACTTATCCGTATCAATAACTTCCTTATGTTCATATAAATGATCATAGTCGATTAATTTCTCAACTTTTGGATCAAGAATTAAAGTGATTTTAGCTTCTAAATTTTGTAAGAAAAGTACCTGTGAGTAAATACATTCAGAGTGAGATCCTCCGATTTCAATGATTGCTACTTTCATAGTTTAATAGTTCGTTAAATTTTTTACGCCATATACCCCAATTAAGTCTTGAATGATATTCATTTAAAGAAGCTTTTCTCAAGCTGATCAATTTTTCTTTATCATTCCATAATTTTTCAATAGTATCAGCATATTCAGATGGCGTAGCATTAAGATCAAAGGTATAACCGTTTTTACCTTCCAAGATCACACTCTCCGTTCCTCCGACTTTAGTAGTGATTACAGGCAAAGAGTATGCCCCAGATTCAGAAAATACAATTGGTGTACAATCAGCAACGGTTGGAAGCACAAAAAATGTGGAATTTTTAAAATATTTCGTAAATAACTCCAGGTCTTTTTTAATGTTCTTATTTAGAAAAGGAATAATAGTGACATTTTTATCTCTAATAGATGGATTGCATCCAATAATCACCAATTCGGTATTTATTCCTCTTTTCGTCAATTCTCTTGTGATTGCCAATGCAGTTTCTCCTCCCTTTCTTTTCCAGTCTACTCCACTAAATAACAAACGGCATTTGTTATTGACATATTCTGAAGGGATATTTTCAGTATAATCTTCTAATGGAAGATTTGCCCCAAAGTCAATAAAAGAAACTTTATTTTTATCTGCATTGTAATAATTGACGGCACTGTCTACTGCCCATTGTGAACTATAAACTACTTTTGAAGCTCTCTTTAATAAGGCTCTTTCAATTTCGTGTCCTTCTTTGATTCCCTTTTTACTTAACCCCATAAAAGGTGCATAGAAATCAATCATATTTTCAAAAGTAGCATCATTAAGATAGATCATAGGGATTGTGGTATTTTTGATAAATGCTCCCATGAAAGGAACAGCACATACAAAAATATAATCGAAGTCCTGTGATGCTATAAATTCATCCATTTTGGAAGAATAGACCTTGGAGATTTCTAGATTTCGTTCATTAGCTAACCTTCCTTTCCCAATTTTATTGACATATTTATTGAAAAAGAGGCTTGCTTTTTCAGATTTGCTTAACTCTATTTTACCGTGCCAATAGACATCAAAATCTTTCTTTAATGTCATAAAGATAGTGTGAGCGGTACCGGACCAAGCCCTTTTATCATTAGGATTATCTTGAGATATAAATGCTATTTTTTTCATCTGAAATTTATTACAATAAGGTAAATGCAAGAATCAATGACTTTCTATTATACACAGAAAAAACCTGTTAAATGACTCATTAACAGTATTGATTTGAAAATTTATTATTTATGAACCTAGGAAATGTAATGATATCTTATTGATAAAATCACAAAGAAGGTGTTTATAAGTGTTTACTTCTCGAACTTTCTAAAGTAGCTCCTTATTTTTAAGGTGATGACACCAAAGAATGCTTCCTTAAAGATACTGCCACTCATTTTAGAATCACCTCTTGTTCTATCTGTAAAAACAATTGGCACCTCTTTAATTTTATAGCCGTATTTCCATGTTTTAAACTTCATCTCAATCTGGAAAGCATAACCCACAAAATGGATTTGATCTTTGTTGAGAATAGTGGTTAAAACTTTATTCGTGTAGCATTTGAAACCTGCTGTAGTGTCATTGATCGGTAAACCTGTAATAAACTGTACATATTTGCTGGCAAAGTAAGACATCAGTACTCTTCCCATAGGCCAGTTGACTACATTCACTCCAGACTTGTATCTAGAACCGATCGACATATCATACCCTTCTTCCTTACAAGCTTTATACAACTTTTCCAAGTCATTAGGGTTGTGAGAGAAATCGGCATCCATCTCATACACAAACTGATAGTCGCGGGCAAGTGCCCATTTAAAACCATGAATATAAGCTGTACCTAATCCATTTTTACCTGTTCTTTCTTCCAAATATAAACGGTCAGGAAACTCTTGCATGAGTTCTTTTACTTTTGCTCCTGTACCATCAGGTGACCCATCATCAACAATTAGCATATCAAAATGGGTTTCGAGATTCATCACTGCACGTATGATCAACTCTACGTTCTCAATCTCGTTATAGGTCGGTGTTATTACTAGATTCTCTTTCACTCTGCAAAGATAGAAGTTTTGTTCTTAGTTATGGACTAGTAGAATTTAAACTTTATATATTATTTATTTAATAATCTTATAATTTCTGTATTCACCAATAATATACCCTCCTGTAAGTTTCATAACTAGCTGTTTTACAGTTTCTTTGAATGAGGTGTTCTTAATTGAAATATCTCTTTCAAACTTCCAATTCTGTTTGTTTATTCTCTCCTGCATTACTTTCGGGTGCTTACCTTCAAAGAGGCTCAGCATATCAATTTCAGAATAATCAAATTCTTCATCTGACACAATTTTTTCACCTCCATTATATAATGACCCAAAATTGTTTTGTTTTGCCGTCATTTTCTTAGGAGGTCTCACCCAACCGTAATGATAGATCCATGCATCAATTGGAATAACATTCAACTTCTGATTGTTACCTTTCCTAAATCCTTGGGCGTCTCTGTAAGAGTAAATATCAGGATTGTTTTTTATAACACGTATTTCATTTCTATACCATTTTGTAGATGAACCAATATAGTCATACGAGCCATAAAAATGTTTGTAATTGAAAAGAAGCCCATCAACTTTTGGATTGTCTTTATACTTTTCCATGGCCTGTCTGACCACCGGAAGGAAATCCTCTTGAAGGGCTTCATCACCTTGTATATAAAAACACCAATCTGTGTCTTTTGAAATCTCTTTGAAAGCTTTATCAGTTTCAATTGCCAATACGCGTCCGCCTTCTCGTAAATTATCATCCCAGATAGTCTCAATAATTCTGATTTTTCCGGGATCAATATTCTTGATTAAATCCAATGTAGCATCATCAGAATTACCAACGGCAACAACAAATTCATCGCAGATTGGTAAGATTGATTTGATTGCTTCTACAATGGGATAGTCATATTTTATAGCATTACGTATGAAGCTGAAGCCTGTGACTTTCATAGTTTAGATTGTATTTTATTGAGTAGATGCTCGAAAATACTTATCTAATACTAAAAGTTCAATTTTTTTCTCTCTTTTATCATTCTTGAATTGTTCCACAAATCGGTGAGCATTTTTAAGAATTTCTAATGCTTTCTTGGTGTTTTTTGAATAATATTCAATTTTTTCAGGCAAATCAGACAGATCATCCTTTACATGAATATAATGATAATCCGGTATCAGTTTGCCTTCCATAAACCATGTTTCCATTGTTGGAGTGGGCATTACTGCGATAGAGTTGGAGGACATTACCCACTTCAAGTTTGTGGCCACATCATTTCCTTCCCAACAATAGATAAATTTGTAATGCAATTGCTCTTCAATGGTCATCTTTTCTTTGATGAATCGATTGTCAGTGTAGTTTTCAGCATTTGCTTCGCTGAAGTTCACTTTTCCGATGTCACAAAGAGGATGATTAAAATATTTTTCTAAAAATAGTAATCTGTTGTCATGATTATTAAAAACATTCCCTCTTGTCACGAGCATATCTTTTTTATTTTCAAATTTTATCCAATCATTGACAAAATTGAAATGTCTGATTTTATTCAGTTTTAAAAGAATACTGTTTTCATTTTGATCTGAGATCGGTCGGCTTTTAACAATAGAAGGAACCTCAGGAATGTGGATGACATCACCAAAGATAAAATCAATTTTTAACCAAGGGTTGAAGTATTTAATTCTTGATTTCAGGTCAAAAAAATAGGCACTGCCATGATTATCTAATTTAAATTCACCAACAGAAGTTGCTTGCTTGGAAGTACTAAAATTGGTTTCTTTTTTCATATAGTAATCCACCCTTGCATCAATATACTCTTGTTCTTTTTTATCAATCTTCAGATGCTCATCTTTCCTAGAAGGAAATAATGCAGTTGGTAAAATTATTCCACCGAAGATATTTTTAATAAAGTAATTGATTTTGATAGGTTTGTGTCTAAAGTGAAATATACTCCCTAGAGCATACATACCTTTAATGTACATGTTTAGTCGCTTTTATTATGATTGATTAAATAGGAATCGTGACGCTATCTGAAAAAATGATAGGTACTAAAAAAGAAAAATTGTTGCTTCAATTAGTAACTTTTCGTGAGTTCCAGCTCGTTAGCAAAAATACGGAAAACTTTTGATATTTTCCCAATAGTAAGATTTAAGATAGGTTATAATTAGGGCAAAAGTACAATTACTTCTACCCTGATGATTGTGAAAGGCGGGTGGAGCTTAGATTAATTCCATTCCACCTTTTAAACTGAAAAGCTTAGAATTATTGTTGTGAATAGATTGATACATCTCAATTGCTTTTCTACTTCTTTTACCCGATTGACAATAGAAAATGATATGATCCACCTCAGGAATTTCAGCTATTCTTTCTTCTAATTCAGCTAACGGAATATTGATCCCGCCAATATCATCAATATCTCTTTCGTATTCTTCGCGAACATCAATTAACACTGAGTTATCAACATTGTCGGTGAGTAGTTGCTCCACTTGTTCATAACTGATCTCAATTTCATCATCAGGAATGGCACAAAAATCAAAATTATAATCACCTAATGTTGATATGTTGGCAACTTTTGGATTTTTCTTGAATCTCAACGTCTGAAATTGCATATCTAAACCACTTACCAACAAAAGTTGACCACTTAATACATTTCCTGCTCCGGTGATCAACTTAATCACTTCTGTGGCTTGCATCGTTCCCATAATGCCCACCATTGAACCGACGACTCCAATTTCATTACAATTTGGAGCTTCTTCTTGTGATGGTGGATTAGGGAAAATACAGCGATAAGTAGGACCTCCTTTGTAATTGAATACAGAAAGTTGTCCATCAAAACTCTGAATAGAGGCGGAAACCAAAGGTTTGTCTTCTATCACACAAGCATCGTTGATAAGGTACCTTGATGAAAAATTATCTGTTCCATCTACCACAACATCTGCTTTTTTGATGATTGATAAAGCATTTTCTTTTGAAAACTGCTCTAAAATCACCTCCACATTGCAATCAGGGTTCATTGCAATGAGGCGGTCTTTGATCACTTCTGCTTTGGGTTTGCCAATATCAGAAGTTGTGAAAAGTACTTGACGTTGAAGATTAGAAACGGAAACGACATCATGATCAACAATAATCAAATGCCCAATTCCTGCTGCCGCAAGATATTGTAATACAGGACATCCCAATCCACCTGCACCAATCACCAAAACAGAAGCATTTTTCAGTTTTTCCTGCCCTTCTGCTCCAATCTCCTTTAATCTGATATGTCTGTCGTATCGTTTGTATTCTTCTTTCGTCAACATTTTAATTCTTGTATTGAGAATTAATAATTTTTTCAATTTCGGGTCAAGACATAGCTTGACCCCTACGGGTTATATTATTGTAACGCTAAATCCCAGTCCTTCCAAACTACTTCATAACCTTGACTTTTCACCATCTCCGCAAATTCTTCCGCAGATCTTTCATCTGAGATTTCGAATTGCTCCAATGATTCAGGTTCTACAACATATCCACCTGGGTTAGTTTTAGATCCTGCTGAAGCAGAAGTAATTCCTAACTTGATGATATTGTCTCTGAAAATAGGGTGTTCTCTTGTCGATAAAGAGAGTTCAACTTCTTCATCAAACAAGCGGTAAGCACAAATCAACTGTACCAATTCTCTATCATTCATTTCCACTTTAGGTTCCAAACCTCCTGAGAAAGGTCTTAATCTTGGGAATGAAATAGAGTATTTGGTTTGCCAATAGGTACGTTCAAGGTAGTCTAAATGCAAAGCGGTAAAGAATGAATCTGTTCTCCAGTCTTCTAAACCAATCAATACACCTACACCAATTTTGTGAATACCAGCTTTTCCCAAACGGTCCGGTGTATCAACTCTGTAATCAAAGTTCGATTTCTTTCCTTTCGGGTGATGCTTTTTGTAATCCTCTTTATGGTAAGTCTCTTGATATACCAAAACAGTATTCAAACCTGCCTCAATCAGTTCTTCATATTCATCTTGGTCCATGGGTTGCACCTCCATAGAAATATGAGAGAAATAAGGTTTCATCAGTTTGATGGCATTTTTAATGTACTTTACACCCACCGTTCTGTTGGCTTCACCAGTTACCAAAAGAATGTGTTCAAAACCCATTGCTTGTATAGCTTCCGCTTCGCGAATGATTTCTTCGTCCGAAAGTGTTCTTCTTCTTACTTTATTGTCTAAAGAAAAACCACAATACGTACAGATGTTTTGACACTCATTCGAAAGGTACATTGGCGTGTACATCTGAATCGTGTTGCCAAATCTCTTCTTTGTCAACTGATGACTTAATTGTGCCATCTGCTCTAAATAAGGAGCAGCTGCAGGAGAAATTAAGGCTTTGAAATCTTCTAAATTTCTTTTCTCTTTTCCCAAAGCACGCTCCACATCATGAGCGGTTTTGGCGTAGATACTCGCCTTTACTTCATCCCAATTATGTTGATAAAATAAATCTTTATACATAAGTCAGGGAAGAGGGAACAGGGAAGAGAAACAGGGAAAAGGAGAGAGGAATCTGAATCTCCGCCTCTTACCTCTTACTTCTTACCTCTTACCTCAACATTAAAGTTGGTTCAAAAATCCTGTTAATGGCGAACTCGCTTCTGCAGTTACTCTTGGTTGAGCAACTTGCGCTAAGTGTGCCGCTCTACCTGCTTCTACTGCTTGACCGAATGCTTTACCCATAGCAACTGGGTCACCGGCAACAGCAATGGCAGTGTTGACTAAAACCGCATCAGCTCCTAATTCCATGGCGTGTGCTGCATGAGAAGGGGAACCGATACCTGCATCAACAACAACAGGAACGTTACTTTGTTCAATGATGATTTCTAAGAAATCCAATGTTTTCAGTCCTTTATTACTTCCAATTGGAGCACCTAAAGGCATTACTGCATCACATCCTACTTCCTCTAATCTTTTACATAAAACCGGATCAGCATGGATATAAGGCAATACCACAAAACCTAATTTCTTTAATTCTTCTGCCGCTTGAAGTGTTTCAATCGGGTCAGGCATTAAATACTTAGGGTCAGGGTGAATCTCTAATTTTACCCAGTTGGTTCCTAGTGCTTCTCTTGCCAATTGTGCTGCAAAAACAGCTTCTTTAGCCGTTCTGGCACCAGAAGTATTCGGTAATAAGTTGAATTGATCGTGTTGAAGGTGCTTTAATACATCATCATCAGGATTGTCAACGTCTACTCTTTTTAGAGCAACAGTGACTAACTCTGAACCTGAAGCGATTAAAGATTTCTCCATCAGATCATTTGACATAAACTTTCCTGTACCTGTGAAAAGGCGAGAATTGAAAGTTTTATCAGCTATTTTTAATTGATCCATGAGGATAATTTTTTAATTCTATAATAATTAAGCAGTTGAACAATTAAAATCATTAATGTTTAACTACTTATAAAACAGGAGTTGAAGTTCTATTCAAAATATCGTTCATTACAGTAACTACACCGGCAGGGTTGATTGCATTGGCAATTACACCTGAAACAGCGATACCGTGAACACCTGTTTTTAATATATTTTCCACATCTGTCACTTCAATACCACCAATTGCAATAATCGGCGTATCAATACCTCTTTCTTTACATTGGTCCAAAAGTGATTGGTAGCCTTCTAAACCTAAGATTGGGCTCAGTTTCTTTTTTGTTTGTGTAAAACGAAACGGTCCTAATCCAATATAATCTACACCATAATCATACAGACGTTGAATGTCTTCGATGGTATTGGCTGTGCCCCCGACAACTTTTCCTTCTCCTAAAATTTCTCTAGCTTCTGCAGGAGAAATATCCTCTTTACCCACATGTACACCATCAGCATTTACTGCTTTGGCTACGTCTGGACGATCATTGATAAGGAGAATGGCATTATGAAGATCAGTGATGATTTTAGCTTTTTTGGCTAAAGCAATGTAATCTTCAGTGCTGATATCTTTGGCTCTTAGTTGTATCCATCGACAACCCGACTCACACGCTTCTTGGATATGTTGAAGGTGGTTTTTGTCTTTTTTTTCAGTCGAAATGTAATGCAGTTTGTGTATCATGATATTGTTATGAAATGATGTTGTCCAAATTTACTTGGGTCACTTGCTAAGTAATCTTCAATATAAATTTTACCTAAACGGCAGGCTTCTTCAATTGATTTTCCATGGGCAAGGTAACTACTGATGGACGATGCCAAGACGCAACCTGAACCATGTTTTTCGAAAACCTCCATCGGTCTACCTTCAATTTTTGTGATCTTACCTTTATAAATCAGGGAGTCCGTTCCTTTTTCTGTGGGATGATGTCCCCCTTTTAAAAGAACATGCGTAGACTGACTAATTTTGATGGCTTCTTCAAGCGGACCGTTGTCAGAAAGCTGTTGCATTTCCTTCCAATTAGGAGTGATCAGGTCCACTTTCTTTAAAACTTTATCCAGCTGACGAATAGTAGTTTCATCATGAAAATCAAAGCCAGCACTCGCACTCAATACAGGATCAAGTACTACTTTACACATTGGGTAAAATCCTTTGATCAGATCAATCCAATGTCTCATCAATTTGAAATTCTCGATGATACCAATCTTTAATACATGAATAGGATAGCGTTCGATGATCGGTAAAAGCTGTGCAGTAATCACATCAGCACTTACCCAGTTCATTCCTATAAATTCATCTCCGGTCTGATACGTCAGTGCTGTGCAAATTCCGAAACCATGAACATCATGTGCTTCAAAAGTTTTGACATCTGACAATACTCCAGCTCCGGCTGAGGGATCAAACCCTGCAAGTATTAAGGCATTAGGTCGAGTGTTTTCCATGACGATTGTAATTCGAAGGCTTTATTTTTGATTTCTTCTGAAGAAGCATTCCATAAATATCCCAAAATTGCTACTCCTGTAAATGAAGACCCATCTAACTCTGAAAGAGTTTTAGGAGTGATACCTCCTAATGCAATGATTTGATGATGTGGAAAACGTTCCTTTTTCATCCTTTTCAGAATCTCTTTGTTGGAATTGTACCCAATTTTTGAAGTGCTATCAAATACGGGGCTCAGAAACAAGTAATTGAAAAGTGTCGGGATTTCTGGAATCTCGTCCATATGATGTACTGATGAACTCAATCGTAATCCTTTCTTTTTCCAAACTTTTAACGTTGCTGTATTCAACTCTTTTCGCTGAAATTCTTTAAAGTGAATTCCACCAACATTATACTTTTCAGAAAGAGTATAATGTTGGTGTAAAGTGATTCTAGAGTGAAAATGAGAAGGGATAACTTCTAGTAAGTTTTTGATTTCCTCTTCAGTGGCATTAGGTTTTCGAAGGTGAATAATGTCAATGCCATTGTTCAGCCAACAAACGATCTGATCCACTTCAGAGTCGTAAAAGCTTTCTTTAGTTAAACCTATTGTGGGAGGTAAGAGGTAAGAGGTATGAGGGATGAGGTAACTGTCGTTTTCACGCACCTCAGCTTCTCTTAACTCTTCCTTCTTAATTATCTTTCTTCCTTCCTCCATACTTCTTGCTCATTTTCGGGTAGACACATAGGTCTACCCCTACGATGGAAACCTAAATTCTAGTGATAGATTTCTCCTCCTAATTCTTTAAACTCTTCAGACTTCTGCTTCAAGCCTTCTTCTTGCTCTTGCTTCGCTGCAAAATCACGAACATCTTGAGTAATCTTCATAGAACAGAAGTTTGGTCCACACATCGAGCAGAAGTGAGCTACTTTTGCACCTTCAGCAGGAAGTGTTTCGTCATGATATTCACGAGCAGTATCAGGATCAAGAGACAAGTTGAATTGATCTTCCCAACGGAATTCAAAACGAGCTTTTGACATAGCGTTATCACGGTATTGAGCACCTGGGTGACCTTTTGCCAAGTCAGCCGCGTGTGCTGCAATTTTATAAGTGATTACACCTTCTTTTACGTCTGCTTTGTTTGGTAAACCTAAGTGCTCTTTTGGAGTTACATAGCAAAGCATTGCTGTACCGTACCAACCGATTTGAGCGGCACCAATTGCAGAAGTAATGTGGTCATAACCTGGAGCGATATCCGTAGTCAATGGACCTAATGTATAGAAAGGAGCTTCGTAGCAGTCTTGCAACTGAGCATCCATGTTTTCTTTGATCATGTGCATCGGAACGTGACCAGGACCTTCAATGATCGTCTGTACGTCATGCTTCCAAGCAATCTTAGTCAATTCACCTAATGTTCTCAATTCTGAAAGTTGAGGCTCATCGTTTGCGTCAGCAATTGAACCTGGACGAAGACCATCACCTAATGAGAAGGCTACGTCATAAGCTTTCATAATCTCACAAATCTCTTCGAAGTGAGTGTACAAGAAGTTTTCTTTGTGATGTGCTAAACACCATTTCGCCATGATTGAACCACCACGAGATACGATACCAGTCACACGTTTCGCCGTCATTGGAACGTAACGTAATAATACACCTGCGTGGATTGTGAAGTAATCGACACCTTGCTCAGCTTGTTCGATCAATGTATCACGGAAGATCTCCCAAGTTAAGTCCTCTGCTTTACCATTTACTTTTTCTAATGCTTGGTAAATTGGCACTGTACCGATTGGCACTGGAGAGTTACGGATTACCCACTCACGTGTTTCGTGGATATTTTTACCTGTAGAAAGGTCCATGATTGTATCAGCACCCCAACGGCAAGCCCAAACTGTTTTTTCTACTTCTTCTTCGATAGAAGATGTAACTGCTGAGTTACCAATGTTAGCGTTGATTTTCACCAAGAAGTTACGACCAATAATCATTGGCTCAGACTCAGGGTGGTTGATATTGTTAGGAATTACAGCACGACCCGCTGCTACTTCATCACGAACAAACTCAGGAGTGATTTTACCTACTGGAGTGTTTGCACCGAAGCTGTTACCTGGGTGTTGTGTACCGAATTTACCTTCTTGCTCTTCAATTCTTTGGTTCTCACGAATAGCAATGTATTCCATTTCTGGAGTGATGATACCCTTACGAGCATAGTGCATCTGAGAAACGTTTTGCCCTTTTTTCGCTTTCAAAGGCTTTTTGATGTGCTCGAAACGCAAGTGATCTAATTCAGAATTTTCTAAACGTTCGATACTATACTCAGATGATAATTTAGGAAGCTCTTCTACATCACCTCTGTCAAGAATCCAATCCTTACGAAGTTTATCTAAACCTTTTCTTACATCGATCTCGATTTCAGGATCAGTGAAAGGTCCAGATGTATCATAAACTGTGATTGGTGGGTTCTTCTCAACTTTGTTTAAGAATTTGTGATTGGTGTCATCTTGTTTAATCTCACGCATCGCTACTTTGATGTTGTGGATCTCACCATCTACATAGATCTTTTTCGATCCAGTGAATGGCTCACGGCTGATGACTTCCTGACTAGGGATTTTGTCTTGCTTTTTCATTTTTTCGTAAGTGTTTATTCGAGTGAAGAATTAAGAAAATCGGGCGTTTCCTATGCTTAATTCATAAAAACATCTGATTTACCAATCTCAAAAAATCAATTTTGTTTTGAGAAACCAGTAAAGAATAGAAGTGAAAGATCACCAATGTTCTTAATTCTTCAGTTTTATTCTTCAATCAAATTATCCTCCTTGTGCAGGAGCGACTATCGTGATATGATCATTTTCAGAGATCGCATGGTTTTCCCAAAGATCTTTTGAAATAATCTCATCATTAATTGCGACCGCAACAGTGCCACGTGCCACCGAAATATTCATGTGCTCTAATAATTGTGCTATAGAGTAAGCACTTGGAAGTGAAACAGACTTATTGTTTACAGTGATATTCATTTCTTCATTAAAATTTGAAATGTAGGAGTTACCATGAGTAATATGATCAACTCAAAATCAATACAATCAATAAACCTTAGGAGGGAATGCACGGAATGCGTGCAAGAGTAGAAATGACTTTTCCCTTCGTCGGTACTAACCGCATCAGGTTCAAAGGGTATTTCTCAGTCCGATTTAACGAACACCCCTAAAGTGTAAAGTGAGGCAAAATTAATAAATAAAAATTAAAAGACTAGTTTAAAATTAGTTATAAATGATTTTTAAGGGGTAATGTGGGTGAAAGTCACGTTTTGGTGTATTATTTAAGTAGTGATAACGAGCTGATTTACTCCTGTAAAAACTTCTTAGAGATTAAAATGTTGATGGAATAATTGTATTAATAGAGAAGATCATCCACCTTTATAAAGTTATTTCTACTTTTTTACTACGGGCAAATGATTGATATCTTAGATGAAAAACATCGTATACACAAGATTCTGTATAGGCTAACTCACCTGGCCTTTGCGACTACATTGATTTATATTCCATTATACTTTTTTGCAAGGAATTACACTTTTATACCTGTTCAAATTGCCACTGCTTCAGTGATAGGGTTGATATTTTTCTTTATCAAAAAGCAATTCTATGTTCTTTCTGGTTATATGCTGTCGGGAGTGTTGACACTGTCTATTGGTTTAGCTTCTTATGTTACACCAGATGTGAGTTCGGAGTTGCTCTTGATCCCAGTCGGAGTGGTTTTAACGGCTATTTTTGAGAATAAGAAACATACCGTCATTATGTTTTTGGTCGTGTTTCTCAGTTATATTTTTATTGAAGAACATCGGCTGAATTGGGAAGGGATGGTTACTTATTCTGATTATTTTAAAGATATCATCTATCATCATAATATTGCCACCATTTTTATAGTTTCCTTTCTTATCGTTTTCCATTTCAATAGAAACATGAAAAGATATGTGAAGGCCTTGAAACAGCAGAATGTGGCATTGGAAGAACAACAAAAACAAATTGAAGAACAGGCGCAAGAACTCTTAGCAGAACAAGAAAAAAACCATGAATTGGAGCTTGAATTTAAAAGAAAAGATATTGAAAAGCTGAATGCTAATAATCAGCTCAAAGTAAAACTTCAGACCAAAGCAGTGCAGACATTGAGTGATATTTTGAAGTCAGAGGACATTAAAAAAGAACTCAAGACCGTGATTCGTGAATTGAAAATCAGTAATGCAAGTCAACAGAAAATTCAATTGATGCAAGAGAATATTGATGAAGTAAACACTGTTTTTGAAGATCGTTTGGCAGGGATTTGCCCCACATTAACGAAAACGGAACGTGAAATTTGCTCTTTCATCAAACTCAATCTTTCAACAAAGGAAATTGCTGATATTCGAAATACCACACCCAATTCTATAAGAGTAACGAAACATAGAATCCGTAAAAAAATGAATATAGAAGAGGAAGTAGAATTGGAAAGCTTTATTCAGCGTTTGTAATTTTCTGCCAATAGGAAGCAATCGGAGTAGAGACCGCCATTTTACTCTCTGGACTATCCGGATGAAGGATATTAGGTCTTTTTAGGTTAGGGAAAAGTTTGACATCATAGATTTCGTCCACTGAAGATTTATAAAGGATTTCGCCTTGAAAGGACATTGTAGGTAAGTGAATTATTGCTATTCCAGCTCTATTATTTTTGATATGAGGAATCAACTGTTTGAAAGTAGAAGAATTTTCTCTCAGCTTTGACATGCCTATAAATAAGTAATCTCCAATATGATCCATTCCTCTTACAAAAGCATTGAGTGATAATAATGTATTGACTTTCCCACTTTTCAGGTCTATTTCTACAAATTCTCCTTTTGCAGAAAGCAAGCAATACATTTTACCGTTGATTAATCTTGGGGAATGAGGCATTGCTAAACCATCAGTGATAATTTGATTGGATTCTATGTCTATTAATACGCCACCCGTTGTGATTTCACTTCTCCAACTTTGTTTTTGATTTCCTTGGTTGAAGCAAGTAGCGTATTTGGGTTGACCGCCTTTCATGACCATTCCATTAAGGTGACAACGATCAAAGAGCACTGATAAATGAAGGCTTCCAATAAGGTTCAAAATTGAAGTCTTCAGAGAGTTTCATAATACAAGAAAACAAGGTGTTCACACCATAAATTCCATCCTTTCCAAACTCTAAATCATGAATATCTAAGAAGTTGGTTTTGTAAGTGACTGTAGGTAAAAATAACCCATCATATTTATTAGGGGCCTTTGGATAGAACTGAGCCAATTCAGCATTGTTTTTAAAGACGATGACCTCATCTCTGCACGCCAACGCAATTTTATTGGCATCCGACGGGTGCTTTGCAATCCCCATAGGTTTATGAAAAGTACGGGGCAATTGTACTAAGTGTTCATTGTCTTTGGGGGAAATAAGGACCAATTTTCCAGCTTGATAAGTACTGATGCCTATACTGCAATTCAGTTGTTGAAGCAGTTCTGGAATATGTGGCGTAAATGTGCAAGCAAAGGGTGCGATGTTTTTCATATGACTTAAAATTTTAGATAAAGCCTATTCAGTAAACTTAAAAAGATAAGCTTAAAGAATAGGCTATTAGGTCTAACTTATTTCAATAATAATTACTGTGTTTCTAGTTACTGTGAATTATAATTTGACAATAATTTTTGGATTGGAATAGTAGCATCATCTACTGTGATGTAGACAATATATATTCCCGATGTGCCTTTGATATACTTCTCAATGCTTTGCGTATTTTGATGATTACTAGAGCTCACCAAACCACCATTCATAGCGTATATTTTGACGTTTATATTATTTTTTATGGATTGAAATGAAATATTGATTTTATCAGTGAAAGGAGATGGGAAAATATTCACTTCTTCAATTTCTAATTCAATCGAAGTAACATCATCTTCCTCTTTACAGAAATCGCTTCCTTCTTCATGTAGTATCAAATCTAATTTTAAGATACTGCTGTCGCATCCCACTTCATTTCGAAGTGTATCATAATAAATACCTGAAGTAGAAAGAAGTCTTCCATTAAAATCATAACTTATACAAGTCTCAACGACTATTTCATCTAGCGTAGCTACCGTTTTTGTGTAATCAATAGTAACAACACTATCACAACCAACAGAACTCATCAATGTCTGAGTGTAAATACCTGTAGAGGTGAGTAGTTCACCATTGAAATCATAGTTTTCGCATGAATTGATTTCGATTGTATTTTGAATAGCGTGGTGAATAAACAAATCTAACTGTACGATACTATCACATCCGACAGCATTAGTTAAAGTATCAAAGTAAGTCCCTGATATTGTAATGACTTGGTCATTGAAGTCATATCTCTCACAAGTTTTTACCTCTTCTATTGTATAAGAAGGCTTGTTTATTATTAAGTCCAATTGCACGATACTATCACATCCGACAGCGTTAGTTAAAGTATCAAAGTAAGTTCCCGATGTTGTAATGACTTGGTCATTGAAGTCATAACTCTCACAAGTTTTTACCTCTTCAACTGTATATGAAGTCTTGTTTATGATTAAGTCCAATTGCACGATACTATCACACCCGATGATGTTGGTTAAAGTGTCAAAATAAGTTCCCGATGTTGTAATGACTTGGTTATTGAAGTCATAGTTCTCACAAGTTTTTACTTCTTCAATTGTATAAGAGTGCTTGTTTATGATTAAGTCCAATTGCACGATACTATCACACCCGACAGCGTTAGTTAAAGTATCAAAGTAAGTACCTGATGTTGTAATGACTTGGTTATTGAAGTCATAGTTCTCACAAGTTTTTACCTCTTCAATTGTATATGAAGTCTTGTTTATGATTAAGTCCAATTGAATGATACTATCGCATCCTATCGCATTGATAAGTGTATCGATATAAGTGCCAGATTCAAAGTAAGTACTTTCACCGAAAATGAAGCTTTCGCAACTGCTTTCTTCAATTGAAGTAAAAGAAGAAATTAATCTTTCGAACTGTAAAGTAACAGTACTGTCATATCCTTCTATACTTTCTAAATAAGCATAATAAGTTCCCGTTTTAGTAATACCTTGTTCATTAAAAAGAATTGGATCACAAGAAGAAATTTCAATTGTTTCAAATAACTGTCCATTATTAGTGAGTTGGATGTCTTGTTGATAAAAACCTTCAGCAGAAAGTTCGAAGATCAGCTCATCATCTTTTTGAAGTTCATCAATAGTGATAGACTGCCCTTCATCAACGTCAGCATCATAATAAGCTATAGAGGCTTGTTCTTGACAAGAATTTAAGCGGACATCAACAAACATAGCATTAGAGAAATCAAAAATGACGTTTCCATTTTCAGGGACGGTGTATTTAAAATATTTGGTTTCATTGGAAAGGATCACAGAGAAGTCATTGTCTGTAATTTCAAGAGCTGTATCACAAGTCAAACCTTCATTGTCAGTGTAACCAATTTCGAATTCATAATGATCTGAAACATTATCTCTTTGGTCGATGAAAAAGTGATACGTTTCTCCTTCTGTGACATTGACTCTTACTAAGGATTGTAATCCATTTACATCATCTGAGGAACTGATGAAACTACTACCACAATCTTGTTTTAAGTTGATCCAAGTATCTAATGAAGTTCTCCCAAGCGTACTTATAAATAAGGTTCCTGTTTTTTCAGCGGTATATTTAAACCATTGATCCCCTCTAGAGTTTTCTGCATTATAAATACCAATATTATCTAGTTGTATAGCTGATGAGCAAGAAGTACCAGGAATGGGAAGGATAGAAATGTCATAAGAATGATCTGCTTCTTTGATATCAGCGTAGATGAAAATAGAAGTACAGTTTTCATTGTATAATTTGGAGTGAGACGGTATCATTTGAGATCGAAGAAGTACCGATTAAGCTGTCAAAACATGTCGATGAATATACTTCGAAATTATTTGTCGAAGGAGAAATAATATTAATCCATTGATCAGGTTCTGTTTTGAATTCTAACCATTGTTTTTCGGAAGTAACTTGCTTGGTTCCTGAAATTAAAATGCTTTCAGCTTCAGGACATCCTCTGTCAAATGAAACTTCAAAAACATAATCATCTGGATCAAATCGGTCTGAAAGATGAAATGTAATTGCTTCATCTTTTTCTAGATCAATCTCTGTATTGAAGTTTATCCAACACTTGTCATCTATAATATAATCAAGAACACAATTTCTATATACTTCAATAAATGTGTCCTCATCAGAGATTTCACAAGTAGAAATTTTTAGTGTTCCTGCTTCTTTTGCTGTATAACGGTACCATGGAGAAGTATTTTCATCTCTCACTCTATGATAACCTTCGGTAATTTCTAAAGCTGATGCACAATCATTTCCGAAAGAAGTATCCAGATATTGCGTAGATTGAGCATAACAATCATCTATAAATGATACTTCGAAAATATAATCTTCATAGACTTCATGTTCGATCATTTGGAAGAGGATAGAATCACCTTTCGTTAAAGGAACTGTGATAGAGGATTGATCATCACAAGCGTATTCATTGAACCCAACAAACAGATTACAATCTTTATAGATGTCAATTCTTGTTTCCTCTTCAGTGAGCCCACATGTAGAAATGGTCAGCAAACCATTTTCTTCGGCAATGAATTTATAAAATGGACTTTCATCATTGTAAGTAACAGCATAAAACCCTTCTTCAACTTGAGGTGCAAGACTACAATCTTCTGTTTGGATCGCTTCATTCATTCTATAAAAATCAACTTTCACTAAACTATCACAGCCTTGAGTATTTTGAAAAGTAAAATTATATTCTCCAGATGTCTCTAATAGTGAATCATTGTCTAGTAAATAAGGCGTTTTCGATTCTATTCTTATTTCATTGATCACCTTTGGAAGTTCTATAACAATCAGATAGCAATTGAATTATTGATAGTGTCAGCCAGTACTTGTGGAGTCGTAATGATAGAGTCTTTCCAATAAACCACATCACAATCAAGACTTTTGTATTCCCAACTGTCAATCTTTTGGGTTTTGAATTCTGTAACGGATGATTCAGAAGAAACTCCCAAATATACAGAGGAATCGGCTAGCTCTACATTTACTCTAGGGAAAATTCCTTTGTTACTTTCATATACTAAAGATTGATGCGGTAACCACTCTCCATTTGTTTTTTTATAGAGTAATAGATCAGAAAATGTAGTTTCAAAACCATTGAGCAAATGCCCTTTTTCATTGCTAGAGCCAATTAGTAAAAAGTCACTTTTGATTTGTGTGAAAGTGCCATAGTGTCTATGCGTAATATTGCTAGGAAGAGCAATATTGGTTTCCATTTCCCAACGGTCATTTTCATTTTTGTGTAAAACTTTCACAGAATCGTATTGAGGGGCATTGTACTTGAATTGACCAAGAATAAATTGATTTTGATCCAATTCTCCTGAAACGAAAGTAGCATTGTTGATGGTTGTAGTTTGAGAAATTGCCCATTTATTTTTTTGATAATGATAGATATCTAGTTTATCAGGTGTACCCACAAACAAATCATGATCACTTATTTCAATAATTCTTGTGTTAGAACTTATAGGTATCTGTTGAATTTCTATCCAACTATTAGATTTTTCATCCCAATCATATAAGAATAGATTATCAGTATTAGCAATGGCCATTTTTGAATTAGAAAGGCTAATCTCTTTTCCAAAATAGCTAGACCTGTCAGTTGATGCTTTAATAAATTGGAATTCTACCCAATCACCATTGACATCTTTTTTATAGATGTAAACAAACCCAGTGTTGATGTAAGCAGGATAATCTGCTTTATCATAGGCTTTAGGTGCACCAACGATTAAGAACCTCTCATTAATTTCTACTTCAGCGCCGAACTGACTGGCAGGGTTGAGATGATCAAAAGCGAAGATTTTTTGATGAAATTTCCATTCTTGTTGTTCATTCTTTTTATACATTTCAACCGCTCCGGTTTGATACAGTTTTTGATCGCCTTCTTGGAAATGCCCATAAAAGGAACCAATGGCCATTGAAGTAGCATTGGTCTTTACATCCCATCCAAAACGATCACTAGAACCACCATAGTAGGATAAATCACTTGAAGTGTAGGTTTGATGTTGTCGAAAATGAATCGTATTATTTGTTTGCCCTATTTCACGTTGAATCATTCGTTTTGGACTTGTTTTTCCATTTTGTGCAATGCTACAACCACCGATGCCAGCGTAAGAAGGAGCTTTTCCATTAAATTCAAAAAAGAACATATTGGGATACTGTGTACCTGCGAGAATCATATCTAAATCTCCGTCATTGTCAAGGTCGCCAAAAGCCATAGCTTCCCTTCTTATATTATCTAGGCCAGTATCTTCTAAATTGAAGGGATTAGTGATGGGAATTGTAAATTGAGGAGAACAATTATTACCGATATTTTCAAAAAACTGAATGTCCTCATCCCATGTTCCTACCAAAAGATCTTGATCTCCATCATTGTCTATATCATTAAAAATGGGAGTGCCTTCAGCAATAGGAGAGTCAAATAAACCGTAATCATTGTATTGGAATTCGGGCAATCCAAAAGGAGTTTTGATGGGTGAAGCAAAACGAGGGTTTGCTTTATCTCCTATATTTTCATAATAAAATGCTTCTCCATAGTAATCCACAACTAACAAGTCGTAATCACCATCGTTATCCAAATCAACAAAATCACTCGCATTGGTGGAGTATTCGCCAATATCACCTGTAACTTCAAATCCAAAAGCATTTTTTTTCTTTTTCAGCAAATTGAGGGGCCGTAGGTGTACCGGTGTTTTCATAGTAATAAAAGTCTCCGTATTCATAGACAGAAGTAAAAAGGTCATAGTCCCCGTCGTTGTCAATATCAACAAACGATGGTTCTAATGCCGGGTGGTCAAAAGGAATTTTAAAATCAAAAGGGGAAGCAACAGGAGTACTTTCAAAATTTGGGGTGTTTTTATCTCCTGTGTTTTCCACAAAATAAAGATCAGGGTTAGAACCATAGAAGAAATCCAAATCGCCATCATTATCAATATCTACTAAAGCAGGTTTATACATAGAAGGAGTTCCTGCATCGGTGATTTGAAAATTTGCAAATTCAGAGATGTGTATTGGTGCCTCAAAACTTTGAGCATTTACGGAATTGATACCACAATAGAGTATTGCTGTTGAGAGGCATTTTTGGAATGTCGTATTTGTGCTGAATTGAAAAACTTTGTTGAATAATCGTTTTACTTCACAAGAGAGCGAGTGATAATTTGAATGATTCTTTTGTAGAGTAATTAAAGCTTCAATCTTTCTTTTCAGTTGTCTTTTTGAGCGAGAGTTAAAAGTATTTTTAAATTTCATAGTAACATGTTTGAGATGTCTTTGCAAAGACGTCACTATGATCGTTTTTTGATGAAAATGGAGCATTACAAACCATTACAATTGACAGTAATAGCATTACATATCGTTCCTGAAAAGAGTGGAAAAGTGGGTTTTTAGTATTGTTATGGCTTATTTTATTGTAATGTTTACAATTTTGCTCAAAATATGGAATATTCTTTCAGATAAGCGTTAGTTCTTGCATTATCAGATCATTTTTAAATTTTAATTCTCAATTATTGAAGGAATATCTCTAATTTCGCATCGGAATTTTTAATGGAATATTATTCATAAATAATGGAAGAAGAATTCAAAGGGCAAGGGCACATGCTTCACCTCAAATTACCGACTGATCCGAAGTGGGTAAACATGGTGGAGAAAAACAATATTGAGGAAATTTTAGTTGATCATGCATACTGTGAACAGAAAGCGGCTACGGCAAGTATGTCTATCATAGTCAACTATCCTGAATTGGATGATGTGGTGGATACTTTGATGCCAATTGTGGCGGAGGAGTGGGAACACTTTGAGAGAGTCGTAAAGCAACTTCGAAAAAGAGGGTTGTCTTTGGGACGTATGCGAAAAGATGAATATGTTAATGCGATTGTGAAGTTTGCTCGAAAAGGAGGTTCAAGAATGGATCAATTGGTGGACAAACTTCTAGTAAGTGCTTTGATTGAGGCAAGATCTTGTGAGCGATTCAAATTACTTTGGAAAGGACTGGATGATGAAGATTTAAAAAGCTTCTATTATGAATTGATGATTTCTGAGGCAGGGCATTATGTCACTTTTATTGAGTTGGCAAGAAAGTACAAGCCAAGAGAAGAAGTGGATGCTCGCTGGCAAGAATTCTTGAAGTTTGAAGCGGACCTCCTCAAAACTATGGATGTCAGAGGAGATAGAATGCATTAATATTGCTGTTAGTCAGTTTTCTATTAATTGTTCTTTTTATGTAAAGATCAATTTTAAATGATTAATTTTGCACTGTGATGTTTTTGGAAGAAATAGAAGAAAAAAGAATGCGTTTTCAAGTCGAAGATGTGGAGTCGTTTCGTCTGCAAGCATGGAACTGGGGTAAGAATGAAACTTACTGCACTTACTTGTATGATCACGAAATAGATTACCCTAATGGTGGTTTTCAGCACTTATTAGCTGTTGGGGCTAAAAAAGTTTGTGATATTGAGGAAGGAAACTCTTTTGAAAGCGTTCAAAAATTCCATAATCAACACAAAAGTTGGCTATTTGGTCATTGGGGATATGACCTGAAAAATGAGGTGGAACTATTGTGTTCTGACCATCAGGACGGTATAGAAATGTCAAATGCATTTTTCTATATCCCTAAAACTTTATTCATTTTTGAGGGAAATGAGGTTCAAATTGTTTCAGACGGTGATGCTGAAGCTATTTTTTATGAAGTTTCTCAACAAGAAGTGCCTCAACCTTCAGAAGATGGCTGGGGAGGGAAAGTGAGCCCGAAGATCTCTCATAAAATTTATATTGATACTGTTGAAAGAATACAGGAACATATTTTAGAGGGAGATGTTTACGAGGTCAATATCTGTATGGAATTCTTAGCAAGAGAAGCGGAGATTGATCCGTTTGATTTGTATTTAAGAATTTCAGCTTTATCGCCTGCACCTTTTTCAGCATTCCATAAAGTGAAAAACAAGTTTGTCGCTTGTTCTTCTCCGGAACGTTACATGAAAAAAGAGGACAATAAAGTGATTTCTCAACCTATAAAAGGAACAATCCGAAGAGGAAAAACTGAGGAAGAAGATCATCAATTGAAAGTTCAGCTTCGTAATGATGAAAAAGAAGTGGCGGAAAATATGATGATTGTGGATTTGGTGAGAAATGACTTGGCAAGAACTTGTAAGGCAGGAACGATCAAAGTACCAGAGATTTTTGGTATTTATGGTTTCAAATCTGTTTTCCAGATGATTTCAACAATTGAAGGAGAAATCAAGGAAGGTATTCCTTTTGCGAAAGTATTGAAAAATGCATTTCCAATGGGAAGTATGACCGGAGCACCAAAAGTGATGGCAATGGCATTGATTGAAACGTATGAGCGAACGAAAAGAGGCTTGTATTCTGGTTCTATAGGTTATATCACTCCTGAGGGCGATTTTGATTTTAATGTAGTGATCAGAAGTGCCTTTTATAACGCCAGAAATAAATACTTATCCTTCCAAATTGGTAGTGCGATTACGATTGACTCCAATGCAGAATTAGAATATGAAGAATGTCTATTGAAAGCGAAAGGAATGCTTGATGCATTAAATGCTGAGATGGAATTGAAATAAAGAATGTGTAATCAATATACACTGAAAATAGATCACCCTTAATTGTGAAAGCAGTTAAGGGTTTTTTCTTGTATTAAGGGGGAAGTCCTGCTTAATATTGACTCAAATCGTAAAGTGTCTTTAATAAGAATAATATCAAAATCACATTAAAAAAAGCCTTCACAACTTTTGGATTCACTTTAACGACTAATTCAGCTCCAATCCAACTTCCAAGAAAAGCACCCACTACCCCCACTAATCCATAATCCCAATACACTAAGCCTTCCATCATAAAAAAGAATAATGCGGACATAGATGAGATCATGGCCAGACTTTTAGAAAAAGCAACGTTGACCATCACAGGAATATTACTGAAAAAAGAAAGGATAAAAAAGCAGATGACACTTGTGCCAGGCCCAAAGAAGCCACTGTAAAGTCCAATTAAAAAAGCTGTAGGATACACTATTTTTGAAGGTACATTGTCATCAAAATCCGTCTCAGATTTAGGGTGCTTTCGTTTATACCATTCTAAGGTAAACAGAAAAAGAATAATGACCAAGAGAAGGTAAAGCATGTACTTTGCATTCATCAGTTTGCTCAATTCTGCTCCACAAACCGCCATTACTAATGAAATGCCACAAGCAATTAATAGTTGTCGGTTGATCTTCAAAAAACCTTTTCTATGATACTGAAAAGTGGCAGTGATTGAAGCTGTAGTGAGGATTACTTTATTCGTACCGAGAATAACAGCATCCGGTAATCCAAGGTAAATTAATGCGGGTAATGATAACATTCCGCCTCCGCCAGAAATGGAGGTAATCACCGATGAAAAACTGCACACTAAAAACCAGAAAATATATTTGTAAATCTGTTCGTCCATTATCAGAAAGTATTAGGTTTTCACCTTTAAGAGATGCTTGAAACATACTCTATATCGCACAAAAATCGTTTGCCTCAAAGGTACCTAATATAAATGATAATATAGAATAATGAAGATGATACAAGTAGTACAGTAAATGCCCATCAATGGAAGGCCTATTTTCATAAAATCTTTCGTTTTATATCCGCCGGGACCATAAACAATCCAGTTGGTCTGATAGCTGACGGGTGTCAAAAACGCAGCCGAAGCGGCAAAGGCAATAGCCACAAAGAAAGGTGTACTTGGCAAATTCAACATCTCACTCACCGAATAAGCGATAGGGAACACAATGGATATAGCGGCCACATTGGTTACGAATGAGGTCAATAAAACGGTAACTAAAAACAGTCCTACAAGTACACCAATCACCCCGAAAGGCAAGAAAATAGTAATAAACATTTTACTGACGATTTCAGAGGCTCCCGAATTAATAAATGCATCACCTAAAGTAAGGGCTGACATCAGTAATATGATAAGGTCTAGATCAAGTTCTTTATTGACGGTATTAAAATTGGTGGCTTTGATAAGCAATAGGCCGGCAAAAGAAATAATAGCTGCCGTTAGAATAGACAAGACTCCAAAACCCACTAATAAAATCAAGGAAATCAAAACACCCAAATACACTGCTTTATGCATTTGTTTTACAACAGGTCTTTGACTCTTTTCAATAGTAGACAACACATAAAACTCTTTATAAGATTTCATATTAGAAAAGAAAGTGTCCCCTGCGGATAACAGCAACATATCACCGGCTTGTAGCGTCACATTTTCAAGTTCTCCCGTTACCTTTTGTCCATTTCTATGAATAGCAACCAATTCAACATCATATTTTTCCTTGAAATTGATTTTGCTGATATATTTCCCATCCAAGAAAGAATTGGCAGGGATTACAGCTTCTACAATTTCAGAATCGTCTTCATGATTGGGCACTTCGAGTCCCAATTCTGAATTTACAATCGTCATGATGTTGTCGGTTTGTCCCATAAACATCAACTGATCTTTGTGTTTGAAAGTGAAATCATCTGGAATAGGTGTAATGACTTCACCTCCTCTGTGGACCTCGATTAAATAAGCACCTTCAAATTTTTTGAGCTCTGATTCTCCTACCGTTTTCCCTATTATTTTGGATAGTTTATGTACTTCCAGTGCCATTAAATATTCCGGAGCGATTGCTTTCGCATCATCAAAAACTTCTTTATTTTCAGGTAATAGATTATAACCTACAGTGACTAAATAGAGAATTCCCAAAAAAGTGACCAAAATACCTAAATAAAGGAAGTCTGAATAAGCTAAAAGGGGTAAGTTATTCGTTTCTATAAAACCATTGAGGACTAAATTGGTTGACGTACCGATTATGGTGATCATACCGCCTAAAATGGTACTGAAGGAAAGCGGAATCAGTAGTTTAGAAGGATGAGCTCCCATTTTTTTACACCAATTGTAAACGTAAGGAGTCAATCCTGCCACTACGGGCGTGTTGTTGGTGAAAGAAGAAAGGAATGCGGCAAAGGAAGTCACCTTTAATAAAAAGAGCCGGGGATTTTTAGATTTGCCGATCATTTTATCCAAAATAGCTTCCAGATTGAAGGTATGATAAAGGTGAGTGGTCACAATAACTAGCACAATGATTGTAGCTATTGAAGGGTTGCTCATTGAGTGCAAAATGTCATTTGAACTAATCGTTCCTGTGACGAGAAGTATCACAACACCAATAAAGAAAATCACTGATGGTTTGGTACGTTCTCTCAGAAGACCTATTACCACTAATGAAACGGTAATCAGGACAATCCATTTTTCTACTTCATGAGGAAGGTAATGACTTATATATAGAAAGGGATGAAGAAATTTAGGCATAAATTTGGGTTATTAGGTTATAACCAATATAGACTTTTTGAGATTAGAAAAAAGTGATGATTATCAACGAAATATTGATAAAGATTAAAAAAAAATGCTTTTTAAAGTAGTAAAGTTATCACTTGATTTGAAATATTAAATTCATGTAGGAAAAAATCCTATTTTTTAGATATATAAAATATGAAAGTAAGCCCAGAGTTCAGAGGTACAGCAACTATTGTAGTAGTGAGTTTACTACTGCTGATGAGTTTTGTTTCTTTCTTGAGGTCTTCACAAGCAGAGAAAAGAGAAGTGTCTGAAATCCTTCTAAATCAGGAGTATAAGATTGCAAACTTCCCTTATCATGCAAGAGAATATTATAGAACGGATGATAGAAAAACACTATTAGGTCTGAAACAGGAAGCAGATAAAGTGCTTTCTCAGATTAATGCAATGGAGAGCGGTACTAAAATGCTTTCTTCAGAGCAGCAGTCTTTTTTGATCCTTACTTCTCTTGGAGATGACGACTTGTCGCATGCTTTGGAATTGTATCGAAAGCGTTTTGAGGATTACTATGAGCAGATTGATGTAATGTGGGATGCTAGTATCAAATCTAATTCCTCTATTGAAGAACTGCAGTATGGAAGAAGAACATTGGGCTACTCTTCTTCTACAGCACAGTTGATTGGTGAAGGAGAGGGAAGCGATGTGGTAGGAAAAGCACTCGATTTTTTAGAAAGAAGAAACTCTTCATTACTACTTCATAACAGAGAAACACGTTTTCAACTGGAAGAAAACATAAGACGCACAAAATCAACCAATATCATTTTCAATGGTCTTTTGGTGGTTATTGGTGTGGTGCTTTTGATTTCTCAAGGAGCCTATTTTAGAAACAAGCTCTTGGTTCCGATGAATTTACTGAGAAAAAACCTTGAGTATTTTACTTCAGAAAAAGGAGGAGATAATATTTCTGACATCAAAGTAATTGAAGACAAGGTAAATCATTTGGAAGATGACTTTGAGAGAATCACAAAAATGATTGAGCACTTGGGTGAGAAAGATTTTGAAGCAAATACTGATGGTCTTAACCCTAGGCTGGAAGAATCTTACGATAAAGCACGTAATACCTTAATGCAGCTGGCTAATGAGGAGTTTGTAAGTAAATGGATTACTGAAGGACTGGCTAAAACAACTGAAACGCTTAATGGTGAACATTTTGATTCGATCACAGATATGAGTTTTGCTTTTGTGAGGTTTGTCACTCGTCACTTAGGTGCACTCCAAGGTGGTGTTTTCTTAAGACTGGACAAAAACAGCGATCAGGTGGTGAATCAAGTGGCAAGCTATGCTTATGGCAAAAAGCGTTTTCCTCAGAAAAAAATCTCAGCAAATGAAGGTTTGGTGGGACAGGTAATGCTGGAGAAACAATATATCTATGTGGAAGATGTACCAGATCATTATACTGCCATTTCTTCAGGACTTGGAGAGGCGGCACCTACCAGTATTATAATTATTCCAGTGGTACATGGTGCGGATGAGGTATATGGAGCTGTAGAAATTGCATCTTACAGAAACTTGACTCCTCATGAAAAAGAATATGCGAATGCAGCTTGTGAGCGTTTTGCCTCAGCCATTGCAGTATATATGATGAATGAAAATACTCGCCGCTTGCTGAAAGAGTCAATGGAAGTCAATGAAAATTTGAAAAACAAAGAGGAATCATTGATATCTAAAACAAAAGAGATGCAGGGCTTCCAGGATGAACTCAACGTGAAATTGAAAGAGCTGTCCAAGGAATCTAACCTTAATAAAAACATCCTTGAAGCAATTGGTAAAACCATGGCAATTATAGAGTTTGACCTTGAAGGGAGAATTATTACTGCCAATGATATGTACCTTTCGGTGATGGGATATAAATTGGAAAACCTGATCGGAAAGTATGAAAGAGTATTAGTTCCTTCTGAAGAAGTGAATTCAATGCGTTATAAATTGCTTTGGGATAGTTTGAATAACGGTTCTTACATTTCGGGTGAATATTGCAGAATCAATAAAAGAGGACAGGAAATATGGATGAACGGTACTTATAATCCTATTTTCGGGCTGGATGGAAAACCATATAAAATCATTCAGTTTGCAGAGTTTACAACAGAGCAAAAAGCCAAAGATCTGACAAGTACAGAAAGACTGAATGCTTTCGGAATGCATTTCCCAGTGCTCGACCTTGATTTGGATGGAAAAATAAAATCTGCCAATACGACTTTCACAGAACTGCTAGGGTATCGAAGAAAAGAATATAGAAATATTGCTTTGGTGGAGCTGTTTGAAGATGCCAAAGAAATCCGCTCTTTTAAACGAATTCTTAGAGATATAAAGGCAGGGACAGACGCGACGGCCACTTTCAATTTTATGTCTAGAGAAGGACATGTCAAAACTCTAGAGCTTAATTTATTCCCATTAAAGAGTTTATCAGGCGATGTACAGAAAATTACATTGTTTATGGTAGATAAGACAGAGGAAAGCTTTATTAGAAAGGAATTGAAAACAGAGTCAGAGTCGCTCAATTTATTACAGAACGAGGTGGCTTCAAGAACAGCAATCATGGAAGGTATGTCTATGATTCTGGAAGTAGATCTTAATGGTCGAATCCTTTCTGGCAATGATAAAGTTGAAGAGCTAACAGGTAAATCTATAGACAGTATGATAGGGCAACCGCTTGCTGATATGGTCACAACTTCTTATCAGTCTGTTATTTCTACCTTGTTGTCGGATGATTCAGAAAGAAATGTAAAAATCAGAACCTTAGAATATTATACAACTAGAAAAGGAGCACTTTGGGGAGAGACAAGCGTGAGAGCAGTATTTAATGGTGATGTGCCGATCAAGTTTACATTTATCATTTTTGATGTCACAGAAAGAGTAGAGCGCGAGCAAGGTTTGACAAGACAGGTAGAACGTCAGAAAACCAAGAATACTCTTTTCAGAATGCAACAGAAAGAGAACAATAAGGAAAGTGGTTTTGCAGTATTAGAACAAATTTTCCAGGATAAAGAAGTGGATCTGTCTACCAATGAGTGGATCAACAAGCTTTCTTTACCTTCATTATTATTAGATGCCGAAGGAAAGATTGAAGCTGAAAATACCACCTTCAAGAATTTAGATATTACAGCCACTAAAATTTTGAATGTGCCTGATTTCTTATCGGAATCACAGAAAGAAAAAATCATGCATTCTGTAATCAATGCATCTCTATTGGAAGAATCTTTACCATTAAAAGGCGAAGAAAAATTATTGCTTTCTGTTCCTTTATTCCAAGAAAATACACACAGAATACTGATTATGTTTGCATAAAGTACTGTGACAAAAGAAATGGAACAATAATTACGTGCACCATGACTGAAAGTCATGGGCTTATGGGAAGCTATCATATTTTCCAACTTTCATTATAATCTTGACATACCTCAAAGATTTACAGTCTTTATTACCATTTAAATATGGATAAGCCAAATATTATAATCACATGTTGATAAATGAGTTATCTTCCCAAAAGCCCATAATTTCAATTATGGGTCTACGAAATACTCGCTTTCATTAGTCCGAGTACTTAATTCATCATTCTTATTTTTTAATCCAATTTCTTTTTGCTTACGATTGCTTCAGCCAGCCAGACATATTCCTTTATAAACATATCAACACTCCCTTTAAATTCAGGATTTAATAAAACACCTTCGGGATCCACTTGATCTTGAACATTTGCCACTGTCATCATTCTATACGTAGGGTAAGCCATCAGGGCAAGCACTTGAAGTTGCATAGCTTGAGCTGCTCTTATTCCTCCAAGCGGTCCAGCTGAAATACTGATCACACCAATCGGTTTTCTTTGATAAGTACTTTTAGGGAAAAAATCGATTACGTTTTTCAATGCCGAAGAAAAGCTTCCATTGTATTCGGGCGAAGCCAATAAAATACCATCTGCTTTATCTAAAATAGTACCCAGTTTTTTTACATTTTCCGGTGAACTGTCATGCAGAGTATTTGTGAGAGGAGGAAGAGCATATTCTTTGAGATCAATCACTTCTACATCGAGAGAAAACTGTTCTTTCATTCTTTGGGCGATATAAAGTACAGCGCCATGAGATTGTCTATCATCTCTTACACTTCCTGAGAGTAGTATTAGTTTCATTTTATTTCGGTTTAAAAAGTTTGTTTTAAGTTATAAAACTTAAGACTAAAAGGTACGCTTTTACTAACAAAACTTAGTAGTACTAATTGTATGTGGAATAAGTTGTCAATATTTAATAACCTTTTCTCTAACTTTATGTTTTTCTATGTTATTTACCCATAACCAATCTCTTTAAGCTGTTGAGGATATTAGCTTAAGTAAGAGAACAATTCAAAGAAGACTTCCATATTAAGTAGAAATATATAATGAAAAAAACATTAGCAAGTGACAATTATTCGGGAGCGAATCCTGAAATTATAGAAGCATTGGGGAGAGTAAATGTCGGACACCAAGGTTCTTATGGAGCAGACGATGCAACTGCAGGAGCAATAGCTGTTTTTAAGAAATTATTGAAAGAAGACATTGATGTGTATTTTACCATGAATGGCACAGGCGCTAACGTTACCGCTTTATCATCAGTTTGCCCTTCTTATGGTGCTATCATTTGTTCATCAGTAGCACATATTAATGTAGACGAATGCGGTGCTCCTGAAAAATTCGGTGGGTTTAAGTTGCTTACTGTAGAGAAGGAAAACGGGAAGCTTACTCCAGATGATATTACTCCATTTTTGGTAAACCTAGGTGAACAGCATTGGTCACAGCCGAAAGTCGTTTCTATCACACAAGCTACAGAATATGGCACTGTATATACATGCGAAGAAATAAAAGCGATCGCCGATATTGCTCATAAAAACAACTTATTGTTGCATGTAGATGGAGCAAGAATCAGTAATGCGGCTGTTTCATTGGGTGTTTCTTTCAAGGAAATGCTGGTAGATACAGGTGTTGATTTTATTTCTTTTGGCGGAACAAAAAACGGATTGATGTTCGGTGAAGCGGTTATCTTTTTGAACACAAAGATTTCTGAAAACTATAAATTCGTTCGAAAGCAAGGGATGCAGTTGTTGTCAAAAATGCGCTATATCGCTGTTCAGTTCGAAACACTTTTCGGTTCAGATTTATGGAAAGAAAATGCTCTTCATGCCAATAAAATGGCCAAAAAACTGGCTGAAGGTTTAGGTAAAGTCCCTGAAGTGGTCATTACTCAAGAAGTACAGGCCAACGGTGTTTTTGCTATTTTACCGAAAGAAGTAATTCCAGCCATGCAAGAACAATCTCCTTTCTATGTATGGAATGAACAGACCAATGAAGTCCGCTTGATGTGTTCTTTTGATACATCAGAAGAAGAAATCAATGCTTTCATAGAAAAACTAGAAATACTTACTGCCACTACGGCATAAGTTATTAAAGCTCTACAGCTCAAAAAGTCATGTATTCTCAAAAAATGCATGACTTTTTATGTTTTACCAAAACAATTCTTACCCGTATTGGTTTATTACACATGAACACTTAATAATACCCACCCTTAAATGTTCAATAACTCAGGAACCTTCTAACTAGCCCCTCTTATGAAAATTATTATTAAATACGCTTCTTTCATGTTCGTCGGATATCTGTTATTATTTCTGATCATGAAATTTTTAAATCTATACCATATTATAGAATTAAGAGCATTGAATTTTGTGATTCACGCTGGCGGTATTTTTTATGCTTTCAAGGAGATGCAAAAAGAAAACCCTAGTGATTTCGGTTATCTATCAGGTTTCTTGAACGGGATGAGAATAACATTACTAAGTGCAATTCCCTTCGCATTTTTCATGATGTTCTATCTGACATTTATAGAACCTGAATTTTTGCAATATCTCAGAGAAACGGCTCTATCTGGAGCTTACATCACAAAAGGGAAATTATTTATTGGTTTATGCGCAGAAGCCTTGGGATCAGGGATTCTTATATCATATATCGCTATGAGGTACACAATTCTGTTGGCTTCATACGACCTTAAAAATAATCAACTATAGACAAATTAGACCTACGAGCTGGAAACCTCACGGATTGAATCTGTGAGGTTTTTTATTGGCTTAGTACTTAAATAGCTCCATTTACCCCTGAAAAAAAGCGATAAAAGCCCATTGAAGCCCATTTGAAGTAGTACTTTGAAAAGTTGACGTAGTACTATTTGAATGTATTTGTAGCCATTTACCCTAGTTTTGAGAAGTACTTTATTAACACCAGTGCAAACGTAATTCATTCTCTAAACTTAACAGCAGCCGCTGATTTCATCCCATCGAAAATTGATGAAATTAAATTCTCTTAACTTATGAAAAAAGTTTACTGTTTAACTTTCTTATTGTGGACTTATTGTTTTCAGTCCGTCAATGCTCAATGCGTACAAACTGACCTTGCTATTGGAGCATTTGGGAACTACTATATTCCATCAGACTATGAGTTGTGTTCTGATCTGCGCGCCGACTTAAATGGAGTAAACGGCATTACAAGTGCAAGTTTACAGGAATCGAGTTTAACCATAAAAGCAGGAACGGATATTACCATCACCGCTGCTACGTTTTCTTTTTTCTATGTCAACTTGATTATAGAAGAAGGAGCGATACTCCGTATCAATGGAAATATGCAAATTGAAGATACCGACCCTTATGATTCTAGTTTTCAAATTGATGGACAATTAATCATTAGTGGTGACCTATCAACAAGTGCCTGGAGCTTTCGAGAGGAAGATACCGGAGCTGATATAGTGATAGATGGAAATGGATATGTTCAAATCGGAGGGGATTTTAATAGTGGAACAATGGACCCAGATAAAATATCGGATGGTATAACTTGGGATATTGACTGTGGAAATATAAAGGAAAATCTTACCTGTTCGGATCTTCCAGTAGAGTTGTCTTACTTCCAGGCTTCTGTAACAGAAGAGACCGTTATTTTAGAGTGGGAGACAGCAACAGAAGTAAATTCCTCTCATTTTGATATAGAAAGAACCTTAGACCTGAAAAACTGGGAGAAGATAGGCACACTTCAATCATCAGGAAATTCTCAAACGGCTATTTTTTATGAATTTGAAGATGACTTGCTATCGGAAAAATCATATTACAGATTGAAGCAAGTGGATATAGATGGGAAGTATACCTATTATGGACCTATAGAAGTAAACAAAAGTGGTAATTCATCTTTAAGCATGATGATTTTACCAAACCGAATCTCAAGTGGAGAAGAAGTACAGTTTAGTATTTCAGGTTTAAGTATAGGAAATGATATTCAAATTCAAGTTTATAACAATCAAGGACATCTAGTTTATTATGATAAAGTAGTGGATAATAATGTTAACCATTTTTTAAAGACCACAAATATTAATGATCAGCTTTCTTCGGGTATGTACTTCGTTGTCGTCAATTCAGGAAGAGATATCGTAAAAGAAAAGCTTCTTGTAAATTAAAAGAACAAGTTATTATATAAAGCTTCAAAACCTCATGGAAACTCTCTATGAGGTTTTATTAGTTGTAGATAGGATTTAAAGGAGAAGTGATTTTATTAATTTACTCTATATCAGTAAAGTATTAAATAAAAAGAATGGATATAGTATATTTAACAGGATAAAATTAGTAAATAATTGTAAGTGTTAAATATTAATGAACTTTTTGTTTGTTAATGTTGTTTAAGTAAATTTCAAAAATTTCTATTAATTTAAGTTATAACGAACAGAAATTACATTGAAGCAAGACTTTATTTTGTTATAGAGATTTGCATTCACACAGGCTATTTACATTTTTATTTTTCTCTAAATCAACACGATCACTGATTTCTAATGCTGGATTGGTGAGCTTTAAATTAACCTAACTTATGAAGGGATTATACTTATTATTTTTGTCTTTTTTACTGATTAATACAATCGTTTCTGCTCAATGTACTATAGATACAACACCTACTGATGATGTAAATTATAATCAGTCTGATGTTTGTTTAGAAGGGAATGGTACATCAATAGAAGTTGCTACTGATCGTGATATTACAATAACATATTCAGATGGTGGTAATGACCCTAATGATGGAGTTGATTACTATATTGACGTGACCTGGAATATAGGCATAACAATATTAAGAAATTTAATTTTGACTAGTACAACAACTACTACTGGACCTGATGGAAATGATTATGCAGCTCATGGTATAAAACTTGTAATTGCACCAAATACACATGTTGAGATTCAAGGAAACCTTGAATTAGATTATGGGTCTTCTATTGAAGTACAAGATGGTGGGAAATTGACGATTACGGGTGATTTGACCTACGTGTCGGCTTCGAATGCTAATTGTGATGAGTGTTATGATTGGAATATTCTTGTTGTTTCAGATGAGGAACGTGAGGCAAGAGATACTTACCATAATAATATTATTGAAAGTGTTGTAATAATAGGAGAAGAAAACATCACTGTTGGAGGTACAAATGACCTCCCAGTAGAACTAACCTACTTCCAAGCCTCATCCAACGAAGAAGCAGTAAATCTAGAGTGGGAAACTGCCTCAGAAATCAATGCTTCTCACTTTGATATTCAAAGATCAGCTGATAGAAAAACATGGGAAACGTTAGGTGCAGTTGAGGCGAGTGGTAATTCACAAGTGGCTATTACTTATGAGTTTGAAGATACAGAGCCATTACCACTTGCTTATTATAGATTGAAGCAAGTAGACTTTGATGGTGTTTATGAATTCTTCGGACCGTTGCAAGTAGCATTGAATGGCAAGGACGTACCAATGGAATTGTTATTAATGCCGAACAATATCAATAGTGGTCAGGAAGTTCAATTTAACCTTTCAGGACTGGATGTTGGAAATAATATTGAGATCACAATCTATAACGGTCAAGGAAATATAGTATTTAAAGAAATAGAAGAGGATGTTTCCTCCGAAGTATATTTAAAACCTCTTGATTTTACATCTACTTTAGGAACAGGTATGTATTATGTAGTAGTGAAATCTGGTAAAGATATGGTAAAAGAGAAACTATTGATCCGATAGATTAGAGCGGATAATAGAATTCGGAATATGAATAAGACTCATAGTTGTAAAAAGCTGTGGGTCTTTTTTATGCCTGAATAATTTTCCAGAAAGGTAAAATGATTGAAAATGAGAGAATTTGAAAAATATTTTTGAGCATTAACAAAATAATTTAGTCTTAAAAATGCATCATTTGATCTATTTCTTGAATTGGAAAATTTTGAGGAAAGAAATTAAAGCTTATTTCTCGTTCTGTCTATCTCTTATTAATCTCAAAAGCTACTTATTTACTTATGTATGTAAGAAAAATAAATTTCTTGTCTAAAAACAATAAAGAATTCCTGATAATCATGAAGTTTTTCTAAAGAAGTAGCACAATACCGTCTATAATTACGACTGTATTTTATTTTATATATTCTTATAACACATTGCACTATTTTAATATTTTATAGATAGAATTGTTGATTATATGAATAAAATCAAGAAAAAAAGTGAGATGTTAATATGCTCATAAGCATTTGTTTACTAAAAATGTTTTGCAATATTTGCTGTATGATATGATGTATTAAATTACTGAAAATAAGACAATTACTACTGTTTATCTAAAGGGTTACTTTGATTAATTACTCTATTGTTAACTTAATAACCCATATGCCCAATTTCTATTTTTAATTTAAAATCTTAGCTCAAATCATCTCCTGCTTTTAGTGTTGTAAAACTCTAATGGATGGAAGTGAGATTTATTATCATGAAAAAATTTTACTGCTTTTTCTTATTGTTATTTACTGCTCAATTTATTTATGGACAATGCACGCCAGTGGATAACATAGTGTATACATCTGATTGTACTTATGACAATGTTGGTGTAGCTGTTAACATAGGTTCAGGGAGCGATGTAACAATATCTGACAGTGGAGATCCTGCTGACCCAACTGATGTTATTTGGAATGTAGGTTCTTACACCATACAAGGCTGGACTATTATTCTCACCACCAATTTTGGCAATTTAACCGTGGATGAAGGGGCAACCCTTACTATAAATGGTGATTTGATAATGTCCGAGTTTGGGATTCTTACTGTCAATGGTACTTTACATGTAATTGGGGATGTTACCCATACAATAGGTGCATCTCTAGGAGATCGTTTCAATATTGGTCCTAACGGTACAATAAATATTGATGGTGATTTAGATCTTTCAGGTCCATTTGGCTTCACTGGAGTACTGGGAACTTGGGAAGGAGCATTAAATGTAACGGGAACAGTGGTTGGTACAGGAAATTTACCTGTAGAATTAACTTACTTAAAGGCATCTCCTGAAGAAGAAAATATTACAATAGAGTGGGAAACAGCTACAGAAGAGAATGCCTCTCATTTTGATATTGAAAGATCTACAGATCTTGAGAATTGGCAGGCCATTGGCTCGGTTCAAGCGGCAGGAAATTCACAAACATCCATCTATTATCAATTTGAGGACAAGAGTCCATTGCCAAAAGCTTATTACAGGCTGAAGCAAGTAGATTTTGATGGAGAGTATGCTTATTATGGTCCTTTAATTATTAATCATCAAGGTATTTCAGAAACCATGAATGCCACTATAATGCCTAATAACATTTCAACCGGAGAAAAGGTACATTTTAATATGTCAGGGTTGAACGTAGGAAATGATGTTTTCATTCAAGTCTATAATAATCAAGGGCATACCGTGCACTTTGAAGAAGTCAATGATATCAGTACAAATAATCTCTTTAAGCCCATGGATTTTACAAGTCATTTAAGGTCGGGTATGTACTATGTCGTTATCAAGTCTGGAAAAAGTGTTGTAAAAGAAAAACTCCTTATCAACTAATAAAGATATTACAGACAGACTAAAATTACTCATATCATATACTAAACGAAACGCCCATAGTACGCCACACTATGGTTTTTTTTATTGTATCATCCTTATTAAGTTTTATTAAGTAATACTGTTGCCAATTGGCGTAGTTTTTCGATGCTAAAAACTGTTAAGTGATGAAAAATCTTTATTAAGTACCATTATTAAGACAGGTGATTAACTAAACAACAAATACACCTAGTGTTAGCAAACAAACCTATTATGATATGATAAACATTAACTACTACAGGCTATTGTTCATAGCGTCTATTCTTTTGATATTCCATCATACCTCTTTTTCACAAATTGATGGTTGTTCAGCTGATTATTCTTCAGGTCCAGTGACCATTGGAGATGGGAATCTAATTTTTAATGAAAATTGTCAAGTGTTTTCGGAGTCTGCATTGACTTTTATAAATGATGGACAATCTAGATCTATTATTGTTGGAGATGTAGATGAAGCTAATACTGTTCTAATTGAGACTCCACAATTCATCATTGAACCTAATTCTAATGAAGTATTGGATCTTATTATTGAAGAGAAAGATACTCTGATTATTATCGGAGACCTTAGACTTTATAATTATAGCACGGTAACAGTAAAACAAGGAGGTGTCCTTGTCATAGATGGAAGTTTAGTAACAACAGGAGATGATGATCGTTCACCAGAAGAGTCAAATGAGGTAAACATAAATATTGAAACGGATGGAGAGATACATATCAGTGGAGATGCTATTTTAAATTATTCTTCAGGAAATATGGAAGGGTTAATTTATGTGCCAAATGGGAGGATAGTAAACTATACTTTACAAAGGGAGTCAGCACCTGGTTGGTTATATTTTTTCCTTTGGTTAGCTGAAGTTTCTGGTAATACAAGTTTAGCGGATTCGATTAGAGATACAATTGATCAAATTGAAAGTGAAGGAGGAATTGGAAATATTGATTTAGATAAAATCAAAGATGTATATCCTGATGATATGGATAATCCATTCACCAAAGATTATCCAGTTGATATCAATCTTCCAATTACTGCTAGAGGACTCGACTATTTTGATGAAACAGGAATTTATACTCAGTCTATTTTTACATCAGAGAACTTAGAAGAAATTCTTTCCAATGGTAATGTATTGAGTTTGTTGGGAAAAGAAATTGCTTTTACTGTACAAAGTGTAGAAGATAAAAATTGCTTGTTATACTCTACTTTTGAAGTTAATTCTATAGGTAGTCTTAAAAGTGCCTTAGGGGAAATGACATGGAAGTTACCTACTGAAATTGAAAATGCGATTGAAAATAGAAATAATGGAGATGAATCAGAAAATCAGTTAATACTTGATTATTTCATTAATAAAACAATCAAAATTGAAGTCGTGGAGCCTGGGTCGGTTTCAGACAGAATTGTTGTAGATGGTCAGTTAGGAGGAAGTACTGCTAGAGTTACTATGGTGCAGTCGAGTGGCAACATCATTATTGATTTTGAAAGTCAGGTGCCAAGTGATTTACCAGTTGTTCTTACTTACTTCAGAAGTAAAACAAGGGAAAACCAAGTACAGTTAGAATGGGAAACGGCATCAGAAATAAATGCTTCTCACTTTGAAGTACAACGTTCATCAGACCGTAAAAACTGGAATACAATAGGAACAGTAGATGCTAGTGGTAATTCTCAAGTATCTATTAAATATGAATTCACAGATGAGCATCAATTATCGATGTCTTATTATAGGTTAAAGCAAGTGGATTTTGATGGTGTTTATGAACTTTTTGGGCCAATAACGGTGAGATTAGAAGGTGTGGAAGAGACATTAGAATTATTAATCATGCCTAATATAGTTTCAAACAGTGAATCCATTCAGTTCAATATTTCAGGATTGCATGTAGGTACTCAAGTGAGTATTCAAGTATTTAATAATAATGGCTACCTAGTGTATGGAGAAGAACTAAATGATATAGTTTCAAGTAGTTTATTAAAACCAATGCACTTTACACAACAATTAACTACAGGCATGTACTATGTTGTGGTGAAGTCAGGAAAAGATATTGTAAAAGAGCGGTTAATGATCAAATAATTGAGTTCTTATTGAGGAATTGTTAATTAGATATTTGAAATCCCATAGTTTTATTGAGACTGTGGGATTTTTTTATGCTCATTTCTGATTGAAAAAATGACTTCAGTACTAATTTTTCGAAGATGTAAGAAAAATGGAAGAGGGGTAAGGGTAATTTCACCTGATTGCTTTTAATCACAAATTTTGGATAGAATAATCTACTTAACACCATGTATGATTCATTTCTAAAACGCCCTATTACCCTCTTTTTTTTATCATTAAAGGTGTAGAAACATACGGTTTCATTTTTCTTTTTGCTCAACACTACAAAAACATTTGCGTTAGAGATCACAACCACACCAAAGACTAGAAATAAAAAAACTAATCGTGAAAAGAGGTTGACGACTTCTTTTTAAAAAAATGAAAAGATGAGAGCTATTTACCCCTTATTATTAACTGGTGCATTAGGATTTATAACGATGAATAGTTATGGACAATGTAATACTAAATGGAATACATCATTATCGATAACTGATAATGTGACGATGGATTCAGATGGAAGCTGTGTTTATGGAACTGGAGCAAGTGATTTAACCTATTCATTAGCAAATGGAGGGAGAACGCTTACAATTGATAAAGATGTGACAATAGATGTGGGTGAATTCAACACATTTGCAATCACAGGCAGTAATCTTCTTAATAACTTCACGCTTCAGGTCAATGAAGGAGCAACATTAACTATTAATGGAAATTTTAGAATGAATTACCATTGTGATTTAATACTCATTGGCAACTTAATAGTGAAAGGGGATTTAAATACAGCGGGATGGGATTTTTTTATGAATTTTGATTTGGGAGATAATGCAGTTCTGGCTGTTGAAGGAGATGCAAATTTTAACCGCGGTTATGGAAGCAATAAAGATCGTATTTATGTCTTAGGTGAAAGTAGTAGTGTAGGGGGTGGTTTTGATGCTGTTAATGTAGGTTCTGATCCTTTTTCTACAACGCAATCCTTGGACTTTAACGCATTGAGTGCATCTATTAACTTTTGGGATGAATCAAAATTGGTAGAGGGAGACCGATCAGGTAATAAAGTTAGTGTTTACATTTTAAGTGAACTTACCGTAAATACCGCTTCTGGGTGGTATGGAAAATACTTAAGAGTAAAGGCCTTTGGTTTTGATAACAATGAAATCGATTTACCTAATCAAGCAAGTTTAGGGACAATCACATCACTTCAAGATTTAAAAGATAGGATTGCAACAGTGAAATGGGAGGTGAAAAATAACACAGTAAAAGACAAGTTGGATCACTATCATGATAATGGAAAGACGAATACAAATCATCTAACTAAAGAAGAAAATTCTACAATGCAGGACTATTTTTCACAAAATAGAAAAATTGTAATTGAGTTTGTTGATTCACCATCTGATGCTAAAGCTGTTTACGAGAGTTATCCCTCAAACGCAAGGATGAGTGCTGTGCAAAATATTGAAGAAATTGAGATAGAAAACGATATGGGTGACCTGCCTATTATTTTGAGTTCGTTTTCAATTCGTACCACAGATCAGCAAACAGTTGAACTGAAGTGGACTTCTGCCATGGAAATCAATAATGATTATTATGAGGTATTTCGTTCTGTCAATCAAACAAATTGGGAGAGCATCGGTACCATGGATGGGGCCGGAAATACAAATTATGCCATTGATTATACCTTCATTGATGAGCAACCTCTTCCAGAAGCTTATTATAAATTAGTGCAGTATGACTTTGATGGACAAAATGAAGCTTATGGACCTTTGTTCGTTACTTTGAAAGGAGATACAGATCCTACTTTTCAAGCGAAGCTTTACCCGAATGTTTTGCACAGAAATGAAGTATCAAACCTTTCCATTCAAGGGGCATCGGCAGGGGCAGATTTTAGCATTGAGGTCATTAATAATCAAGGAAACACCATCTATCAAGAAGTTATAGAAAACTTAGCTGGAAGCTCAATTCTTAAACCGCTGAACTTACCATCAAAAATGCCTTCAGGTATGTATTATATGATTGTAAAATCAGGTAGGAAAGTGGTAAAGAATAAATTGATCTTACAATAGAATAATAATTAGGTAAAGAGTATATATATAACGAGTGAAATTAATGAAGCTGTTCCACGAGTATCTTGTGGAACAGCTTATTTTTATTTCTTAGCATCAGAAGCTTCTATAGGAAGATCAGATGCGATGATATCTACACCTAAATCCCAAGCTTCTTGATATTCTTTCGTTCTGCTTTGAGCATCCTGTACTTTATCAGTAGTGTGGAAAGTAGCAGAAATACAGTAGATGCCTTCTTTATGTAATTTTTCATAAAGAGATTTATCTTGAAGTTTAACTCCCGTGAAAGCAATCATTCTGTTGAAAGGAATGCCCGAAGCTTTTGCCTCTTCCCATCCTTTGTCATCCATGATTGTTACAGAAATCATTAATTCAGGTGCTAATTGATGAACTAATTTAGCGTCTTCCCAATTGTAAGTGATTACTGCCGCATATTTCTCAACACCTGCGTCACGGATAGCTTTTGTGATTTTTTCAAATGGAACACCGCGTTTTACATCAACAGTTAAAAGTGCTTTTCCTTTTTTAGTCCACTTTAATACCTTTTCAAAAGTATCAAACTTATATTTCGTCAAATTACCTTCATCGTCCTTCAAACGAATTTTCTGTAATTCTTTCCAAGTGTAATTTCTCACAGAACCACTGCCCGTAGTTGTTCTTCCTAGCTCATTGTCATGCATTAAAAACATCACACTGTCTTTACTCATCTCAACGTCCAATTCAATCACAGGTACGTCAACATATTTCACAAGGTGTTTAAAAGTAGGAATACAATTTTCTGGATAACCAATATAAGGACCACCACGGTGAGCACTCACTAACTGTTTTGGCTCAGAAGCATTGTAATCGAAAAAAGAATAAAGGTCTTCAACACTTTTGAAATCTAAAGATTGTGCATGAAGCTGGAAGGTACCCAAGAAAAGGATAATGGAAAATAAGGTTCTCATTTTTTGGGGGAAATAAAATTAAGTGGATGAGAAAATAAAAACGTGCGTCTATAAGCCGAGTTCTGTACCTCCATTGCAAGCAATGTGGTCCCTGTCATTTATCTAGGCCTGCAATCGCTCACAGGCTCCATCGACCTACCCATCTTATCTGTCTGTGAAGACAATGAAGCGAGCAACTTCATTCCCGAAGGACAATAAGACCTATTTGGTCTTTCATCTCACAAGGTTTACCATGCCGTTCGTGTTGCCACCAACGCGGTGAGCTCTTACCTCACCATTTCACCCTTACCCGAAGGCGGTTTACTTTCTGTTGCACTTTCTGTCACCCATTGCTGAGTGCCTTCCCGTTAGGAAGTGTGACGCTCTGTGATGCTCGGACTTTCCTCTTCATTACTGAAGCGACAAGGCGACGCACGTTTGCAGCAAAAGTAAGAAGAGAAAAATTAATAACTAAGAAATAACAACTAATAATTGCCAATTAATAATTAAAAATACGAGAAGTAGATATTTTTCATTTTTGACTAAGAAAAGTCTCTAAAAATGAGAAATTTTAGAAAAAATGACCCTTTTAATGATAAATTATAAAAAACTTCACCTATCATTTATCAAATTGTTGGCGATTCACTGATTTAAATACTACTTTTATAACTTTAGTACTAAGACAAATGGTATCGAATATTTGGAATTGACTTTTTAGCCTGCCTTTTATCGGAATTCTCATTACATGGTTTGAACAATGTTTTCACGAAATTCCGGAGCAGAAAATCGAAAAGTGTATTTCTAAAAAGATTGATTTTGCCTTAGCATTGTACTCGCAAATTTTGCGAATTGTTTATACTTATGGACTAGCAAACAGGAAAAGGATGAAAGTACTCAAGTTTGGAGGTACATCGGTTGGAAGTGCGAAAAATATCCAACAAGTGGCCAATATCCTTTCTGATTACCAGCAAAGCGGACAAAGAGTCGCAGTTGTGGTATCGGCGATGAGCGGGATAACAAACAAGCTCATAGAAGTAGGGAACAGAGCAGCGTCAGGTGACGAAACCTATAAGTCATTATTGAAAGATATTGAGTCTACTCACTTAACCGCGATTCGTGAGTTAATTGAAGTACGTAGACAAAGTAAAACCATTGCGTTCGTGAAACTTCAGTTGAACGACCTAGAGGATATTTTAAGAGGTATTTTCCTTTTAAAAGAATTGTCTCTACGCTCATTGGATATTTTACAGTCTTTCGGAGAACGCCTTTCATCATATATTATTGCTGAGTTCTTAACACAAGAGGGCGTTCCTGCTGAACAGTTAGATGCACGTAAAGTAGTGCGTACTAACAGTGTGTTTGGCGGAGCGAAGGTTGACTTTGTAACAACAAATTCTGCAATTACAAAGCATTTTGCAGAAACAGATAAAATGCAGATTGTAACTGGATTTATTGCTTCTTCTGAAAGTGGTGAAACAACTACTTTAGGTCGTGGTGGTTCAGATTATACTGCGGCGATTTTCGGTGCGGCATTAAATGCTACTGAAATCGAAATATGGACAGATGTTGACGGTGTAATGACTACCGATCCAAGAGTTGTGCCTACAGCCTTCTCATTACAGCAACTGTCTTATGAAGAAGCAATGGAGATGTCACACTTCGGTGCGAAAGTGATCTATCCTCCAACACTTCAGCCTGCCATCAAGAAAAACATTGATTTAAGAATCAGAAATACATTCAACCCGTCTTTCCCTGGTACACTTGTAACAAGCAAGTCAGGTCAGGAAGATTGGCCAGTGAAAGGTATTTCTTCGATCAAAGAGATTGCTTTGGTAACTCTTTCAGGTAGTGGTTTGATTGGTGTTCCGGGTGTATCATCAAGATTGTTTGGTGCATTGGCAAGAGGTGGTGTATCGATGATTTTGATTACACAAGCTTCTTCAGAGCATACCATTACTTTCGCGGTAGCTCCAGGTGATGCTACGGAAAGTAAGAAAATCATTGAGGAGGAATTCTTCAATGAAATGGCTTCTGGAAAAGTAAATCCAGTAGAAGTTCAGAATAACTTATCAATTCTTGCAATTATCGGTGAGAATATGGCACACCGCCCAGGTGTTGCAGCCAAGTTATTTAGTGCATTGGGTAAAAACGGTGTAAACATCGCCGCAATTGCTCAAGGTTCATCAGAGCTAAACGTTTCTGTAGTAATTGAGCAGAAGCATTTACATAAATCATTGAATGCATTGCACGAAATCTTCTTCTTGTCAGATATGGCGGAGTTGAACGTGTTTATGTTGGGTCTTGGTTTGATCGGTAATACGTTACTGACTCAAATGAGAGATCAGGCAGAGTACTTATTAACTGAGCGTAACTTACGCTTGAACGTAGTAGGTGCTGCCAATTCAAAGAAAATGATCTTCAATGAAACAGGTTTAGATATTTCTTTACCTAAAGACGAAATTCTAGCAGAAGGAGAAACTTCAAGCGCTGCAGGTTTCGTAGAGAAGATGATTGAAATGAACTTGCCTAATTCTGTATTTGTAGACTGTACAGCAGGTGATAGTGCGGTGAAATTGTATGAAAAGATTCTATTGAATTCTATTTCTATTACTACACCAAACAAGATCGCCAACTCAAGTAGCTTAGATTATTACTTGAGATGTCAAGCAGCTGCAAAACGTAGAGGCGTGAAATTCTTGTATGAGACAAACGTAGGTGCAGGTCTTCCTGTAATCGGTCCTCTTCAAGATTTAAAGAGATCGGGTGATAAGATCATTAAAATCGAAGGTATTCTTTCAGGTACATTATCGTACTTATTCAATACTTTCTCAGCAGGAATGAAATTCTCTGAGTTAGTAAAAGATGCCAAAGAAATGGGTTATACTGAGCCAGATCCACGTGATGATTTAGGTGGAGTAGACGTTGCCCGTAAGATCTTGATCTTAGCACGTGAAGCAGGTTATCATATGGAACCTTCTGATGTGACAGTAAAACCTATCCTTCCACAAGCATGTATGGATGCTGAATCTGTAGATGATTTCTTTGTAGAATTAGAAAAAGCAAATGACCTTTTCGAAAAACAAAGAGCAGAAGCAGAAATCGACGGTAAGGCACTAAGAATGGTGGCTACTTTAGATGAAGAAGGAAAAGCAACTGTAAGTTTGGAAGCGGTAGATAACTCACATCCATTCCATGGATTGGTAGGTTCTGACAACATGGTAGTATTTACTTCTCGTCGTTACTTCAATGAGCCATTAGTAATCAGAGGACCTGGTGCTGGTGCAGAAGTGACTGCTGCGGGAGTATTTGCAGAGATTATTACAATCGGAAACTTCTTGATCAACTAAGAGTTGAGAATGAAGAATGAAGAATGAAGAATGAAGAGATAATTACTCTTTACAAATTGCTTCATAATTCAATTTCTAATTTGATTATAAAATGAGGATAAAGCTAGTCTTTGTCCTCATTATACTTTTTATAAAATAAGGCCTAATTCACATTGTTGAAAAGAGACCTTAACTACTACAGGTAGCAATAAAAATAATGAAAGAAGTAAAAGCATTTGCCCCTGCTACAGTGGCTAACGTAGCTTGTGGCTTTGATATCTTAGGTTTTGCCGTAGATAGCCCTGGTGATGAAATCGAAATGAAATTAGTCGATAAGCCGGGTATTGTAATTAAAGACATCACAGGTGATGGTGGCCGTCTTTCTCGCAATCCAAGAGAAAACACAGCGACCGTTTCAGTGTATCAGTTTTTAGAGAAAATTGGAGCAGAGAAGGCAGGGATTGAAGTAACTTTACACAAAAAAATGCCTTTTGGTAGTGGTTTAGGTTCTTCATCAGCAAGTACAGTTGCTGGTGCTTTTGCGGTCAACGCATTATTTGATAATCCATTAACTTCTGAAGAGTTACTTCCTTTCGCAATGGAAGGAGAAAGAGTAGCTTGTGGAGCGGCACATGCTGATAACGTAGCACCTGCATTGTATGGTGGTTTTGTTTTGGTGCGTAGTTATGATCCGTTGGATGTAGTTCGTTTGAATGTACCAGAGGAATTATGCTGTGCAGTAGTTCACCCTCATATCGAAGTATCCACAAAAGATGCTCGTAATATTTTGAGAGGTGAAATTCCATTAGTAGATGCCGTACGTCAGTGGGGTAACGTAGGTGGTTTGATTGCTGGATTAGAGCAAGAAAACTATGATTTGATTGGCCGTTCATTACAAGATGTAATTGTTGAGCCAATCCGTTCAATGCTGATTCCAGGTTTTGATGAAGTAAAAAGAGCAGCAGTTTATGCAGGTTCAATGGGTACAGCAATTTCAGGTTCAGGTCCATCTGTTTTCTCTTTATGTAGAGGATTGGATAAGGCAGAAAGAATTGCAAATGCCAAGGTAGAAGCTTTCAAAGCGATCGGTATTGACAGTGACAAATTTGTGTCAAAAGTGAATAAAGTAGGGCCGAAGATTATTTACTAATCACACGACCTCAAACATAGGAACACCCTAGTATTATATTCGTAATGCTAGGGTGTTTTTTTATGGATATTAGATGATAAATTAAGTTTTAGTTCATTTAAATTATCTAATAATAAAGCTATAATTTACCTCCAAATTCCCCTTGGAGTAAAGACTATGTTGTTCAAATTACAGTGTAGACCTTAGAAGAAATAGATCAATATTAGTTGATTTGAGGAATGAATTAGTAAAAGACTTCAATTTTGTTGAATTTTTTTGATGTAAACTGATACAAAATAAAGGTCTGGTTCAACAAGATAATTTCTCACTGTCTTTGTTTCTGTAGTTCCGTGTTTTTTAAGTTTTCGAATAGTTTTTTTACCAGCATCTTGAATAATTATCATTTTGATAATGTACGTGTTTTTCTTAAAAAGAAGTGAGGGATATTTATCGTTATCATGTCTTTTGGTATAAAATGTAGCTTATGAATTTTCTCCTAACTCAATGAAGTAAATAGGTTTAAACTTTTCTTTTTGTGTTCAAATAGTTCAATTCTTTAAATGCAAATAAGTGTAAAATGCAGGTTATTTATTTTGTTATTTTATAATTAATCCAAATAAAAAATGTCTAAAATGGGTGTTTTTATACTTTTATGTTAATAAAAATTTAACATTTGAATGCCTTGTATGTTCAGATTAGAGTCCTAAATTCGTAGTGATTCAATTTTAAAATGATGCCTTCAACCAGCACTATTTTTTAAAAAAGAACGAACTGTAGCCATTTATCCAGCTGAATAAAAATAATGACTAAGTACCCAATCAAAATAACTAAAACTACTTTTGATTATTTTTTGTGAGTACTTACGACCAAGCTATTTCTAACTTAATAATAACAACCAAGTAAAATGAGCAACGATCATGGTGGTTTAACGACAACCATCGACCACAAAACTGCAGCGTCAACCAATTATGATGCGGTCATCGTTGGTTCTGGTATTAGCGGTGCTATTGCTGCTAAGGAACTATGCGAAAAAGGTTTCAAGGTGTTGATTCTTGAAGCCGGTCCGGGCAAAGATCTTTCATTAAATGGGTATGAAAAGTATTTGGATAACTTTTACACAGCCACATCCAAAGACAATAATGCTCCTTTTCCAAGGAACCCTAACGCCCCGATGCCAAGAGGAACAGACGTGGATAGCCTAAGACCTGGCGAACCCAATTCTGCTAACTTTTTAGTCCAAAATGGTCCATTAGTAACAGATACTACTTACTGTAAAGTAGTGGGAGGTACTACAATGCACTTTGAGTCAAAAACACCCCGAATGCTTCCTGAGGACTTTCATATGAAAGACAAATATGATGTGGGAGTCAATTGGCCAATGGACTACAAAGAGTTACAGCCTTACTACAGAACAGCAGAGAAAGAAATGGGAGTATCTGGTGAAGTGGATTCTCAAAACATCACTGGAACTGACAATTACGCTGAAGGATATGTTTTCCCTATGCATGGAATGCCACCTTCTTATCTTGACCAAACTGTTGGAAAAGGTTTGAATGGTATGACGGTCGACATGAAAGGGGAAGAGCATACACTACAGGTAAGACCTTTCCCTCAAGGTAGAAACGGTATTCCAAACTTGGAGTACAAAGCATTCAATGACGGTGAGAATTTTGTTCCTGAAGGAGCTGTAAGTTTACACCAAGCTGAAATCGGTGAACGTTGCCAAGGGAACAACAACTGTACGCCTATCTGTCCTGTACAGGCGAAATACGATGCGCGTAAAACGTTGGTGAAAGCTCTTCGTACAGGCTATGCTGATTTATTGCCTCAAACTGTGGCATCAAAAGTAGTAGTGGATGATAGTGGTAAAGTCACAGAAATCGAGTACAAGCACTATGACTCAATGGAATCATCAGAGTATGAGTCAGGAAGCTTCAAAGGAAAGATTTTCGTTTTGGCTGCCAATGCTATTGAAAACGCACGTTTGATGTTGGCTTCAGGTCTTCAAAGCAGTAGTAAACTGATGGGTAAGAACTTTATGGATCACCCTTATTTACTGACTTGGGGATTACTGCCAGAAGTAGCAGGTACAATGAGAGGAACCGTTTGTACATCAGGCATTTCTGATTTAAGAAGCGGTGAATTCCGTAAAGATCATGCTGCTTTTGCCATTGATATTCACAATGATGGTTGGGGATGGGCAACAGGTTCACCTTACACAAACCTTCATGATATTGTGGATAACATGAATAAGTACGGTAAGGAATTGAGACATGAATTGGTCAATCAGATTTCAACACAGCTATTGATGGCCGTGATGATTGAGCTGATGCCAGACCCGTCAAACAGTATTACGGTAAGCCCAGACTACACTGACCGTTTAGGCAATATGCGTCCTATTGTTTCACTTTCTATCCCTGATTATACGCTTAAGGCCGTAGAAAAGGCAAGACAAGTGACACGTCAGATCTTCCAGAGATTGGGAGCAGAAGATCACACTTCATATGATCCATTGGATTTCGGTTACGTTTCTTATAATGGTGAAGGTTATGCACTTCGTGGAGGTAACCACATCGCAGGTACTCACATTATGGGAGATGATAAAGCTACTTCAGTAGTAGATAAAAATCAGAAGTCATGGGATCATGAAAACTTGTATTTGATTGGGGCAGGAAGTATGCCTTCAATTGGTACTTCTAACACTACACTTACATTAGCTGCTTTGTGCTTCAAGAGTACAAAGAAAATGCTAGAAGATCTAATCTAGATTTCGCTCAAAAATTATAGGAAAATCAACAAACATTTATCCAAAACTCTCTAATTACTATGAATGCTAAGACATTAGAAATTCAACAATTTCTACAATTGTCCGTAAAACTAACGGCCTTCTCAGAATTCCAACTTCAAGGTACTGGACAGTTGGAAGAATATTATGATGCTGTATATCAAATTATTGGTGAAAAGAATATGATACAGTTGCTTACTACTTTTGATAAAATCCAAGACGACACAGGATCAGATGAAGTTGCTTTTGATAAGCAATTCCGTGCTAAAGTTTTAAGTGATGAAAAACTAGGACCAATTACTAGAAGTCTTATTAAACTTTGGTTTGTAGGAACTTGGTATCAATTGCCAAAATCATGGAATGATACATTTGGATTATTAGAAAACGATAAGACGTATGTGATCTCTCCAAGTGCTTACAAAGAAGGTTTACTTTGGCCAACAATTGGTTCACACCCTATGGGAGCAAAAGCTCCAGGTTATGGTACATGGTCAGCTCCTCCGGAAATTCCAGCAATAGACTAGTATACTGTAAACTAAGTTTTTAAATAGCCATGTATTTAGAAATCAGGAGATTTCTTATGATCTGTAGGACACGAATGACGCTTACGCTTAACATTCGCGCCAGTTGGTTTCTACCATTTTTAGGTTGGTAGTACTTACTCAACCTTGACTTCTAAGCCTAAATTTCGCTTCGTTTTTGTTTCAAGACAAAAATGAAGAAGAAGGAAGCTTGAAAGTATTCCGTAGAAAACTTACTGAACTATCGATTGGTAGAGGATGAAAATTTAGTTTACAATGTTCGTTTTAAACGAACACCCAAAAAGTACTCTAACTAAATACTATAATCATGGAAAATAGAAAAAGTCACTTATTGGAAGATATAGTGACAGACCATAAAACTGCATCAGAGATTCTGTATGATGCAGTGATTGTTGGTGCCGGTATTTCTGGGGCAATCATGGCCAATGAACTAAGCCAAAAGGGTTTTAAAGTACTTGTTGTAGAAGCAGGACCGGGTCAGGACCTTACAATTCCAGGCTATGAGGAATATGTAAAAAGGTTCTATACTAACTTGGACAAGGACCCTAACGCTCCTTACCCTGTGAACTCAAGTGCACCTATGCCACGCCCTCAAGATATCAAACCTTTGAAAAAAGGAGAGATTGATGATAGCGGTTACATTGTACAAAAAGGGCCGGATGTTTTTGATGGTACTTACGCAAAAGTCGTTGGAGGAACAACGATGCACTTTCAATCCAATACACCAAGAATGTTGCCTGAGGATTTCGAAATGAAATCAACTTTTGACAAGGGTATTGATTGGCCAATGAAGTACGATGACCTGAAACCTTATTACCGCAGAGCGGAAAAGGAAATGGGTGTCGCTGCTAATGTAGAAGATCAAGCCTATGACGGTATGACTTTCGATGAAGGATATGTTTTTCCTATGGAAGCGATGCCTCCAACTTATTTGGACAAGGTGATTGCCGATACTGTAGATGGTACGGAGATTAACTTGGCTGGAGAGAAGCACGAATTGAAAGTACGTAACATTCCGCAAGGGCGTAATGGAATTCCAAATCCAAAATATAATAACGGAAAAGGTTTTGTTCCTGATGGTGCAGTAAGTGATCATCAAGCTGAAATTGGTGAGCGTTGCCAAGGGAACACTAACTGTACGCCGATTTGTCCTGTGCAAGCAAAATATGACGCTAGAAAAACACTAGCAAAAGCATTGCATACAGATCAGGTAGATTTCTTGAATAAGACGATTGCTTCTAAGGTGATTGTTGATCCCAATACGGGTGAAGTCACTTCATTGGAAGTGAAATATTATGATGAAGTAGGGGCTGAACATTATGAGGTTGCTACTTTGAAAGCAAGAAAATTTATTCTGGCAGGTAATGCTATTGAAAATGCCTGCTTGATGTTGGCGTCTGGTCTTAAAGGAGAAAGTGAGTTGATTGGTAAAAACTTGACGAATCATATTTACTTATTCAATTGGGCCTTAATGCCAGAAAATGTAGGTGCTTTCAGAGGTACTCAAGGTACTTCAGGAATTGAAAACTTCAGAAGTGGTCAGTTCAGAAATGAGCAGGCGGCATTCCATATGGACATCATTAATAATGGGTGGAACTTCGCAACAGGAGCCCCTTACAGTGATGTAGCAGATTTGGTAGACAACAAGAACAAATACGGAAAAGACCTTCGTAAAGGCTTGGTAGATAAAGTTTGCCGTCAAGTGCTCTTCACATTTATGGTGGAAATGACTGCTGATCCAAACAACGCTGTCACTGTTGATCCTCAATACAAAGACAAGTTTGGCAACCTTAAGCCTGTTGTCTCTTTCAAAATTCCGGAGTATACCTTAAACGGACTTCAGTATGGAAGAAAACTGGCGAAGAAGTTATTCCAACAACTAGGAGCAGAGGATTATACAGAATACAACCCAACAGACTGGGGCTATATCATTCATAATGGAGAAGGTATTGTAGTAAGGGGTGGAAATCACTTCTCAGGTACACACATTATGGGAGATGATCCTAAAACTTCAGTAGTGGATACTAATCAGAAGTCGTGGGATCATCAAAACCTCTTCTTAGTAGGATCTGGAAGTATGCCAACCATAGGAACTTCAAATACTACGCTAACGCTAGCGGCACTTTGCTATAAAACAGCAGATGCCATCACTAATGAATTAAACAACGAAAAAAATAACCAACAAAAAAAGGAACTAGATTATGTCTCTTAAGCCAATAAAAACTCTTGACGACGTAAAGGATTATCTTTACGCAGGTATGCAATTAGAACATGCCACTATACCAACGTACATCACTACGATGTATTCTATTCATCCTGATACAAACTTAGAAGCTTATAACCTTATTCGTGTTATTGTGATTGAAGAGATGTTGCACCTTACTTTGGCGGCTAACATTTTGAATGCAGTAGGAGGTACGCCTGACATGAATAAAGAAGGTTTCTTACCAGAATTTCCAACTTATTTACCTAACGGCGAAACTGATTTTGAAGTAAGTTTAGCTCCTTTCTCTCATGAAGCAATAGATATGTTTTTAGAGATTGAGCGTCCTGCTAAACCTGAAGAAGAGCATACAGGTGTACGCTTGAAGGCGGTAAATCCATCTCAAAAGAAATACTTATTACCTTGTCTGAAAGATGAAAATGATCAGGATGTAAGTTATTACAGTATTGGTGATTTCTACAAGGCGATTGAAGAAGGTTTGGAAACGCTTTGTGATGAATTAGGAGAGGAAAATGTATTTGTTGGCGATAAGAGCAGACAAGTAACTCCGGAATATTACTACTCAGGTGGTGGTGATATTGTTCCTGTTTATGATTTAGATAGTGCAAAAGAAGCGATCCGTTTAATTTCAGAACAAGGTGAAGGTTTTGAGGGAGGCATCTTTGATTATGAAGGCGAATTAGCTCACTACTATAGATTCCAGCAGTTGAAATTAGGAAAGTATTACCATAAAGGTGATCAAGCGGATGAGCCAACAGGTGAAGCATTAAGTATTGATTGGGATGCAGTTTATCCTATCAAGACCAATGCAAAAATGGATGAGTATCCGAAAGATTCTGAGTTGTATGCTGCCAACTTGAAGTTCAACCAATACTATAAGAACTTCATGGACAAGATCAATACAGCCTTCAACGGAAAGCCTGAAACATTGATTCCTGCTATTGGAGGTATGTTTATCATTAAGCAAATGGCTTATGAAATCATCAAAAACCCTATTCCTGGACAGGAAGGCGTGAATGCTACCCCAACTTTTGAGGTAGATAAAGTAGAATTATTATCAGATGAAGAACTAAACGTAGTAACACCTCAACATGGATAAGGAAGCATTAGATATACACGGTTACTTAAATGATGGAACGGTAAAGATTCCAAAGTTTAAGAAAATCACATTAGCAGAAAATCAAAAAGATGGATATTGGATTTCTGCGATTGATATAAATGGCAATGGAAAATTGGATATTGTCACTTCTGGATTAGCAGAAGGTGAGGTGGTTTGGTATGAAAACCCTACTTGGGAAAAGCACTTGATTGCTAAATTCCCTGAACCTGTAGCGATTGACGTTGCTGATATCGCAGGTAACGGTCGTAAAGATTTGGTAATCTCTCACAACTTCGGAACGTGTGCTTTCTGGTGCCGTCCTGAAGATGGTAAGATTTCATGGCTGGAAAATCCAGGTGAATACAAAGAAAATACACCTTGGAAACGTCACTTCGTAAGTGATCTATTAGCAACGCACAGAGTAAAAATAGGTTATTTTACACAGTCTGAAAACTTAGAACTTTTGGGTATTCCGGTAGTAGGATGTAAGCCTTACGGAGAAGGAATTCATCAGCCAATTGCGATGACACTTTTTGATCGTCCCAAAGACCCTGTAAACGCAGGAGACTGGAAAGGAAGAGTGATCAATGATACAGATTTCCGTTTAGTACATGACGTTCTTTTAGGAAAATATGGTGGTTATTCTGGCGAGAAGCACGACTCTATGTTGATTTGTAGTGAAGAAGGATTGACTTGGTTCTACTACAATATTGAAACTGGAAAGTGGGATTCGGCTCCATTATCAGAAGGTGATCGAGAATATGAAGATATTGGGTTTACAGGTTGTTCAAACATCGCTTACGGAAAATTAGGCGATGATCCTTACGGCTACATGGTATCATTAGACCCATTCCATGGTAACAAATTGGCACTTTATACGAGAAGAAATAAAGGTGGTATTGCTGATGGACCTTGGACACGTAAAGTGATAGATACTTATGGTGATTTTGATGCTCATGGTCAAGGAGCAACTCACCATGTGATCTGTGCAGATTTTGATGGAGACGGCGATGACGAATTCTTGGTAGCACTAAGAGGTCCTATGCCAAACCAAGGTGTTTATTACTATAAAGTAATTGACTTGGAGCAAGGATTGATTGAAAGATGGAGAGTATCCACTGCATCAGCTTCATTAATTGTAATCGGTGATTTCAACGGAGATGGTCGTTTAGACTTTGCAACGACGAGTTATTACACACCAGGATTTTTCCTTTGTGATAATGCTCAAGTGAACGTTTTCATTAACGATTTTGCATAGTCATGGCGGTTCACTTCGGACGTGACATTACCGGAAGCCTAGAAACGGCTGAAGAAAGAGAGTTTCTAGTGACAAATGGTATTGGCGGCTACTGTTCAGGAACAGTAGCCGGTTCACTTACTCGTGGATACCACGGGCTTTTGGTGTCTTCTTTAAAACCGCCAATTGACCGTCGATTAATGCTTGCTAAGTTGGAAGAAACAATTACGTACAGAGGTACTGCCTTTGCATTGACTTCCAACAGATGGCAAAACGGAGCCGTAGCCCCTGAGGGGTATAAAAACATTCAAACTTTCGCTCTTGAAAGCTCGATCCCAACCTGGCAATATGCTTGTGCGGATGCTTTGATAGAAAAGAAAGTGTGGATGAAATATGGAGAAAATACAACGTATGTGTCTTATGAAGTACTTGAAGCGGATGAAGTGGTTGAACTCCAAATCAGTGCAATTGTAGACAACAGAATTTTTCACAATACAGGACAAGTGGAATGGCCTGTGAATGTTTCAGCTATTCCATCAGGTGTGAAAATCACTTCCAATAATTCTTCTGATTTACCGCTTTTCTTAAAGCTGGAAAACAGTTCTTGTACTATTTTCAATGAATTGTATCAGAATTTTCACTTAGAAGAAGAACTGAAAAGAGGGTTGAATGATACGGATTCACACGTACACCCTGCTACTTTTCAACTTCAGCTTTCAAAAGGTCAACGCATCACTTTTGTAGCATCTACAGAAGAAAATGCAACGGCTGATGGAAATGATCTTTCTGAAAGAGTTCAAAGAGATGAAGCGGTGGTGAAGAAGTGGTTGAAAACACAAAAGCTGAAGAAAAATCAGGTTTCTGACTGGATGAAACAATTGGTTTTAGCTTCAGATCAATTTGTGGTCAACAGAGTGAGCCAAGATGATCAAAATGGCAGAAGTGTCATTGCTGGTTACCATTGGTTTGAAGATTGGGGCAGAGATACAATGATCAGTCTTACAGGCTTGACACTAGAGACAGGAAGGTTTGATGATGCATCAAAAATTCTGAAGACATTTGCTTTATATCTTAATGAAGGAATGTTGCCGAACCGTTTTCCTGATGTAAGCGACACACCTGAGTACAATACCATTGATGCTACACTTTGGTATTTCCAAGCTATTCATAATTACTATGAAAAGACCTCAGATTTAGGATTGATCAAGGAGCTGTATCCAAAGTTGCAGGATGTGGTACATTGGCATATTCAAGGCACAAGGTATAATATCAAAATGGACCCTCAAGATCATTTATTAAGTGGCGGTCAAGATGGCGTTCAATTGACTTGGATGGATGCAAAAGTGGGGAATCACGTTGTAACACCAAGAATTGGAAAGCCCGTTGAAGTCAATGCACTTTGGTACAATGCCATTTGCGTGATGGATCGTTTTGCAAAGCTTTTAAATGATCAAGAATCCAATTACAATACATTAGCTGATAATATCAAACAAGGTTTTCAACGTTTCTGGAATGAGGAAAAACAATATCTGTTTGATGTATTAGATGGTCCAAATGGACATGAAGATTTACTTCGACCCAATCAACTATTTGCTGTTTCATTGCCCGTTTCTCCATTAAATGAAGAACAACAAAAGAAAGTGGTAGATGTCTCTGCCGAGCATTTACTCACTTCTTTTGGGCTTCGTTCATTGGCTCCTTTTGAAAAAGAGTTTATTGGATTTTATGGTGGAGACCAATTCCACAGAGACAGTGCGTATCATCAAGGTACTGTGTGGGGGTGGCTGTTGGGTCCATTTGTAAGAGCACATCTAAAAGTTTATCAGGATAAGGACAGAGCCTATGATTTCCTTATGCCAATCTCAGATCACTTAAATACATCTGGCTTGGGTACCATAAGTGAAATTTTTGATGGAGATGCTCCTTTCACACCCAAAGGCTGTATTGCACAGGCTTGGAGTGTTGCGCAGATTATTGAAGCGTTTCATGCTATTGAAACCTTAACCACTACGTCTCAATCTCAACAAAATTTAGTATCAGCATGACATTAAATAAAGAACAAGAAAGACTAGCAAAAGCCTACTCCAATAAACAAGATCATGAAGATTGGTTGGAGTGGGGTCCTTATTTATCCGAACGTCAATGGGGAACTGTAAGAGAAGATTACAGTTCAGATGGTAATGCTTGGGATTATTTCCCACATGATCAGGCAAGATCAAGAGCTTACCGTTGGGGGGAAGATGGATTGGCAGGGATTTCAGATCCAAAACAAAAACTATGTTTTGCCTTAAACCTTTGGAATGGAAATGATCCTATTCTGAAAGAAAGATTGTTTGGTTTGACCAACAGTGAGGGAAACCATGGTGAGGATGTAAAAGAATATTACTTCTATCAAGATAATACACCTACTCATAGTTATATGAAGTGGTTGTATAAATACCCTCAAAAAGCATTTCCGTATCAAGATTTGATCGATGAAAATGCAAGACGTAAGCAGTTTCCAGAATCTATGGAATATGAGCTGATTGATACAGGTATTTTTGAGGAGGACCGTTACTTTGATGTACAAGTGGAGTATGCGAAATCATCTCCAACAGATGTATTGGTAAAGATAAAAGTGACGAATCATGGTCCAGATAAAGCACCGATTCACCTATTGCCTACCCTATGGTTTAGAAATACCTGGTCATGGTTTTTTGATGTAAAAACACCAGTGATTGAAGGTGCAACAAAAGGAAATATTGGAGTATTAAAAGCGAGTTCTGATGCGGATGGAAGCACAGACGAAATGGCTTTGTACTGTGAGAACCCTGATAAGTTATTCTTTGTAGATAACGAGACGAATAATCAAAAGCTCTTTAACTCAGAGAATAAAACACCCTATCCTAAGGATGGTATAAACGACCATTTGATTCATGGTACTGAATCTGTAAATCCAGAATTGAAAGGCTCTAAATCAAGTGCTTATTATTACTTCGAATTAGAAAGTGGAGCAACGCAAGAAATCAATTTAAGATTTACGGCGGATATGGATAACCAAGCTCCATTTGGTGATGCTTTTGAAAAAGTATTTACAGATAGAATTGCGGAAGCAGATACTTTCTATGAAAATATTTCTCCGGCTACTTTATCGGATGAGCAGAAGATGATCCAACGTCAGGCCTATGCAGGTATGTTGTGGAGTAAGCAATATTACTTGTATGTAGTTTCTGATTGGTTAAAAGGAGATCCTGTTGGACCTACACCTCCTGAAAGCAGAAATAGAAATAAAGAGTGGAGTCACTTTTATGCGGATAACATCTTAACGATGCCGGATAAATGGGAATACCCTTGGTTTGCGGCTTGGGATTTATGTTTCCAAACAGTGGTGTTCTCAAGAGTGGATATTGAGTTTGCGAAGAAGCAATTACTCTTCTTATCACATGAATGGTATATGTCGCCGAAAGGTGCAATTCCTGCTTACGAATGGTCGTTTAGTGATATTAACCCTCCATTACATGCGTGGGCTGCACTGAAGATCTATGAAATAGATAAGGAACTGAACGGTGATAAAGCTGATACTCAATTTTTGGCTGATATTTTCAGACACTGTTTGATGAACTTCACTTGGTGGGTGAATCAAGTAGATAAGGACAATAACAACTTGTTTGAAGGTGGATTCTTAGGTTTGGATAATATCTCTATCATCAACAGAAGTGACCTTTCTAACCTTGAAAGCAGACTAGGTGTTGGTGTCAATATGAATCAGTCTGACGGTACAAGTTGGGTAGGAATGTTCTGTCTGAAAATGATGGACATTGCCAATGTATTGAGTGTAGAAAATCATTCAGAATACGCTCACTTAGTCAGTAAGTTCTTCCAGCATTTTGTGTTTGTAGCAGATGCGATGAACATGAATAGAACGGAGTGCAATATCAACTTATGGGATGATGAGGACGAGTTCTATTATGACTTCCTTACGGTTTACGAACAACCTACAAAGTATCATTCTGTAAAGCTGAGATCTTTGGTGGGTGTGATTGCTTTATTCCCAGTTGCTACTATTGATTTTACAAAATTAGAAGAACACAGTGCGAAATCTTTACAAGAGCGATTGGACTGGTTCTTAGACAAGCATCCTGAACTGTTAGACTTGGTGAAAACCACTTCTGATACAGACAAGAATAAAATGTTGTTGTCTTTTGTGAATCCAGAAAGGCTTGTGAAAATACTATTAAGAGTATTTGATGAGTTAGAATTCTTAAGTCCGCATGGTATCCGCGGTATTTCAAAAGTATATGAAGACAATCCGTATACTTTGGATTTACAGCGTAATAATGTGACGCTTCAAGAGCAATATGCGCCAGCAGAATCATTGAATCACGCCTTTGGTGGTAACTCCAATTGGAGAGGGCCTGTATGGTTCCCGATCAACTTCTTGTTGATTGAAACACTATTAAAATACAATGAATTCTTAGGAGAAGATTTCCAAGTGGAATACCCTTCGAAGTCTGGAAATATGATGCACCTAGGCGATATCGCAAAAGATCTTTCGAAGCGTTTGATTGGCATTTTTGAAAAAGATCAAAATGGCAACCGTCCAGTTTTTGGAGGAAATCAGACCTTCCAAAAAGATGAAAGATGGAACAACAATATTCTGTTCTATGAATATTTCCATGGTGATATCGGTGCTGGTATCGGTGCATCACATCAAACAGGCTGGACAGGTCTGGTTGCTGAATTACTTCAAACTCTTAAATAACGAAAACAATGAAAACTCCATTCAATAAAGAAAAAGTATATATAGGAATCACACCTACATCATGGTGGAACGATGACTTTTTAGACATCGATATTGGAATTCCTTTTGAACAATGTGTATCTGAAATGGCTTTGGCCGGCTATGAAGGTTGTAGTGTGGGGCACAAATACCCTAAGGACCCTGAAGTATTGAAATATGCTTTAGATATCAGAGGACTTCGCGTTTCTGAACCTTGGACAAGTACCTATTTTACCATCAAAGATATGTATGATAAAACGGTAGAGGACTTTAATAAGTCATTAGAGTTTATCAAGTCTATGGGTGGAACGGATATAGTTGTTGCTGAATTAGGGGGCTCCTCACATCAACAGCCTATCGCATTAAAAGCCAACAAAGCTGTTTTTGATGATGAGCAATGGCAAGCATTGGCAGACGGATTGAACCACATTGGTAAAATTGCCACTGATAATGGTATGAACTTATGTTATCACCATCATATGGGTACAGGTGTGATGACAAGACCTGAAGTAGACCGTTTGATGGAAATGACAAACCCAGCATTTGTTCATTTATTATTTGATACAGGACACATTCGTTTTGCAGGTGGAGATCCATTAGAAATGGCGATGGACTATGCACATCGTATCAAACACGTTCACCTGAAAAATATTCGTCAACCGATCATGAATCAGTCAGACGAGCAGGAAATGTCATTTAAAGAATCCATAGAAGCAGGTATTTTCACTGTTCCAGGCGATGAAGAAGGTTGTATCAACTTTGAGCCTATTTTTGAAACATTAGCTGAAAATAATTTCGAAGGTTGGTTAGTGGTTGAAGCAGAACAGAATCCTGCTAACGCTTACCCTTTGAAATATGCTAAAATGGGTAGAGAGTACATCAGAAAGGTGACAGGGATCTAACAAAACAGTTTAGATGTTGTGTCATTGCGATGATGATTTGTTGTATATGAGCATATTGGACTCCTCACGGGAATTTTTCTTGTGGGGAGTTTTTTGTATTATTGATTAACGAAATTAAACAGCTTTGAAGCTCTATTTCTCGTAAAAATACAGCAGTTGCACATTTAAAATGGGGATAAGTTGGATTATTATTTTTTAGTCTAATCAAGGCAGAATAGAAGAGCATAGCCAAAGCTACGTGATGATATTCTAACGAAGAGTAGGCTAAAAAAGACAATCCAAAACTTCCAATTTTAATTGTACAACTGCTTAAGTGCACGATCGATTAACAAAATAAGGCTTTGAGCTGTTAAAACTAAAAACAATATATGACTGAAGAGATTATACTGATTGTACTTACAACATTTGTGACCGGATTCCTCGCCTTCAAATCTAAATTTCCTCCTCTTGTTGGGTTCTTGATTGCAGGTTTTGTGTTACATGCTTTTGGTGTGGAAAGCAATGACATTATAAAATGGTTGGCCGATACAGGTGTGACCCTTTTACTCTTTACAATAGGGCTGAAGTTAGATATCAAAATGCTGATTGGAAAGCATATTTGGTTGAGTGCTTTAATTCATAATTTAGGTACAACGCTTTATTTCTTCTTAGCATTGTGGGGCCTCCAAGTGATGGGCATAGATTTATTAGCATCATTAGGGTATGTAGAACTTCTTTTGGTGGCTTTCGCCTTATCATTTTCAAGTACCGTTTTTGCCATTAAGACTTTACAGGAAAAAGGGGTGATGAATGCCATTTATGGTGCTTTGTCTATTGGTGTACTTGTAATGCAAGATATTTTTGCAGTGGTATTTATGACAATATCTACCGGCAAAGTTCCTGAAATTTGGGCTGTATTATTATTTGGATTACCTCTTTTAAGACCTCTATTCTATAAAGTGATGGATACGGTGGAACACGGTGAAATGCTTGTGATTTTCGGCATTTTCATGTGTTTTGTGATGGGTTCAGGGTTATTTGCTGAGGCAGGGTTAAAGCCAGATTTAGGAGCATTGGTTATTGGTGTTTTATTATCAGGACACCCTAAAGCATCGGAACTATCAAAATCACTTTTCAATATAAAAGAACTCTTATTGGTTTGTTTCTTTTTGGATATTGGATTGTCCACCTCATTGACAACGTCCGCTTTTATTTTCGCTTTTGTTCTAGTCTTATTACTTCCTTTAAAAGGATGGCTGTATTTCAGAATTTTCGACCTCTTTAATTTCAGAGTAAGGACTTCTGTTTTCAGTGCATTGACTTTGATGAATTATAGTGAGTTTGGATTGATTGTAGGTGGATTAGGCTATAAGTTTGGATGGATTTCAGGGGAGCTGTTAGTCAGTATTGCGGTAGCCGTTTCCTTATCCTTCATTATTGCTTCTCCTATCAACAATTGGAGTAATGAAGTCTATCAATTTTTGGCTAGAATCAAGAAAGAAAATAGCCGTTTGAACAAGATGGATCAAATGCTTAATACAGGGAAGTCTAAAATTCTGATTTTAGGAATGGGACGAATCGGAACGGGGATTTACGATGAGATCAATAAAGTTTATGAAGGAACTGTATTAGGAGTTGATGTAAAAGAAGGTGCTGTTGAATCTCAGTTAGAAGAAGGCAGAAATGCAATTCAGGGTGATGCAGTGGACTGGGATTTCTGGCATAGGATAAAGAATATCAATCAATTTGAGATGATCCTTTTCGCCATGCCACACCATCATTCCAATGATTTAGCAGTAAGGCAGTTGAAACAATTGAATTTTAAAGGAAAGACAGCCGCAATTGTGGAATATTCTGATCAGATTGATCAATTGAAAGCAGAAGGTGTGGATGCCGTTTATAATGTATATAGAGAGGCCGGAAAAGGTTTCGCACAGCATGTTATTGAACATTTTTCTGACAACACAATTTCATTCGCTTATAAGGCGACAAATTAGAGATGTTTCAAATATGTGCTTAAAAAAAAGTTTCGTGTATCATTACTAAATTGATGATACACGAAACTTTTTTTATTTCCTTTCAAAAACTACTTCACACTCACATGAAAAATAGCATCTCCTTTATTGACGTTGGGAGCGGTATTTAATCCAAAAATGGAACAATCAGAAGGAGCGTAAATTTTCTTTTCAAATTCACCAAATGGATCTGAAATACGCCCGATCAACTGCTTTTTGACTACACGTGCTCCGTTTTCAACCATCGATTCAAAAATACCTGAATAAGGAGCTCTAAGCCATTTACTTTTTCTGATGTAAACAGGCTCTTGTTTTATTTCCACTTCTCCCTCTTGCATTTTCAAGTATTTCATCACATTCAATGCTCCATTGACACCAATGTTGATGACATCATCATCCAAATGAAGTGATTTTCCACCTTCAAAAAGAATAATGGTTTTGCCCATTTTATGAACGGTTTCACGAATCGATTTATGAATGTATTTGGAGTGCATCATATAAGGAGCTCCAAATGCACTTGCAAGTTCAAATTCTTCCTCTTTATCAAAATTACAACGAATGTTAGGGTAGTTACTTCTGTCGGCTCCTCCGGTGTGGAAGTCCAAAACATAGTCCACATAGGGAGCAATTTCTTTAGTGAAAGTATAAGCAAACTGACTTGCTAGAGAACCTCTTTTGGAACCCGGAAACATTCTGTTCAGGTCTCGTCCATCAGGAAAAGCCCTTGTTAAATTGAGGTAACCAAAAACGTTGAGTATTGGTATGCAAATCACTGTGCCCTTTTTCGGTTTGTGGTATTTTTTTCTGATGATATCACGAACAATAGCCACCCCATTAGATTCATCACCATGTACACCGCCAAGGAGTAAAAGAACAGGACCGTCTTCATTTCCTCTTTCCACAATCACAGGCACTTTCAAGCTATTGCGTGTATGCAATTTCGCTACTTCTAGCTCTAGGACGGCACTTTTTCCTTTCTTGATTTCTGTTCCTAAAAGAACAAATTTATCACTAGCCATTTTATAAAAACTATATTGAGAGCTTGTAATACGCTATTTAAAATCAGAAGGTTGCAAAGTGAGATAAGAAAAAACATTAATATTTCACTTTGTTGAATGAAAGTATTTCTTATGGTCAAATAGCAGGGTTATTCATTAATCAAAATGGCTCTTGATTTAAAAGAAAAACCATGCTGACTGAAATTGCCAATATTAATCGCCTCAATCAGCGCTTTGTTTTTCGGTGGAGAAGTAGTGCCGTATTCTACAATAAAATTGGCTCCCACGCCACCTAAACTTTCTCTCTTTTCAACAATATATTCCGCAGATTCAAGCGGTTTTAATTCTAAAGTTTCTCCTTTAAGATAATTGCGAAGCAGTTTTCCATTACTGTCATAATAATCCGCAGTGGTAAAGTAAAGTGTGTCAGTGGTACTTACATTCCTTAAACTTAATATCACAGTACACTGGAATTTATCATTTCCTTCCTGATAATATAAATCAGAATAAGCCGCTACATAATATTTCTCTTTAAAAGTAAGCGAGGGCATGTCACTAGGTTTTATAATTTTAGTGGTCAGATCTTCAGAGACTAAAGAAACCTGCTTTTTCTCACAAGAAGTGAAAGCGATTAGAAAAATAAGGAATATAGAAATACGACTCATGTTCAAATAGTTTTGTGTTGTTGCAATACGAAGATGAAGATCTAAGTATTTGTCAAACGAAAATAGAAAGAAAAAGCATTATTGTAAAGAAAATGACCTCATCAGATGGTACTCATGAGGTCATTCGTAAAAATTGAAATTAATGGTCAACCGAATTAATCATAAATCTCATTGATTTCACTTTCATATTTTTTGTTGATGATTTTCCTTTTTGGTTTCAAAGTAGGCGTTACCTCTCCTGTTTCCACCGTCCATTCATTTTCCAATAATTTGAACTTCTGAATCTTTTCCCAACGGGCAAAATCAATATTCGCTTTTTGAATTTCCTTCTTGAACTTATTGAAAACCTGATTATTTTTGATCAGTTCCTGCTTGGTGTCAAAAGCAATTTGCTGTTCTTGAGACCATCTTTCTAAAGCTTCGAAATTAGGAACGATCAATGCGGAAGCAAATTTTTGGTTACTGCCAATAACGGCCACTTGTTCAATGAAGAACGACTCTTTCAGTTTATTTTCTAAAAGCTGAGGAGCAATATATTTTCCGGCTGAAGTTTTGAATAACTCCTTCTTACGGTCCGTAATCTTCAAGAATTTTCCATCTACTAGCTCACCGATATCACCGGTATGCAACCAACCGTCCACAACAGTTTCAGCTGTTAATTCAGGTTGTTTATAATAGCCTTTCATAATGTTCGGACCCTTAATAAGGATCTCTCCGTCACTAGCTATTTTCACTTCAATACCCTCTAAAGTAGGACCAACAGTTCCGACCATCATTGTTTCAGGAGTGATGCGGTTCACGCAAACCACAGGCGATGCTTCAGACATACCATACCCTTCACACACTTTAATTCCTGCCGCCCAAAAAGAACGGATTAATCTTGGCTGAAGAGCGGCCGCACCCACGTTCATATTTTTGATATTGCCACCCAAAGCTTCACGCCATTTGCTGAATACTAATGAGTCTGCAATTTTATGTTGTATTTTTTGCCAGAAAGACTGTTTTTCTCTTGGATCATATTTCAATCCAAAATTCAAGGCCCAGAAGAAGATGGCTTTCTTCAATCCTTTGGTCTCCATGCCTTTACCAACGATGGTGTCGTATACTTTTTCCAATAATCGAGGAACAGTACAGAAAACATCAGGCTTCACTTCTTTCATTGCTTCACCTACTTTAATCACGCTTTCAGCATAATACACTGACATAGAGTGATTCAGGTATGAAAAGACACTTGTGCGTTCGTAGACATGTGAAAGTGGTAGGAAGCTTAGAGCTTTGCCATTTCCTTCTTCTACAGGCAATGTTTTTGAAGCGGCAATTGCATTCGTAACTACATTTCTGTTTGTCAACATTACTCCTTTAGGAGGTCCTGTAGTTCCAGAAGTATACACAATAGTGTAGAGGTCTTCTTCAGTAATATTTTGTTTGATTTGAGCAAGCTGATTGGCTTCCTCATCAGAAATATCTTTTAAAAACGTTTTCCATGATCTGATATTCTCCACCTCTTCAAAAGAGAAAATTTCTTCCAAAGCAGTCAAGCGATCTTGAATGGATTTGATCTTTTTGACAAGAGCATTGCTTTCAATGAAGGCAATTTTAATCTCAGCGTGATTGAAAATATAGTTGTAATCTTCAATGGTAATTGTTGGATAGATGGGCACAGCCACGGCTCCAATTTGAGAACAGGCCAAATCGATAAAGTTCCATTCCGGTCTGTTTTCAGAAACAATAGCCACTTTGTCACCTTTCTGAATACCATATTGTAAGAGAGAGTTGCTTACCTGATTGATAATCTGTAGCACATCATCAGTGGAATAGGTCTTCCATGTTCCTTTTTCTTTAGCAGCCAAGCAAACGTCAATACCATTGTATTTTTGTTTTTGCTGTTCAATAAAATCAAAAACTCTTGTAGGTTTCATATGGTTCGTTGTGATAAGTACAACAGTACTTAAGAATTGAAATTTATGTCTAATATGGGGGTATATAGAATACTACGTTTTACAAATAAACATAATATTTACCCTGAAATACGATGATTTACGTTAAGCTTTTTGAACAAGAAACGCTTCACCATCAGTTAAATGATATTATTCAAAGACGAAATTATACTATTTAAATGAAAATTCATTCATTTAAAGGTGTTTTACGATCGAAAGAATTACCTATTTTTCCAATATCTTTGTAGTTGAATACTAAAACAGTCGAACGGATTTAAACGCTACAAGATGTCTACAATTGATAAAAAGAAACATTGGGAAAGTATTTATGAAACAAAACCATTGGAAAATGTAAGCTGGTATCAGCCTACGCCGACAACTTCTTTGGATTTTGTGGAAAGATCATTTTTAGCACCTGATGATAAAATCATTGATGTTGGTGGAGGAGATAGTTTTCTGGTAGATCATCTATTAGAAAAGGGATTTCAAGACATTACTGTTTTAGATATTTCTGCTAAAGCACTTCAAAGGGCAAAACATAGACTGGGAGAGAAAGCATCAAAAGTGAATTGGATAGAGGCGGATGCTTCTCGTTTTGACTCAGGTGAACAGTATGCATTCTGGCATGACCGTGCGGCGTTTCATTTTTTGACATCAGAAGAAGACATTAAGAATTATAAAAATGTAGTCTCAAAAATGATCAAAACAGATGGAGTGTTATTGATTGGCACCTTCTCAGAAAATGGACCAGAAAAATGCAGTGGCATCCCTATTAAACAATACACTACAGAAAGCTTAGCCGCGTTATTTGAAGACAACTTTGATTTAGTCAACACACAGATTGTAGATCATAAAACACCTTTCGATACATTACAGAATTTTGTATTCTGCTGTTTCAGAAAGAAATAAGTACAAATATTTTTGATTTTGTACTTAGCTAAAAAAAAACTCCTTTAAGGAATTTCGCTTAAAGGAGTTTAGTCATTATTTCTATTCATATAAATTAATTAGGTAGGTTCATTCTTAACTCAGAAAACCCCTGATATGTTTTAAGTAATTCGATGACATAGTGATTTTTATTTTTTAAATACGATTCAAGCGGTAAACTTTTATCATATTCTTTGATAAATCCAGCTTCTTCCAGATCATCCCAGTGAATTTCCTTGAAAGCCATAGACCACGTATTAAAATTCCTTTCTTCGATAGTGCCTGAATAAATTTTTTGAACACTTTTATGCCTGTCATCCCTTTTGATCTTAGCATACAATTCTTCAACTTCCTGTTCATCGCCCTCAAGTACTTGTATAAACTTATCCTCCAATAAGATCAGCAATCCTGTCAATTGCTTAAGGACATTATTTTTTCTACTCAGAACGAGTATATCACGCAATACATCATCATCTAGTGATACCTCACGCGTGCTTACATAGCATAAACAATACATAGTATTTAACTAGGTTTTAGTGAATGAGAAAATAGTTTGATGAATATACTAAGTTTAAAAGGGAATGTTTTTCTGTTCATGAATATAAGTTCCTCTTTAAACAGAATATGACAACTTATCCTTTAAAGATTATATTTTATTGAAACCTCTTTGGGAGTGATATCAAATTTCTCCTTAAAGTTTTCTGAAAAGTTGGACAAGCTTTTATAACCAAAATGTCTTGCTACATCCGATACAGAAACTTTTTGTGTTTCCAGCATTTTATAAGCTGATTCAAGTCTGTAATTAGAATGAAAACGAGGGATGGTGGTTCCGAAGACACTGCCAAAATCTCTTTTAAGTTTTGATACGGAAACGCCATATTTTTCAGCAATAGAAGTCAGGGAAGGCGTATTATCATAGAGTGCAGTTAATTCTTCTTTGATCATCTGCATCCTTTTGATGTCTTCAATATGGAGATTATTATTCCTTTGACTCTGATTTTCTCTCCTGATAATCTGATCTAGAAAAAGGCCTGTAGCTTCTACTGATCTGGCTAAAATCAAACTGTTTTTTAATGGTGGAGTCATCTCATCATTGAGTGTGAAGAGGTCATCAATAAGCAAATTGATTTTAGGAGATGAAATTTCATAAATCACCCAAGGGTTTGCTGGATCAAAAACTTTCCCAATATGCACCTTCATGTGTGACATGTAATTGTTGAAGTAATCTTCGGATATCCTCAACGTCACCCATTGACTTTGATCTCCCTGTTTAGCCTTCATATTTAAGAAAATACTTGTACTCTGCATACTCATCATGGTGACAGTGTCAGTGATTTTTTGATTTTCCTTAGGTTTTTTCGGAGAGACATTGCCTTTGTATTCAAACTGAAAGTAAATGTATTTTTTCTCATTTTTATCACTTAGCACATCTACTTCCATATCACTTTTATACCTCACATTATGAAGCCCTATTTCAATACCGTCAAATGGGAAAAACCATTCGTAATGCAATTCCACCAAATGATTATTGATATGTAACGTATTTTCTTTAGAGGGCTCTTTCCCAAGTTTATCAGCAAGCTGTTTAGCTACCTCTGCAATTGATCCTGTGTGTATTGTGATTTTTTCCATAAATGTGCAATGACTCATTAATTCATTATGAAAATACGACAAAAAATGAGACATCAATAGTAATTGAACTAACGACGATATCCTTTGAACCAATGAAAGTAATCTAATGTGCCAATTACAGTGTTTAAGTAGAATGTGAATCAATCCAAAATTAAAATGAAAAAAAGATTACTAGAGGTATTAGGTACCGCATTATTGCTACAGTCAGGAATTCAATCGGCATTTGCTCAGGTCCCCCTATCAGAAGCTACATTAGAAGGTGATGAAATCATCGAAACAGTTTATGGAAATATTGAACTGGAACACAATTTCATCACAAAAGGAGAGCAGGAATTGTTTGATATTATGGACTTCCAACGTGCTTCTCAGGCTTATATATGGTCTACTCCAATTGTTTCTATGAAAACATGGGGACTACAGGAAGATAAAGCTTATGATGTGGCAGGATTGGAAAACTTTGTGGTTTTAAAATCTTTAAAAGAGAAAAGAGGTATTGTAACAGGCAACCTTACTACACCTTACATTTTTACTTTTTCCAATTTGAAAGATGGAGCTGTGAAGTTGGAATATCCTAAAGGAATGACAGCAGGTGGTTTTCTTGATTTATGGCAAAGACCGGTAGCAGATTTAGGTTTGACAGGCCCTGATAAAGGCAAAGGTGGAACTTATATTATCTGTGGCCCAAATGATGACCCAAAGAATTATGAAGGACAAGCCGATTTTACTGTTCAGTCTGAAACCAACAACTTTTTTATTGGTCTTAGAATCCTAGAGGCAGATCCGAAAGCAGAAGAGAATTTTAAGAAATCATTGAAGCTAGGTAGAGTAGGAAGTGGATTGAAAGAGGCCACTTTCGCAGAAGATAAAGATATAGAGTGGTCGGCAACGGCTCCAAGAGGGTTGGCGTATTGGGAAACTTTGCATACCATCATTAATGAAGAGCCTGTGAGAGAGCAGGATAAAGCTTGGATTGCAATGTTGAAACCGCTTGGTGTAGAAATTGGAAAACCTTTTAACCCAACAAAAAGACAAAAAGAGATTTTAGCGAAAGGTGGAAATATGGGAGAATTGATGTTGAGAAATCTTCAAACTAACCCTCGTTTTAGCACGCCTTATTGGGAAGGTACAAACTGGTACAAATCATTTGATTTCAATATTCCTCAGAGTAATGAAATGATGGTTTACCTCGATGAAAGAGCAGTTTGGTATTATGAAGCTGTAAGTTCTACGAAAGGAATGGTGGAGCCATCACCTGGGTATGGTCAGATTTATATGACATCAAAAAGAGACGAAAACGGAGAGTTGTTAAGAGCAGATAAAACGTACAAGTTGCATGTTCCTGCAGATGTTCCTGTAGATCAGTTCTGGTCAGTGACATTGTACTCTGAAAATACACGTAGACCTTATGATAATGGAGGAGGAGAGATTTCAGATGTAGGTATTAATTCAAGAAGAACTGATGTGACTTATAATGAAGATGGTTCAATCGATCTTTACATAGGTGCAGAATGTCCAAAAGGTGTTAATCCTGCTAATTACCTAAAAACGATAGGTAATGATGGATGGTTTATCTACTTCCGTCTTTACGCTCCAAGAGAAGCATTTTTCAATAAGTCTTTCCAATTAAGCGACTGGGAAGTGGTGACTACTGGTTTAAGCAAGTAAAAGTATTTATTCTTTACCCAATTTTACTCTTAGCATTTTTATAAGCACAGGAATCAAGGTAGTACTGTTAAGTAAAAAAGGAGAGACTTTTTGAGCCTCTCCTTTGTTTTTATCATGTGTTAGCTAATGCCTAGAAAGTGAAATTCAAACCTGCTTGACCTCCCACCCAAATGGCAGTTCTTGTACCGTGGCTAGAAGTTTCATCATAGAAAGCGTGTTCTGGTACATCTAAAGTACCTGCTTTTTCATTTCCATCTAGTTTATATTCTGATGTGTATACATTCAATGAAGGACCAGCGTAGATATTGATGTTTTTCGTTAATCTCACTTGAACATTCAAATCTGCTTTGCTCAATAAATTTAAGCCAGTATCTTTCAAAGTATTATCGTATACAACTTGGTTAGCAGAAAGGTCTAATGCTAAGTTCACTCTCTTTGCCAATTCGAACTGAGTACCAAAACCAGCACCAAATGTAGTTACATCTTTTTCGTTGAACTGAGTATAACCTGCTTTGAAGATGGTGTAGAATCTTTGCGTACCCATTTTGAAGTTCACATTACCCCAAACTGTTTCTCCAGCACCAACTTCAACAGCATAGTAACCATTTTTTACCACGTTGATCAAACCGATTGGAGTACCTTTAGCACCTTTTCTTACCACGTTGATCAGACCGATCTGTCCACCATTCAAGCTGTCTGTGTAGTTAATCAGACCAACCTGCACTCCTACTAATTTACCTCTTACAGTATTGGTCAAACCAATTTGAGCACCGTTCATATCACCTCCAGAAACGTTGGAAATACCTGAGATTTGTGCACCATTCACTTCATTTTTAGAAAAGTTATTGATACCCGCTAAGTGCAATCCTTTAGCAGAACCAGTATTGAAGTTGCTGATACCTGATATTATAATGCCATTACTTTCACCTTTAGTGACGTTGGTAATACCAGCAATCTGACCTCCAGAAACATTTCCGTTATTCACATTGGCAATACCACCTAATTCAAAATAATTCACACCGCCGTTTACGCCCCAAAGTATATTGAAAGAAATATCACTAGCAACATTTGTATTGGTTCCGTTCATTCCCACCGGATATAAGAATGAAACTTGGGCAACTTTAGATTCTTTTTCTTGAACTTGATCTTGTGCGAATAATGATGATGAGATTAATAAAAATGCGAAGATGTTTAAAAGTAGATTTTTCATCTGATTATTTATTTAGATATTTTTTTGTTTCAAATTAAAAGAGGGCAGGAGAGTGAACTTCACTTGACGTCATGAGTAGAAGTTGCTGTTTCTCCCGCTTCCGGTATTATGACCCGCACCCTGAGGTTTACCCCTATTCTTTTTTGAAAAAAAATCTATTTATTTTTTAATCAGCTGATATATAGGTTTTTTTAAAATAAAAAAAGGCCGATTATTTTTCAATAACCGACCTCAAATTTTCGACTTTATCTTTTTTCTTAGATCGAAAGAAGATTTTCTCTTAATGTAGCATCAATAGGAGTGTTTCCTAAATAGATGTTCATTAAAGCTTTTTTGAATGCTTTGTTATCCGTTTGGAATAACTGCTCACCATTCTTAAAAAGAGTGACTTTGTTATTCTTACTGATAATTCTGAAGTGATCTCCTGTTTCGATCAGATCACCGAAAGAAGCAATGTACTCTTTAATATCATCACTGATACTTTCTACATTACCTAAGTTAGACTTGTTGAAAGCTTCACCAAAAAGTTTTTCAACAGTTGTTACTTGAGATGTAATGATTTTGTCATGCTTTCTTAAGTCAGAAATAAATTGCTTTTCTTCTGCTGAAGCATCAGCGGCTGCTTTAAGGTCTGTGGCATAAGCGGCCTTGATTTTTTTGACAGTGTTTTCAGATTGAAGGTAATTGGATGTCATTACAAGGTCGATCACTTTTAGATCTTCACTGTAGATCAAACTGATCGCATCATCTGTACGGTTTTCAACATACAAAGCACATGAGAATACTTTTTTCAGACCTTTTGAAAATGCTCCATAACCATTGCTCTGTAGCGTTTGGTTAGTAACATTGATTGTTTCAGGAAATTCAACCTCATTAAAAAAATTAGTTTTGAAAGTAGGTTGGTTTTGTGCTTGGATCTGAAGTGAGGCAAAGAGTAAAACAATGCTTAGAAAGTTAATACGATAAACATTTTTCATGGAAGTTCACTTTTGATTTAATTATTTAAGTTAATTGACACTACAAAAATCCTAATATTATATAACTATTCAAAGAAAAAGTTTAACAATAATGTTAATGTTGTTATATGTTTTAACAAATGTTGTTGTTATTTTTGAATTGTAATTTCATTATTTTAATATTGTTTAAACAAATAAAACAAGAACAAATATTGTTTGAGTTTTAATTGTAAAATGCAGTTTTTAGGAAATATAGATTAGATAAAGCCTCAAATCATGGAAAATCAAGCATTTGTAGAAGATCAGCCGGTAGTTTCAGAAGGAAAAGCAACAATGGCAGTAAGATATTTACTTGCCTTGATGATGATTGTTTTTGGATTAAACAAATTTCTGAATTTTATCCCTATGCCCCCTGCTAGTAAGGAGGTTGCACAGGTTTTTGGAGCATTAATGCTGATGGGAATCCTTCCGATCGTAGGAATTCTTGAAATTGTGGGTGGATTGTTACTCGCAACAAAGATTGCTGTTCCTGCAACTTTGGTGGTTTTGGGAGCAATTGGTTTTAATGCTGTGTTGTTCCACGCTACACTCGATCCCGCCGGAATAGGTGGATCTATAGCTTTCCTTGGCATGGTCATTTATCTAGCTTACGTATACAGATCAAAATTTGCCCCACTCTTTAGATAGAAATATACATACCTTAAGATTAAACTTGAAGTTTTAACCCATTGAGAGAGTAGCCATTATGGCTGCTCTTTTTTATTGGACAAGTACTTAACCATTTTTTGATACTCAAAAGTCATATTCTATCAATCTGTCACTAAACAGCAACGTTAAACAAGCTGTATATAGAATGATAAAAACGTAGTATAGACAGTAGTTAGATTAAAAAATTTGAAAGAGGTTGTCCAATGGGCGACCTTTTTTGTTTAATGCCATTTGTATAACTGCTGACTATATTATTACCTTTCTTTCTCAATTCCGCTGAAACAACAAACACTTCATGAAAAATAAACTTACGCTTCCTCTTATTGTTACCGCCCAGTTTTGCTGCACTTCACTTTGGTTTGCAGGCAATGCCGTAATGAATGATTTAGTCAATAGTCTTTCTTTGTCGCCTGATGCACTTGGAGCATTGACTTCAGCCGTTCAGTTTGGTTTTATAATAGGCACACTTACTTTTGCTGTTTTGACCATTACAGATCGTTTTTCTCCCTCAAACGTTTTTCTTGTAAGCGCTTTACTAGGTGCTTTGTTTAATGCTGGGATTATTTGGGAAGCCAATACTTTGAATACATTGCTTCTTTTTAGATTCTTGACAGGCTTTTTCTTATCAGGCATTTATCCTGTGGGAATGAAAATAGCGGCGGATTATTTTGAAAAGGGGTTGGGCAGGTCATTGTCCTTTTTAGTAGGGGCTTTGGTTTTGGGAACAGCTTTTCCTCATTTATTGAAAGTACTGACAGATACAATGCCGTGGAAATATGTGATCATAGCCACTTCCATTTTAGCCACTGCAGGCGCATTTTTAATTTTCCTGTTTGTACCGGATGGACCTTTTAGAAAGCCATCGTCTCAATTCAGTTTCTATGCCATCAAAGATATTTTCAAGAAGCCTGCTTTTAGAGCTTCAGCCTTTGGTTACTTCGGTCACATGTGGGAGTTGTATACCTTTTGGGCTTTTGTTCCAATAATGCTTTACTCTTATCAAGAATTACATAGCGTACCAGCCTTTAACATCCCATTGCTTTCATTCATCATCATAGCCGTAGGAGGTTTAGCTTGTGTGATTGGTGGTTTTATTTCAGAAAAAATAGGAGTGAAACAAACGGCAAGAATAGCACTGACATTATCTGGCATATGCTGTTTGCTATCCCCTTTATTTTTCATTTTAAATGCACCATGGGTTTTCGTTACATTTTTAGTGCTATGGGGAATGTTTGTGATTGCTGATTCTCCTTTGTTCTCCACATTAGTTGCTCAAAATGCTCCAGCAGAATTAAAAGGGACAGCATTGACTATTGTCAACTGTATTGGTTTTGCGATCACTATTGTCAGTATTCAATTATTGAGCGTGTTACAAAATGTGATCAGTATAGAATACCTTTTTATCGTTTTAGCAGTAGGGCCATTGATGGGAAGAGTTTTGAATGAAGAGGGAAGAATTAAGAATGTAGAATGAAGAATGCAGGTGTTTTTTTATCGGTTTACTCAGACCTTCTTGTTACGAACCACCTGCATTCTTCTCTCTTAATTCTTCATTCTTAACTCTATTCTACTCCTACGGTGATGGATGCCGAATCGTAATTGTAAGCAGAGAAATATCCTAAAGCATTATTTGACCAGTTGGAAAGTGGATTTCCAGGAGCAGCAGAACCGCCACTTGGACCGCCACCACCACCAATGATGTCATTAAGAGAGTTGAAGTAATCATAAGAAGGTTCATCAAAGTGAATAAGTTTTACGTCTACAACATCTCCTATTTCAAAAACTTTAAAACCTAAAGAAGTTTTGGGCTGATTGCCGTTGTTTCTTAAGTCATTAAAAACTCTCAGGTCATTTTCAGTATTCTGATATTCTCCATTCAAATCATGAGTAAGACGGTAGAAGTTTTCCACGTCTCCAGGATCAGTGTATTTGATATAAACATAGTAACCCGATTCTCTTGGACCGAAGCCTTCTTCATATTCAGAATAAATAGTATCAATAGCCACTTTATCAAGCATAGTGGTAGAAGCATTGTATACTTCATTGTCTACATTGACTTCTAGGTGGTATTCTGTATTGATGACAGCATTTACAGGAACAGAGTAACTTCCATTCCCTTTGCTAGGCACATCAATAGTCTGATCATTGTATTTTAATGTAATACTTGCATTATCAATTTTTTCCGATGGAGAATTATCAAAATAGGGAGCAGTTTTAGAGATTTTTACCTCAAAATCATTTTCTCCTTCCATCAGAACTGCTTCGATTACAATTCTTGGGGCAGCATCTTTTAAGTCTACATCAATCACTTTTTCGCAAGCTGTAACCAAAAAAGCGATAACTATTACTGAAACGATGAGTTGTATAGATTTCATAATTAAGCAGTCGTTTTAGAATTTAAAATTGTAAGTAACTGAAGGAACCCATTTGAATAAAGCTACTTGTACAGCTTCTGTTTTATTAGGGTCCTCTTCATTTGGCTCAAAACTGATCGTGTAAGCATTTTCTCTTCCATAAACATTGTAAAGAGAGAAATTCCAGCTTGATTCAAACTTGTCCGTTTTCTTTCTGATCCAAGTTAAAGCCAAATCTAGACGGTGGTAATCCGGCATTCTGTATCCGTTTCTTTCTGTGTAGTAAGGCACTACTTTACCATCTACTTCATATCTTCCTGAAGGGAATGTTACCGCATCTCCAGTGTAATAAACAAAGTTACCTGATAGTGTTACTTTAGGGCTTAGTTTATAAATGGCCACTAAGTTGATATCGTGAATTCTATCTTGTCTGGCGGCAAACCACTGTCCGTTATTGATTTCATCAAACTGCTTTTCAGATCTGGCCAATGTATAACCTAACCATCCCGTAAGGCGTCCTTTATTTTTCTTGACCATAAATTCTAAACCATATGCTCTGCCTTTGCCGTACACTAAATCACCTTCCAATTGTTCATTCAAAAACACATTGGCACCCGTTTTATAGTCAATTACATTTTGCATGTCTTTGTAATAAGCCTCCACAGAAGTTTCGAAAGCATTGTCTTTGAAATTTCTGAAGTAGCCCAATGAGATTTGTTCTGCCTCCTGTGGTTTTACATTATTGGAACTCATAATCCAAGTATCCGTAGGAGAAGAAGATGTGGAATTACTCAACATGTGCAGGTATTGATAATTCTTGTTGTACCCTAGTTTCACAGAGCTTTTTGTGTTGATGATATAATTGGCAGACAGACGAGGTTCGAGCCCTCCATAATACTGCATTTGCTCACCATCACCGTATTTTTTAGCACCAATCACTTCACCTTTATCATTGTAATAGTATTCAGTACCTGTGCCTAAGCCTTGGAAAAGTGAGTAGCGAAGACCATAATTAATACTCAAACGGTTGGAAACTTTAAATTCATCTTGAATATAAAATGCCCCTTCAATACCGTATTTCTGTTCAGAATTTTTTGGGTTGACACCTGTATTGGCTCCGGCAGATAAATTGCCTGGCTCTATGGTATGATTGATGGCATTGAAGCCAAATTTTAGCGTATGTTTTGTAGAAGCATAATAAGAGAAGTCCTGTTTGAAATTGAGGTCTTTGATGACTGACTCCAAACCAATACGGTCTTCACCCGATCCAAAACCAAACTCATAGCTGTAATTACTGATAATGAAAGAAGTGTTGGAAAATAGTTTACTATTGAAAACGTGATTCCAGCGTACAGTACCCGTTCCGTTGCCGTAATTCATATTGATAGATCCGTCTACGCCGAGTTTATCTTGTCCGAAATATCCTGAAATGAAGATTCTATCTTTCTCTGAGATCCTGTAATTAGCCTTTAAATTAAGGTCATAAAAATAAAGACTGGAGTTCGAAAAACTTGGGTCATTAGAAAGTCCTAGAAAGAGGTCTGCGTATGTTCTTCTGCCCGAAATCATAAATGAACCTTTGTCTTTTACAATCGGACCCTCCACAGTCAATCTTGAGGCAATAGTACCAATACCACCTGCTACTGTATGTTCTTTGGCATTACCATCTTTCATTCTAATGTCAAGCACCGAAGAAGTTCTGCCACCATATTCAGGCATCATTCCCCCTTTATACATAGTAGCACCTTTGATGGCGTCACCATTAAAAACAGAGAAAAAGCCGAGAAGGTGAGAAGGGTTGTAAACGGGTGCTTCGTCCAAAAGCACAAGGTTTTGATCGAGTCCGCCACCACGAACATAGAAGCCTGAACCGCCTTCACCTGATGTTTTCACACCTGGCTGTGTCTGCATCACTTTTATGATATCTACCTCCCCTCCGAAAGTAGGAAGTTCTTTGATGGCTTTAGTGTCAATTCTTGTAACACTACCTTCATTGGCAGTGATATTCCTATCTTCTCTTTCGGCTGTAACCACTACTTCCTCCAAACTTTGGGAAGCAGGTGAAAGCTCTAAAGATAGTGTTACATTTTTATCCAGTACAATTGATTTTTCAATCACCTCGTACCCAATGTATTTGTAAATAACGGTGTAGTTTCCTTGCGGTAAACTCAATGAATAATATCCGTAAGTATTGGCTGTAACACCCACGCCTTTAAGTTCTTTTACTGTTACCGTAGCAAATGGCAAGTCTTCGCCATTAGAGCCATCTTTTATTTGTCCGCTTAGGGTGTATTTAGTTTGGCCAAATGAAATAGATGAGATAAGAAGTAAGATGATGAGTAAGAAAGAATTAATATTCATACTAAAATTAAGTTATGATTTAGTACAAATATTAACATTCTATCTCATTGGAAAAGGAAAAATTAACATCAAACGGGCATTTTAATACTTCAAACGGGCAGTGTATTTTGTTGTGGAAAATAGTAACCCAAATTCAGTATAACTGCGTAAAGTATGTTTCAAATATCCCCTTAGTCTTGAAGCCATTTTAAAAAATCGCTGGCTTTGGCTTTGCTGACAACGATGTCTTCTGGAATGTCGACTTGAGTTTCTACCAGCAGTTTTCTAGCAAAATATTTTGATACATGATTGATTGCATTTCTATTAACTAGGAATTGACGGTTGATTCTATAAAAATCAGAATTCAAGCTTGATTCCAAGGTATCTAGTGACTGATCTGTAGGGTATTTTTCTCCATCAAAAGTATAAATATAAGTCACGCTAGAGTCAAGGTGTATTAATGCAATCTGTAATGTATTGACAGGAATAATCTTTTCACCTTTAAAAATCAGAATATTCTTCTTGACATTTTTTTTAGGTACGCCCGATAGTTCAGCAATGATACTATTGAAATCTTGCGTATCATGACTGTTGCTTTTGATCATGCGGTCTACTTTCTGTAGCGTTTCCGTAATAGTAGTATTGTCAAACGGTTTCAAGATGTAATCAATACCGTTGACTTTAAACGCTTCCAAGGCGTATTCATCATAAGCAGTGCAGAAAACAATGGGTACTTTACAGTTGACCTCCTGAAAAATTTCAAAACTAAGTCCATCGGGAAGCTGAATGTCTGAGAAAAATAAATCAGGCATCGGGTTGTGCTTGAGATACTCTATCGCTTCGTCTACCGTGGTGAGTTTTGCTTGAATAGCATGATCAGAACTGTACTCTAAAATCAGAGATTCGAGCTCATCAGCCATCAGGTATTCGTCTTCAATAATTACAATATTCATTTTTTTAAGGTATCAAAAGTCACTTCAAATTGTTTGTCCTTGATGTTGTGGAGCACAGTAGGCTCAGCATTTCCCAGCAGTTTAAATCGTTTTTTCAAATTATTCAAACCTGTGCCAGTAGTGGCTTCAGGGTTTCTCTTTGGAATGAGGTTATTGCTGAATGTAATAGAATTGTCTTCGTTTTGCCTGATTTTGATTATGAGTGGATTATTCTTGGTGAAGGCATTGTGTTTTATCGCGTTCTCTGCCAAAGATTGAAGGGTGACAACAGGAAGATATTCGTTATTGATCACCTCATTAGGAAGGTAATTCTCAAACTGAATAGAGTTGGCAAACCTCACTTTTTGCAGTTCTATATAATTCTGGCAAAACTCCAGCTCATTCTTAATCAAAGCTTGGTCCTTTGCCGCTTCGGTGATTGAAAACCTCAAATGGGCCGATAGCCGTACAAGATAATCCTCTGCGGTTTGCTGCTCTTTTTTGATTAATAGCTTCAGCGTATTGAGAGCATTGAATATAAAGTGGGGGTGGATTTTATTTTTCAACTGCTCCTGCTGTGTTACATATTGGGCCAGTTCAAGGCGAGTTTTGGCCAGTTCCAACTGTGCTTTTTCATGTTTGCCAGTAATCAGCCAATAAATAATTAAAATAAAAGTATTGTTGGCAGTAGCAGCAATAATAGGATAGTACCCAAAAGAACCAAAATCAATTGGAGCATGTTCTGCTCGTTTCAATCTGAATAAAAAAACGATTACAAACATGACAGTGTAAGAAAAAAGGTACTTCCAGTTTTGATGTACTGTCCTGTTGAGTTGATCATCAAGGAAATGAAAGAGCCATATATTGATCATCCATTGGATAAAAACAAAAACAGAAATACCGCTCAATGCTTTCAAAAGTGTGAGATAACTCCATGAAATCATGGTTTTCTCAATTTCAGGCAAGGAAATAACGTGCAGTACCATTGGGGTAATGGTGTAAATACCAATAATGGGTGAGGTGACCAGAGCCATTTTCACCAATTCACGTAATTGAAGCTTTTTGGAAACAAACTTGTTCATGTGAGCAAAGTAACAAAAAGATAAAATTTTCAATGCCAAAGTTCTCCTAAAAACTTACCTATATGGCCTTAAATCCATCATTTGGACTTCTATACTAGAGCTTCTTACTTGATATAAGGTTGTTTGCAGTAGGGGATATTTCTGTAGGAAATCAATGTGAAAGTAATTTTTTTGAAATAAAATAAGGTGGAAGTGAACTAAAACTTACTCATGACAGTTATAAGGGTGTAACAAGTGATAAAAACCTGTAAATTTTACAAACGCATAAAAATTTTACAAGGCTTAATTTGAAAAGAACATTTGTGCAAGAATATAATATCATGATGAAAACCCCTCACACTTCTTATGTGGCATTAATTTGATGTTTAGTGAGCACTTCAGAGTATTCTGACCGATACATCTGAAAAGAAGTAGATCAGACCAACCCAGATCGTTCCAGCTTATCATGATAGAAGAATCTGTATTTCAATGGATTCAAAATGGAACATACAAACACTCTCAGAAGACATTGATCCAGTAAATTAGACGACAGAGAGATGTAAAAAAGGTTTTGCTTTAGAAGCGAAGCCTTTTTTTATGCGTTGTGTTTTTTGTTGTGATTTAAACAAAAAAGTCATTTTTTAATACTTTATAGTAATAATTTGAAAGTCGAAGGCTACTGTATGCCGTTTTTATAATCAGATAGAATGAAAATAAAGTAGTATAGACAGTAGTTAGATTATATAATGAAAAAGGTTGTCCGATGGATGGCCTTTTTTTGTTTCTAAATTTTGACTTTGCACTTAAGCTAAATATTTTTATCAAAAGTTGATCAATGAGTTATCTTCCCAAAAGCCCATAATTTCAATTATGGGTCTACGAAATACACGTTTACTTCATTTCGTGGGCTCAGCTCAAAAATGGGCATAAAAAAAACACTTGAAAAATTTCAAGTGTCTTTCCACAGCTGGTTAATGTTACTGGTGTATCATGCCATACAATAGGTGACTAACCTATGTTTCTTTACCCAATTAATCTTTATTCACTTACTGTGCCATAAAATGAAAAATTAGTTAAACCATTGTTTTTGAGTATTTTAAAAGGGTTTATCTGTTTTTTGGCATATTTTAAAGTTTCAAAATGAAACAAATATTCCATAATATGGAAAAATATAAGTCAGATAATGAAAAAAGAGGCGGAAAATCTACTTTTTTATCAAAATACCCCTCAAACTATCTGTCTGAGTATGACGAAACTCATTTTCAAAATACGGTGTGATATGTATATTCGCGACTGATTATAAAATTCATCTTATAAAAGAAAATTTACATCATGAGACAAAAAATTGTTGCAGGTAACTGGAAAATGAATCTTCTTAAGGAAGACGCTGTATCTTTAGCATCAGAAGTAGTGAATATCGCGAAAGACGAAACTCCGTCAGACGTTAAAGTTATCATGTGTACTCCTTTCATTCATTTAAGCAAAGTAAAATCATTAGTTGGTGATGCTGCTAATGTATTTGTTGGTGCTCAGAACTGCTACACAGAGCCAAAAGGTGCTTACACAGGAGAAATTTCTGCACAGCAATTAGCTTCTTATGGTATTGATTACGTGATCTTGGGTCACTCTGAGCGTCGTGAGTACTTTGGTGAGTCAAATGCTACTTTAGCTACTAAAACTGATGCTGTAATTGCAAACGGTATGTTGCCAATCTTCTGTATCGGTGAGGTATTAGAGGAGCGTGAGGCTGGTACTCAAAAAGAAGTTGTTGAGAAGCAATTATCAGAAGGTTTATTCCACCTTTCTGCTGAGGACTTCGGTAAAGTAGTTTTAGCATACGAGCCAGTTTGGGCTATCGGTACTGGTAAAACAGCTTCTTCTGCACAAGCACAAGAAATGCACAAAGATATCCGTGATATGGTTGCTGCTAAATATGGTCAAGAGGTTGCTGATGCTACTTCTATCTTATATGGTGGTTCTGCTAAGCCAAGCAACGCTCAAGAATTATTCGCTCAACCTGACGTTGACGGTGGTTTGATCGGTGGTGCTTCATTAGTAGCTAGAGACTTCATCGAAATCTCAAAATCATACTAATTTGAAATTAGGCATGCGTTACGTTACGTATTAAAGATAAACGTGTTTAAGGGGGTTGTTCTATAAATAGTTCAACCTCTTTTTTTTATCCAAAAACTTGCTTTATACCTTAACTTCAGTATATTAATACTGTGATTAAGCCATTTGCTAAAAAACATGGCTACTTGAATGAAATGGAACCAAGACTTAATTCAAAAATGCAGAGACTCTTAATATTCCTATTTTTATTTTCAGTATCAGGTACGCTTCTCTTTGCCCAGAAAAAAGACAAAAAGAAGAAAAATGATATGATTCATGAGGCTACCAAGGATTTGGAAAATCAATCGCAGAACCTCAGAGACAGTATGGTATTTTTCCATCCAGAGTGGGAAAATGGCAATTTATCATTGAAAGATGGTACAGTATTCAAAGATGTGCCTTTGCTTTATGATTTAGAAAGAGATCAAGTAGAGGTCTTACAGATTGAGGATATTGAGCTGTATGGAGGGGAAGGAATGAAGGATACAACAGTCTTGATTTTTGAACAGCATGAAATTGATGAGTTTGATTTTATAGCCCACACATTAGATGAAAATGAACAGGAAATAACTGTGCCCCATCACTTTGTAAATGCCGAACGTTTTTATAGAGATGAATTGCCTGCAATTGGTATCTATGAAATTGTGGAGGAAGGTAAGGTTGGTGTCATTGCTTATCCTTATTTATGGAAAATTATGCATAGAACTACAGCTCATTTTGACCCAGAAAGAAGAAGGGAGCTAGAGAACAGTGTGCATGATGTGAAGGGAAGACAAGCAGAGGTTTATTATAGTTTTGAGTTGAAAGAGAAACTTTACTTGCTGCTGGATGGCAAGGTGATCTATGATTTAGATGTGAAAAGAAAAACCTTCTTGAAAGTATTTGAAGGTAAAGAGGAGGAAATAAATGAGTATATGAGAAAATCGGGGCTTCAATATAAAAATAGAGAAGATCTGATTAAAATCGTTAATCACTACAATGGTCTGGCAGAGATGATGAATTAGTTTTTATCGTCAAGCCATTCCTGAATGTACTCTGCCACTTCTGTCCAATTGGGTTCAAACATAAAAGCATGAGCTCTGTTCTCAAATATTATGGCCTGCTGTCCATAAAATGTGGCCGTTTTTTCTACATCCTCAGGAAAAATAATTTTATCATCCCTGAAACCAATATGAGCCATTGGGAAATTAACCTTTGATGCATCAATTTCAAAGTCTCTCAGCATCATTTCCAGTAGAGCTCTGATAGATTCTCTCTGCATATTTTTACTGACATGTTTTCGGACTTCTAATGAAGGTAATGTGGTGTAAATCCCTTCTGGAGGTTCTGTTTCAATATATTTTCCAAAAGGAAATAAAGCGGAGGCAGCAAATTTACCCCAGCTTAAAGGTGCTGTAAGGAAGAATTCAGACATTGACCTGAAAACCCCAAAAGGAGGAACAGCCGCCAATAAAACAGCCGCTTGAAGGGAAATTTTCTGACCGACAAGCTGTGTTACAAGTCCTCCCATTGAATGACCTATAAGAATAGGCTTTTCATCCAGAGAAGTGATCAGTTTTATAACATCTTCTGTGTATTGGTCTAAACCGTATAAATTTAGGAAGAGTTTACTTTCATTATCGCGGTGGCCACTTAGGTGAACGGCGTAGGTGTCGTATCCCAATTCGGCAAAATAATCTAGAAAATTACCTCTCCATGCTTCTCCATTGAACAAAGCGCCATGGATTAGAATTAGAGGGTGTTTCGATTTTTTCTGTTTTGCGGGTTTGAAAGTAAACATCTTTATGATTTATGAGTTGGGCATTATTCCTTTACTGTAAATTGTATCCTTCACTGTTTGCTGATACAATCTGCCGATAGGAAGCATCTTTCCGTTTTTCAATTCTACCTGATTTCCCTCAATTGCATTTACCTTTTTAAGTGAAATAGCATAGGAGCGGTGTATTCTTATAAATTCGTCCTCAGGAAGATTTTCCAGAATCTTAGTAAGCGTATAGTGCACCACCATTTCTTTTTCCTTGGTGTAAATTCTCAAGTAATCTTTCAGACTTTCCATATAAATGATGTCGTCAAGAAAAACTTTCAGCATTTTCTTTTCTACTTTCAGGAAGATAAAACGCTCTTCTTCTGTGCTTGCAGAAGAGGAGGAAACAGGTGCCGCAACAGTTTTAGGAGGAGCCTTAGCCGCTTCTTTAGTGTGTATAAACTGCGCTGCTTTATTTGCCGCTTTTAAGAAACGTTGAAAAGAAATAGGTTTTAATAAATAATCCAGAGCGGAAATCTCAAAACCTTCCAAAGCATATTCTCTATGTGCGGTAGTAAGAATAACTTCCGGCTTCTGCTCCAGCGACTTCACAAAGTCAATTCCTGTAAGCATCGGCATGTTTATATCTAAAAACAGCAGATCAATCTTATTGTTTTGTAATATATTGAAAGCTTCGATCGCACTTTCGCATTTGGCCACAATTTCAAATTCATTGAGACGAAGTAGATAATTTTCAATCACCTTGATTGCTAAAGGTTCATCATCAATGATTAGGCATTTTATTTTGCTCATCTCTTGGAATTTTAAGTGTTACTTTAAAAATCTTCTCCCCATCGTTAATATCCAGAGAATAGAGGTCACCGTATAGTAAGCCTAATCTTCTTCTAGCGTTTTCTAGTCCAAATCCACCAGTCTTAGGTTTATTTTGCGTATCAGTAGTAAGATTAAACGGTAGAGGTGTCTGGTCAATGTTAGGATTTTCTACTTCAAAAGTGATAAAATCCTGTGAAATCTTCAAGTGAAGTGATATATCAATCTCATTTAATTTGTTCTTGGTGCCATGTTTAAAGGTATTTTCAATAAACGGCAACAATAATAACTGAGGAATCCGCACCCCATCGTCATCACCTTCCACTTCAAATGTAAGATTAAGTCGGTGGCCAAAGCGTAGCTTCTCAAGGTCAAGATAGTTTTGCAGATAATACATTTCATCAGAAAGAAGCACTCTTGACTCTTTTTGATAAAGCATATAACTCATCAGTTCCGAGAGCTTTATGATGGCATCCGGAGCATCATCACTCTTATCTAAAGTAAGTGAATAGATATTATTTAAAGTATTGAACAGGAAATGAGGCTGTATCTGTGATTTCAGCAAGTTCAATTCCGTCATCATATTTTGTTTTTCAAGCTCGCGTGTACGTTTCTGATTGATGATCCAGTTTCTGGTCAACGCAATAGAAGTGGTAATTCCCAGCACATATAATTCACCCGTAATAATGGCTACAACATGATTAACACTGAAAATTTCCGCCTGCGTGCCAGCTTCAGGCCATACCGGTAATAAAAACTGCTGTGTCATAAATACTTTGACATACATCATTACTACTAAAGCGCCAGCAAGGTTCAATAAATAAAGAACATATTTCTTAGAAGGAATAAACTTTGGAAGTAAATAATACGCGTGATAGTACGTAAGGGGGATATGAATCGCAAAACCTATTATATTTGATTGGAAAGAATAGGTATAGTCATCATAGTAGCTTCCCCATCTCAATCCATTTAAAAGAAAATAGATTAACCAAAATATGGTATGATGTAATATAGGCTTCTGCAGTTTAAGCGTCATCACTTCGGGGATATGTTCAAAGAAGTTTACTGGCTCATTGAACTTATTTTTATCAGTAGATATAGCCATTGTTAACGAAAGTTTAATAATATCTACTAATTATATGTTAAATGTCAATGAGACAATTAAATTAGATTTATGTTACAAATATAAGATTTTATGACATTTATCCTTAGATGAATGCAGTTCGTCTGTGAATTAACGTTGTATAACAGACGTTAATCACTGTTAATCTATTTTTTTAATTTTCCTTAAGTGTCTGTTATACATTTACGATATCAAGAAAATGCAAGGGAGTGTTTCCTTTGCTTGTGAGCAAAATTACTAATTACTCTCTGCTCACATCGTCTGTTCATCTAACCTTCAGTTCAATATGAAATTCAGACTACTAACATTAGTCATTAGCCTACTACTAATGACAAATTTCCTTCAAGCACAAGAGTCACTTGTGAAAGGTACAGTAAGTGAAAATGGCACAGGAGAGCCATTACCAGGTGTAAACGTATTAATCAAAGGTACCTCTGTAGGTACAACAACCGATTTTAATGGTGAGTTTAGTTTAACAGTAGGAGAAGGATCAACGCTTTCTTTCTCTTATATTGGTTACAAAACGCAAGATGTTGAAGTCGGTACTCAAACATCATTTGACATCTCTTTAGAGGTAGATGCCGAACAACTAGAAGAAGTTGTGGTGACAGCATTTGGTATGGAAAGAGAATCAAAAGCTCTTGGTTATGCAGTCCAAGAAGTAAAGGGAGATGATTTAGCAGTAGCTAAAGAACCAAGCGTAATTAATGGATTGTCTGGTAAAGTATCAGGTGTACAAATTACTAAAACTGCAGGTGGTGCAGGTGGTTCATCTCGTGTTGTTATCCGTGGTAACAACTCTTTAACAGGATCAAACCAACCATTATATATTGTTGATGGTGTGCCGATTGATAACTCATCTTTCTATAACACAGGAAGCTACTGGGATGGTGGTGTTGATTATGGTGATGGTATTGGTGATATCAACCCTGATGACATTGAATCACTTTCAGTATTAAAAGGACCTGCAGCAGCAGCTTTATATGGTTCACGTGCAGCAGGTGGTGTTATCTTAATCACTACTAAGAAAGGAAAAAACAGAAATGGCAAACTTACTGTAGAGTACAATGGTAACTTCACTTTCGAAAATCCATTGGTATTACCAAACTTCCAAAATGAGTATGGTCTTGGTCGTGATGGTGTAATCCCTGCAGCAGAAGAAATTCGTTCTCAACAAAACTCTCAATCAAGTTGGGGACCTAGAATGCAAGGTCAAACGTACACAGACTGGACAGGTAATGAATCACAATACACTGCTCAACCTGATAACGTAAAAGACTTCTTCAATACTGGTACTACAATGATGAACTCAATTGCAGTAGGTGGTGGAGATGAAAAAGCAAACTTCAGACTTTCATATGCAAACTTAAAGAATGAAGGTATGGTGCCAACGTCAACTTTTGAAAGAAACTCAGTTGGCTTAAGAGGTAGTATGAAGAAAGGTATCTTAACTGTAGATAGTAAAGTAAACTACTTTAATGTAAAGGGTTATAACAGAGCTTATATGGCTGAAACAATGGAGAACCCAATGTTTACTTTTATCAACATGGGACGTTCTGTTAGAACTCAAGATCTTAAGAATAACACAATGAGAGATGGAGAGCATTTCAACTTCTCAAACAATCAGTTCTTAATGAACCCATATTACGCTCTTGAAAAAGCACCAAACTGGGATGAGAAAAACAGAGTTTTAGGTTTTGTTTCTGCTAAGTTTGATATCATGGAAGGTTTAAGCTTCCAAGCTCGTACAGGTTTGGATCACTGGACACACGACAGATTTAGAACTTCACCAAAAGGTGCTGAAGGTACTGTATACAGACCAGCTGGTAGATTAGAAAAAGACGCTTTCAATGTAACAGAGCAAAACACTGACTTTATCTTTAACTTTAAGAAAGACTTCTCAAGTGATTTATCATTGAGTGCAATTGCAGGTGCTAACTTCTTACATCAAAATGTTGTATATACTAACACGTTAGCGGGTGCATTGGTAGAGAGAGATTGGTACAGCTTCAACAACGCTGATGGAGGAACTGCAACACGTGAGAACATCACTGAAAAGAAAGTTCACTCAGTATTTGGTTCAGCAAACATTGGATATAAGAACGTATTATTCTTAGACTTAACAGCAAGAAATGACTGGTCATCAGCGCTACCTAATCAATCATTCTTCTATCCTTCAGTAACAGGTGCATTTGCCTTCTCTGAATTATTAGATGTAGATGAGTCAATCTTCACTTTTGGTAAAGTAAGAGCATCATGGGCTAAAGTAGGTAAAGATACAGATCCTTACTCAACTTCATTAGCTTACTCTATCATCACTCAAGATGTTATTAATGGTCAGCCTGCAGGAGCAATTGGTACAATCACAAACAGAGGTGATATCACTTCAGTATCAGTAATTGATCCTAACTTATTACCAGAGATTACTACTTCATGGGAAATTGGTGCAGACCTTAAGTTCTTAAATAACAGAATTGGATTAGACGTAACATACTACAGCGGAATCTCTGAAAATCAAGTTATCCCAGTACCACTTCCAAATACTGCAGGAGCTCAGTCGATCGTAGTAAACCAAGGATCAATGAAAAACAGTGGTATTGAATTAATGTTGACAGCAAATGCCATCCAAAAAGGATCATTTAACTGGGATATCACAGCCAACTTCACAAAAAATACAAACGAATTAGTATCACTTTATGAAGAGGTAGGTTTGGATGAGTTATTATTAAACCAATCTGCAAGAGGTGAGGTAAGAATCTTAGCTCAAACAGGTAAGCCTTATGGTCAAATTGTAGGTAGACAATTAGTTAGAGATGCAAGCGGTAATCCTCAGTTTAATGCTGAAACTGGTGAAGACGGATTAACAGTTTATACGCCACAGTTCGAAGAAGATAAAGAGTTAGGTAACATTACTCCAGACTTCATGTTAGGTTTATCAAACAGATTCTCTTACAAAAACTTTGTAATGAATGTTGTTTTAGATGCGAAGATCGGTGGAGATATGTTCTCTTACACGAATTACAACTTACATAGAAACGGTCATCACCAAACTACTGCTGACCAAAGAAATGCAGGTGGTGTTAATGTATCTGTAGACGGATCAGTTCAAAAAATCGACACACAAGCTTACTATGATGCTATCGGAAACTCAGCAGTTGCAGATGCTTTCGTACAAGACGCTTCATATGTGAAATTAAGAGAAGTAAGTTTTGGGTATAAATTACCAACTTCATTAACTCAAAAAGTATACATCCAAGGTGCTACAATCTCATTCATTGGTAGAAATTTAGCATTGCTTTACAGCGGAGTTGATGGTATTGATCCTGAATCTTTAGTATCAAGAGGAATGTTAGGAATTGAGTATGCTGCTATCCCTTCTTCAGCAAGTTATGGTTTTAACTTAAACTTGAAATTCTAACAAAGTAATTCATTCTAAATAGTACACAGTACATTATGTATTGTGTACTTGAAATACACAAAATCTTTAGATTATGAAATTTACAAAGTCCATTAAAAATATATTAGTTGCAGGAGCCTTGCTTATATCAGGAGCTTCTTGTACAAGTGATTTTGAGGAAATCAATACAAACCCAAACATTCCTTCTAACCAACCAAGTGCGGCACAGTATTTTACATTTGCTCAGTTAGCTACTTCAGGTGTTGGTCATGAAACTCCACGTTTGAATAGCCTTTCAACAGGTGTTTGGAGTATGCATTTCACAACTTCTTTTGGTACTGACAACCAAACTTGGGTAACAGGTACTGGACCAATGTGGGTAGAAGAATACTTCAATAACTCATACATCAAAGTGCTAGGTAACTTACTTGCAGCTCAAATGCAATTGGAGTCAGAGAGTGCTGGTTATGCTATGATGGAAGTATGGAGAGTATATCATGCGCACAGAATGGCTGACTTGTACGGTCACATTCCTTATTCAGAAGCAGGAAAAGCATTGACGGATGGTATTTTGAAGCCTAAGTATGATGCACAATCTGAAGTATATTCAGATATGATCAATGTACTTTCAGCTGCTATTGCTAAGTTAAGCGGTGGAGGAAACACTTTTGGAGCACAAGACCTGATTTATGGTGGTGATCATGCAATGTGGGCAAAGTTTGCTAACTCTTTAAAGTTACGTTTAGCAAATAGAGTAGGTAACACTTCAGCAATTCAAGAAGCATTAAATGCACCACTGATCACTTCATTGGATGATCAAGCTTTAATTCCTTACAGCGGTCAAGGTGATGTATGGAACATGGGTTCTAACGGAGATGTATTCTCGTTCTCATGGTTACTTTCTCATCCTTCTCAAGGTATCTTGAATGTAATGACAGGTCGTGATATGGATGAAACAAATGACGATCCACGTTTAAGTGTATTCTTTGATAATTCTATTGCTGATTCTGATGCAAAAACACCTTGGTATACACCAACAATTTCACACGGTGAGGTACCTGCAGCAACAAATATTTTCAGAGTAAACCAAGCAAATTTAGGTGGAGCTGATTCTCCGGATTTATTGGTGACAGCAGCTGAAGTTGCATTCTTGAAAGCAGAACAATCATTATCTGAAGCAGATTTTATTGCAGGGGTTAACTTGTCACTATCACACTATGGTTTAGGTGATGATGTAGAGGCAAACTATCCTGTATTTGCAGCGAAATTAAAAGCAGATTTTGCAGCAAATGCGAAAGCAGCAATTCTTACACAAAAGTGGGTAGCTATTATTGGTAATGGCCCTGAGTCTTTTGCAGAAGTAAGAAGAAACAGAGATTTGTTTTACGGTACTATTCTTCAACCAAATGTTGATTACGTAAAAACGATTTATGATAATTTCTCATTTGATCGTTTAGACTTTCCAAACAGTGAGAAAGCAAGTAATGCAGAAGGTGTAGAACAAGCTAAAACGCTTCCTGATAATTTCTGGTGGAACTAAGTCCTCCACATTTAAAAAGAATTTAGGTGAATAATAATATAACGGACAATGAATTAAATACAAGCAGAGGAAATTTTCTCCTCTGCCTGTTTTACTAATTGTTTCAGTAAGTAAGTACTAAGCCAAAAATAATTGATTATTAATTCTTAATTATTTTTTGTAAGTACAACGCAAAAAAACGAATGAATAGTGGTTCTATTGATCGTTTTTTAAAGGCAGTAATTGCAAAACAATAATAAGAATTAGTATTAAATAATTTTGTCTTAGTACTTATATCAATAGTTTCAGGTATTTTGAACTTTGGTTTTTTTCATACAATAGTAAGGAAGACGTTGCAGTAGTAACGTCTTTTTTTGTTTTAGAGAGGTTTCAAACATTCTCTTAATCACTAAGCCAAAATTATTAACTACATTTGGCGCAGAACTTCAATAGAAACTTATCTCATGATAACATTATCTTTAGGTTGTTTAATGTTGTTAAGTTAAAATTATGTATAACCGCTTAAAGATTGTTAGGTCTTAAAACTTGCTAACGCTTAATCAGTAAACTTTAATAAAGAATTCGTGAGTATTTATAATATTTACGTATAAAATGAGATACTCGATTTTATTTCGTTCTAAACAATCAAAATATTATCATCATGAAAAACCTCAAAAAATTATTATTATCGGCTGCAATGTTGATCAGTGTTACATTTTTAGTAACGTCTTGTTCATCAACGAAAATTGTGACAGATTATAATCCTGGGACAAACTTCAATGCATACCAAACTTTTAGTCTTTTACCTTTCCAAAAGACAAACGCGAAAATTAATCAGTTTGACCGCGAAAGAGTAAAAAATGCAGTCATTGCTAACATGCAAAACTTAGGATATACTTATTCTGAGCAGGATACTACAGCCGACTTGCAAGTGGGTATGGTATTCACTACAAAAGAAAAGAAAAGCGTAACTTCTTATAATGCCGGATACGGTGGATGGTACGGCCCTTGGGGTATGGGTGCTACTCACTATTCTGAGTATGAATATACTGAAGGTACTTTTGTAATTGATATTTTCGATACAAAAGAAAGAAAATTACTTTGGGAAGCAGCGGCAGTAAGTACGTTGTCTGAAAAGCAGGAAAGCCCAGTAGTTAGAGAAAGAAATATTAATCGTTTTGTGAAGAGTATTTTCAATAAATACCCCTCAAAATCTTAAAGGATAAAACGAAGTAATATAAAAAAGAAAGCATCGGATGAAATCAATCATCCGATGCTTTCTTTTTTTAAATCACTTCGTCTCTATTATCAAGATTAGGATAGTAAGTACTGTAAGCGACAAGCATACCCACCACAATGGCACAGAACATTAATAGGCCAGAGGTACCGATACTTGGATTATCAATGATAGGATCATTTCTGAACTGATGTGATAATCCCATAAATAATCTACTTCCAGGTACGAGTATAACAATGCCCTGTAATAGGTAAACGGAAGGTGGAACATTTCTCCATTTACTGAGTAGAATGCTTAAAAATGTGATCAGAAAGGCACTGATAAACGTACCGAAAATCCAGCCAATATTTTCTTGAAATAGCATTGGTCCCCAGAAAGCGATCACAGCAAGGAATAATCCTATAAGTAGGTCTTTAAGCTTCGTATTGAACACCACTCCCAAACCAGCAGATAAAGCGGGCAGGGCAATCAAATGCATCCATTGAGGGATTTCATTGTTATAAATATCTTCTTCCAGTCCAAACAAGAAGTGTCCTAGTGCCATGCCTAAATACACTCCAATAAAGAGTTTGAGGAAAATCATAATGGCATTGAAAAGGAAGCCGGACCCTGAGTTGAACTGATTGAAGGAAATTTCTTCTAATGCAATAGAAATGGTCAAGCCAGGCACATATAAAATCACTGATGCAAGACTGAGCTCAATTACATCCAGATCAGGAATATAGTACTTGCATAAACAGCCTAAAAATGCACAGATAAAGGCCGTGTAAAATTCCACCGTATAACGTGAAGTATTAAAACGACTTACCCCTTTTGTAATAAGATACCCAATAAAACCCATCAGAAAACTAAACCAGAAAGTCACCCAACTTGCACCAATCAACCCTAAAAACGATGGAGGAATGATAGTATATGCCAACGCTAAAGTGAACTCATTGTAGATCTTCTTCTTTTGAATTACTTTATCAATATTCTCCGTGATAGTCTCATAGTCGTGCCCCTCTTTAAACGCCTTCCTAATTTGTTTATGAAGGTCAGCCAGTTTACCAAGGTTATTACTTCCTAAAGGAATGTATTGGAGCAATACTTGACGTTCTTTGGTCTGAGGGTCCTCTACCTGATAATTGAGCGTATTAGTCGTTACTTGACATGAAACCTCTACACCAATATGCTTGGCGACATCTTGAATATAGGTCTCGACCCTTAAAGATGAACATCCGAATTTATGGAGTGCATTTCCTATTTTTACTATTAAATTATATTTCTCTTCAAAGTTTTTCATGGGTATAACAAAATATTATTTTGTTTAAGTGGAGCGAAATTAATTTATTTTTTGAGGGATTGAAAACTTTTAAGGTGGAATTTATCTATTATTAATATTCTCTGAATCACTGCTTTTGAGAGATTGATATAGTTTGTTATTTTTAGAGTTCGAAAACGACTATAACTTTAAATAATAACTACAATGAGACAACAACTTAAAGCAATGCTCTCGATTTGCTTCTTACTATTAAATGCTACTCTTTTTGCACAACAAAAACTCAATTTTCATTACTATGATACGCTAAATTTCCATCATTTTTCAGCACTGAAAGAGGATATAGGAGATGCCAGAATTGTGTTATTGGGCGAGCCCGATCACTTTCATGGTAACATCTTCACTGCTAAAACGGAAGTGATGAAAATGCTTCATGAAGAAATGGGATTTGAGATCGTAGCCTTTGAAAGTGGGTTTTATGATTTAAACAAATCGCATGAGGCAATTGCAAAAGGGGAAAATGTAAAATACGCCTATACAAAAAGTATTTTTTCAATTTGGACTTCTCAAGAAGAGTTCCATCCATTTATGGATTATGTCGCTGAAAACTATGAAATGCTGAAAGTACATGGTTTTGACAATCAGATTAGTGGTCATTATGCTCAAGAAACATTGATCGAAGATTTTGCTCCTTACTTTGAAAATGAAGGAGATTATCAGATATGGCATAATAACATGAATTATATCCAGGATTATTACTTCCCGAAGTTTTTAAATCTAGCCGATTTTCTAAGTAAAAATGAAGCATTGAAAGAAGCTATTTCAAAATCTTCTAATCCTCAAAAGGAAGATCTGATCCAAACACTTTCTTTTATTTCTGAATCGGCAAAAGATTACTATCACAATGATCCCGGAAATAAATCACAAGAAGATTTCAAAGCCAAAGACAGTAATATCAGAGATCAATTAATGGCTGAAAATCTATTGTATTTAGCCGAGAAATACCCAGATAAAAAGATTATTGTTTGGGGTGCGACTGGTCATCTGCTGAATAAAATAAGAGGAGCTCTTGAAGAGTTGGATGAGTTTAACCCAATGGGAAGTTATATTAAAGAGAAATGGGGAGATAAAGCTTATATCTTAGCCTTTACAGGACAAGACGATGATATCTATACAGAAGATAATATTGAGGATCATTTTTATGAATCAGGAAATGCTTTTGCCTTTTTAAGTTTAAATGAGAAAGCTATTTTCAAAAGCAATGTTATTGGTACTGAAGGTGGAGGAATCGAAGAACTTGAAACAGATTGGTCGAAGGCTTTTGATGGGATGTTTTTTGTCAATCAGTTACAGAAAGGTACTTATAAAGAATACAATTGTGGTACTTCAACACTTCCTGAAGAAAGCAATCAAACTGACGATAATGGAACTACATTTTCATTTGAATTAAAAGAAGGAGAGAAAAAAAGTATTCCTTCCCATTATCTAAAAGACAATATTTCTTTCAATAAGCAAAAAGGATTGGTCTATGATCAAAATACTAAAGCACCAATCCCTTTTGTGAATGTCATTACTTCTTATTCAAAAATAGGAACATCTACTAATGAAAAAGGAAGTTTTGAAATTAGTATACCCTCAGAACAGGATTCTATCTTACTTTCATCAATAGGTTATGAAACATTGAAGATTGCAACTTCTGATAACAACCTTGAAATTTACCTTCAACCTAAAGTAGAAGAAATGTCCACTTTGAACATTTCAAGTGAGCCATTGACAGCGAAGAGTATTATGAAAAAAGTAATTCAGAATATTCCTAAGAACTATAACCAAGGAGCCTTTTCTTATATCATAGAGGGAGGTATGGTATTTAAAGCATTTAATGGAATCACCTATTTTGCAGAAAGAAAAATAGATTTATATAATCATGATGGTTATCAATCTACTTCTTTATTTGGACTGCAAGATTTTAAGAGTTTTAATAATCTTTTTAGTGTAAAGATATGTGAAATGGATTCTATAAAGAATTCACCTCCACCTTTTAAGAAGGTTGATCCCAAAAAATCTCCTGGGTGGCAACGATTTTATGTTTCTTATGATATTATGGATGTCCGTCATAATAACTTTCTAGATAAAGGGAAGTTATCGAAATATGATCTTGAGTTTTCAGATGTCAAAATAGAAAATGGGAAAGAGATTTTTGTGATTAAATTTAAAGCAAAAAATGTATCGTTCAGAAGTAGTGTTTTCCTTGATATGAAAACAATTAATGGTGTACTCTATATTAATGCGGAAGATTATGCATTATTGAAAGCAGAATGTTATGTGACTCATGAGGGGGAAGAGATACAGAAGTACTATGATAGTGATAAAAGATTAAGGAAATTAAAATTGAAAGTGCCATCAATGCCTTTTACTCAACAGGTCACCACTTACAAAAAAAGTAGTGAGGGGTATTATTATATGGATGAAATTATATCGGAATCTAATCTGCCACTTAAACCTTCATTTGATCACTTAAAAGTGTCTGAGATAAAAATTGGAGAGCGAAACAGAGAAAATGAAATAAACTAAAAGGTAAGGTGAGTCAAAAGGCTCACCTTTTCTATTCCTCAATTTCTTCAATTTTCGGATCCCATTTCACCGCTTCTTCACCCCATTCAGAAATCATGACCAATAAAGGAATAAGTGTTTTCCCGAAATCAGTCATGCTATATTCTACTCTCAAAGGAGGTTTGTCAGTAGGGATCACATTCCTTTCAATCAGTCTATCCTCTTCCAATTGCTTCAGTTGAAGGCTCAATGTCCTTTCACTTACCGTAGGAATTAATTTTCGAATCTCATTATACCTTAAAGTACCATTTTTTAGATGAATCAAAATCACTGATTTCCATTTTCCACCTATATATTTCATAGTCAAGCTCGTACAACAAGGGTACTCTTTTCCGTCTACCTTAAATTTCATGCTTGTTTTTATTAAATAAACGTTAAAAATAGATACTTACATTTTTGCCCGTTATTGATTTCTATAACAACACTAATTATGTTTGTAACTATCAAAAGTAAAGTTACTAAAATTTATTTAGATACTTCTTCTAAAACAGAATTATTAGCAACTGCTTTTCAATTTAAAGTTCAGAAAATCAAACAATAAAAAGATAAACATTATGGAATTCTTAGAAGTAGCAAAATCGAGATACACTACAAAAAAATACGACGCCTCTAAAAAAGTAAGTGCAGTTGATATTGAAAAAATCAAAGAAATCCTTCAATACAGCCCCTCTTCAATCAATTCTCAACCTTGGAAATTTACAATTGTAGGTGATCAAGAAGTAAAAGAGAAATTAGGTAAAGCTTCTTACTTCAATGAGGAGAAATTAGTAGAAGGAAGTCACGTTGTAGTATTTAGTGTAGTAGATGATTTGGCGAAGTTTGAAGGCAAAATGGAGTCTTACTTAGCGGAAGGTGCAGTTTGGTACTACAATAATTTCTTAAAACCTCAAGGTGAGGAAAAAATCAAAACATGGATGTCTGAACAAGTGTACCTTGCAGTAGGTTATTTCTTGTCAGCAATCGCTTCTATGGATATTGATTCTACACCAATGGAAGGTATTGAAAATGATAAATACAAAGAGATTTTAGGTTTGGAAGGATATCAGCCACTTGTAGCCGTTATGATCGGTTATAGAGATGAGGAAGACGGTAACCAACCTTCTAAAACTTCAAAACAAAGATTAGAAATGCAAGAGGTCGTAGAGTTAGTCTAACCTCCGAAGTTGTATAATAAATGATAGATGAGTATAGCCTTCACTGTTTTGTGAAGGCTATTTTTATATCAAATATTTCTAACTAACCGAACATAATTATTAATTCTGATAGCATCTCCCTGAGGTCCTCTACCATTTTTATATTTTGAAGAATCACCAGATTTAGGATCGCTTCTTTGACTGCCGGCACCATGAATATCAATCCAGTTAGGAGATTGATTACTGTTATTTTGTCTCATAGGAGGGCCTTGCTGTCCTTGACCTTGTGGAGGTCTACCGCCAGGAGGAGGTCCCATAGGTCGTTGTCCATTTCCATTACCTCTTTCAGGTCTAGCCGGCATATTCCCTAGTGATTTTCCAAAAGCTACATAGACTGCAGTACCACCACCATTTCTACCACTCCTTTCATGTGTGGTGTTGGACCAATAAAAAGCAAAGTCCTTTTCTCCTCTTTCATTTTGGATAGAAGAAATCTCAAAGATAGGATCAATGGCAGGGTGATCATCATTCTTCGCTACTCTCTCATAATCGACTATTGATTCCAATTCCTTTGCATCAGGCAGTCTCCAATCGGAGTGATTGCCGGTAGTATTTTCTTGAGCATATTTTAATGCCTCTTCCCAGTTCATTCCCTTTTTAGAGTCGGCCTTCATCCACATCAAACCTGTATTTATGTCAGAGATAGTACCATCACCATTATCTTTAAAATCATTAGTACCATAATCTGCATTTCCTCTCACTAGAAAATACCCAAAAAGCTTTTCCTTATTACGAAGCTTCTTTCCATAACCTTTGATTCGTCCATCAGCAAAATTGACCCCAAATACCAATTCCTGTTCACCGTAATAGATCGTGCTCGTTGCACATTGCTGGTCAATAAGTCGTTCGCCAGCATCAGTATCACCATAAGCAAAATCAAAATAATCAGTATTGATAAAAGGCTGATTACCGTTTACACTTTTCGCTTGAGGATTGATGTCTTGTCCACTAAACATAATTAATGAATACAGTTCCTTAATGGTAGGTAATCGCCAATCGGTATAACCTCCCGTATTCTCCTTTTTCACTTGTTTTAGAAGGTCTTTATAAGACAATTTATCTTTTACATCAATTTTACCATCACCATTATGATCCAAAGATTTTTGCCACATCAACCCTGTAACCAAATCAGTAACAGTACCATCGCCATTGTCTTTATACTTTGGAGTGTTCCCCAAGAAATTAGCATTCTGACCATAAAAGGAATCACCTTCCTTGGGCAGTTTTATTTCCTTTTTATTATCAAAAGCTTTGCTCTGATTAGTCCCAACAATAGGATATTTCAAGTTGTCTTTTGATTGACGGTTGATGGTATAAGCGGAGCCTAGAATACTCAATGCCATCAATAGGATTATATATTTTTTATTCATGTTTCTTTATTTTTTTGATGAGAATAAAGTTAGAAACTGTGGGATAGAATAGGATATGAAATCTACGAATTGGGTGAAATTATCTGCGAATTAGGAGAATATTTGAATGCTTAATTCAAATAATTTGATAGGAAATAAAAAATGAGGGTGAATAGTTTTAAATGAATACATAGTCGGTTAGTCAATTATTAGATAATTTAAACATGTTGTGAAAATTTGCTAATAAGTAAAGGGTCATTTATATTTATGGCTAAGCAAACACTTTTTAGTCCAAACAATTTTATCATGACATTTTTTTTAAAAAGTAAACCATTTTTTTTATTTCTACTTCTTTCTATCTGTGCAGTAATTTTTCAAGCATGTAATGTAGATAACGAGGAAACTATTCCAGATGTCGATTTCAATTTATCATTGAGTGGACCTTCTTTTTTAAGGGGAACATCAAAGGTTGAGCTCAATATAGAAAGTAAAGAAGACGTTCCGTATGAGTTGAATAATGTACAACTCTTCAACAATGGAAATGAAATAGAATCAGAACTCAAGAAGGAGAGTGGTAAGTATTTTCTTGAATTCGATTCAAAAGAATTAGGAGAAGGAATACAGCAATTATCTATTGAGGTGCCTGTAGTGGTATCTGGAGTTACGTCCGATGCTTTATCTAGCAGTTTTCAAGTTGAAGTAGATAATTTCTTGCCTCCATTTCAGTTTACATCAGCATTTGTGAAAAACCTAGAATATACTGAAGAAACTGGATCATTGGGAGATTGGAACTATTATTTTGATAGTGAAACAGATTTTGAGTATAGTATTTATTTTACAGATCATCAGGGGAATCCAATTTCTGAAGCAATAGATATTATGACTTTTAATGATGAAGTGAATGTAGAAATACCATCATCTGTGGAAGGTCAAAATTTCTATTTAGCTAAAGTGAAAAAATTTAAAAAAGATTATTTTGATACATATTATGATGAAGTGATTAATGAAGATCACCTTTATTTGATTTATGATTTTGTATCATCTTCAGACATGGAATTACATTTGTATGATTTTGAAGACCAAGAAGACTATCAGATAACTATAAAAGTTCCTGTTTCAATATCAAATAATTATGAAATGAGGGGGTCTTTCACATTAATCAGAACAGAAGACGACTATAATTATTATGAAGTTTCTTATACTATGACAGATGATCATGGTTATATTTCTGGTATTAATTATATATATTCTGATGATTTTCAAAAGGGGGTAGTGATTATTCCAGAACTTTACGAAAACGGAGCTACCGTTACTATTGAAGAAGGTGATATTAAAGATTTTGTTGGAGAGCAATCTTATGATATGTATGGTGATTTCATCAATATTTATGGTGTGATTGATATAGACAATAAAGAGGTGTATTATCCAATACTTGTAAATAAATATGATTTTGATGCTGAAATTAGAACAAGATACATGTATAGTGTAAAAGACGGAGAAGATCGAGTATATGCGGTGTCAAGGTTTAGAATAGAAGATACTAGAGATTTATATATTACTAAGCATTTTGAATCTTTGCCAATCGATATTTCATCATTTGATTTTCCAAATTCATACCACCATAACTTATCAGTAGAAAATGATGTGTATTCTATCGAGAGACAAGATTTTATGGAAGATGATGATAGACTTTATATTATAGCCGAATTTGAAGGTGGGATGAATGGAGAAAGAAAACAGGTTGTAGAAGTATTGTTATTATCAACAGCTTCTGCTGGAGCTCAACTAGATCTTTCTACTGGTTTAGATGCTCATAATCTTTATGATGGTCATTTTGAGAACTTAAGAACTAGTCAGCTTACAAAGACTCTTTCTTATTATGAAAGTGAAAAAGCAGTAAAAGAAGATGGTTTTACTTCTTTAAGATATACTGATCACTTTAATAGCAGTTCGCGAGTAAGAACGTCTACAAAACGAATAATGGATCAAGAGTTGGAAATTATTAAAAGGTAATTTCCTCTTATAGTAAGATCTAAACAATGCACCTATTTAATTATGAAAATTAATAGGTGCATTTTTTCTATACTTAATTCTTTGATCATAGAAATGATTTGGTGGTATAAATTGTATGTCATAAAATTATTGATGCTAAAACTATGATTTAGCTCCAATAAAAATTTATTTCCATATATAAAAGAGGGATTGTTTTACTGAAATAAAGGTTGTAAAACGATTTAGTATCAAAACCAATTTGGGAATACTTTAAATAATAAGATATAATTACTTATTTCACTTTTTTATTATTTAGAGTGTCTTAATTAAGACGGAGTATTTTTTTTAAAACTAACGTAATTCATACTATTGTAATGGCATACAATCTAAAGTTATTATTCTTCACTTTATTGATTTCTTCATCTGTTTTCTCTCAAGACTTATTGAAATCACGTAGATCGAGTTACTACACTTATGTCTACAAAATCACGAACCAAGAGGCCGAAAAAATTTATAAAAATGGAATAGAAAAAGTGGATGATACTTTTTTTCATTCTTTAGTCGATTCAGTAGCCAAGGATTTCCAAACCGAAGAGAAACGTTACCCTGTAGGTCATTATTTATTTACTCAAGTTGTTGGAAGTAATCAACATGTAGAATTACATTCAGAAGAATCAGTAGATGTTTTTGTACTGAACAATGATAAAGATCTAGTAGTACAGGTCTATAATTTGGAGGGAAATAGTATTGAAGATGCAAAGGTAAAAGTCAATCAGAAAGTACTCCGTTTTGATAATGAAAGACATGCTTATGTAGATCAGAAATCAAATAAAGATGGATTGCTTAAGGTGACTTATGGTGATTATACCAGCTTTGTTGATTTGGAGAAGGATTTGAAGAACTCAGCTTTCAAAAGAGCTTATAGAAAAGTAGTTTATAGCTTTCCTTTAAAATACATTTATTTGCCAGTACGTTATGTTGTTTACCTTCCTATTGATGGTGTAAAATCCATTAAGCGTCATTATCCTCAAGGAGTAATCTATTCCACAACACAATTCTTTACTAAAAAACACTATTACCAAAATGACTATAAAGGGTATTTTGTATTCAGTAAACCAAAATATAAACCGAATGAAACGGTAAAATTTAAAACGTTTATCGTCCATAAAAAAACAGGAAAGCCTTATGACAAGCCTCTATCAGTTTATATTGGAAAGTATAAAAAGGAAAAGAAGATTGGTGAAATAAAACCTTATGAAAAAGGTGGATATACATACCAATTTGATTTGGTGGATTCTTTAGGTTTAGCTTTAGATAAAGTGTACTCTATTTATTTGCTTGACCCAAAGGAGAAAAACATAGTCAACAGCACATTTAAGTACGAAGAGTATGAATTAGGAAAAAATGAGTTAGCAATTAGGGTAGATCAGAAAACGCATTTTAAAGAGAAAAATGTAAAACTTTTTATCAAGGCTACTGATGAAAATAAGTTGAATTTGATGGATGCAAAAGCTGAAATCATATTAACTTCCAGTAAGGTACATGAATACTATGCAGACAGTGTTTTTGTAGCTGATACCCTTTATACCTTAAAAAAGGATTTATTACCGAAAGGAGAAACAGAAGTTGTATTGCCTGATAGTTTATTTCCAAAAGCCAATTTTGATTACAGATTGAAAGTGGTAATGCGTACTTCTGACAATGAGACGCAAACTAAAAAGGAAACGATCAATTACAAATATGAATTACAGCAGATCGCTTCAGATTTACAGAAGGATTCCATTCAGTTGAGTTATTTGTTGAATGGTGATACTGTTCAAAAACAAGGTAAAGTGTATGGCGTGGATGGTTTTGGAAATAGGACGCTACAGAAAGAAGGAACATTACCTTTCACACTTCAAATCTCTCCTTTTTATTCAAGTTATAAAGTAGAATTAGAAGATTATGAAGAGGAGATTAAGATTAGTTATTTGTCGTCTTCATTGCAGGTGTATACTGATAGAACTGCTGATTCTCTAGAAGTCAAAGTAGAAAACCCTAGAAATATTCCATTTGTCTATACTTTTTACGAAAAGAATTCTGAAAAGCTAAAAGGTTATACCAAGGACTTATCCTTCAAAAAGGAAGTAAAAGACAATCAAAACTACTACTTGACCATCAATTACCTTTGGGGAGGTATTACAAAAAAAGAGAATTATTTAATTGCACCTGTCAATGAACTTGAGCTAAAGCTTGATGTCGATGTTCCTCAATTAATTACACCGGGCCAAAAGTCAACGATTGAAGTACAGGTCACTGATGTAAAAGGACAGCCCGTTGAAGGGGTAGATATTACCGCCTACGGAATTACAAAGAAATTTAAGTATCATCAAAATCCACCAGCAACTTTTACCCAAAAGAAAAAGGTTAAAACTGTAATCAATAATTTTGAAATCAAGCATGATGATAGAGCAGGACACCTTTCTTTAGATTATACTACTTGGAAAGCATTGGCAGGGCTAGACAGTATTCCTTACTATAATTTTTTATATCCTGAAAAAGGGATTTATAAAGCTACTTTTCCTGCGGAAAATAAAATCACACAGTTTGTTCCTTTTGTTATTCACAAGGGGGAAATAGAGCCTGTACATGTAGTTTATGTAGATAATGTACCCGTTTACTTTGGGTGGGTTACTGTTGATCAGCCTTATGCGATCAGCATTACGGAAGGCAAGCATCATGTGAGGTTAAGAACTTCTAATCATGAAATATCTATAAAAGACTTAGAATTTGATTCTGGAAAAAAGACAATTTTCAGTGTGGATTATTCTTATCCTTTAGCTAATGTGAATGTAGAAAAAAAGAAGAAGGAATATACAGAAGAGGAGCTTGATTTGTGGTCGAGATATATTCTAGCGTATAAAAAAAGAGGGTTTGAGAATTACACATTCTTAGAGCAAAAGGATAAAGTATTCTTCTTGAATACATCTTATGATTACAATTACTCACAGTATAATTTAGTAGGGCCAATTGTAGGTCAAACTCAGCTGACGGTATTGGATGATTATAAAAAGAGTTTTTATGTTGAGCCGAATAAGAAGTATGAGTTTTCGAGTAGGAACATAAAAATAAACCCTTTTGATCTTCATACGCATTCATTTCAGAGTAAACTGCCTGTAAAAGACTTTTATGATGAGGTCTTGACAAAAGAACAAATCAAAGAAAATTGGAAGCAGTATATAGAAAAAAGAAGAAAAAATAATGCTTATTATTATTTCCCAAAGCGAACACAAAAAGGGCAAGCACAGCTATTAATTAGTATGAAGGAGGAAGAAAATACAGATGTTCTTTTCCCTCTCAATAAATTATTAATGAAGTTAGACGATCCGGAATTTATAAGAGTTTATCCTGGAGGTATCAATACTTTCCATGCTTTGGACAGTGGCTATTATCAGTTGATTTATTTCTATTCTGAAAATAGATATCATATTCAAGACTCGTTAAAAGTACATGCGAGTGGTGTGAACTATTATACTTTTGAACATCCAAAACAATTTAAACAAGATCAATTTGGGAAGGAGTTTTCTGAGATTATAGAGAAGACGATTTATCAGAGAAATGTTCGTGATAAAAGAGCAGGATATCTCATTCAGATACAGCAAAATTATCGTTCTTTTTTTTCTTACAAAGGTGAAGGAAAGACTGTAAAAGGGAAGGTTTTTGAAAAAGACGGAAAGACTCCAATTTCAGGAGTGGATGTATTTGTTGTAGGAACAAACTATGGAACAATAACGGATATAAATGGTCATTTTTCAATAAGACTTCCTAAATATAAGGATGTATTGAGGTTCAGTTCTCCTAACCATGAAGAACGTGATCTATTTGTGAAAGAAAGTTCACTAGATGTCATATTAGATGAATTTAGGTACGATGAATTAGAGGAGATTGTTGTGATAGGTTATGGGGAACAAAAAAAGAGAGAGGTGACTGGGGCAATTGTATCAGGTAGTTCAGAGATAATGATAAGAGGTGTTAGTTCAGTCAGTGGAAATGCTGAACCTTTATATGTGATTAATGGTGTGCCTTATTTAGATGGTAATCCTAATATTGCACCTGACATGATTAAAAGTATTTCGGTCCTACAAGACGCTGCAAGTGCATCTATATATGGCAAAAAGGGAGCAAACGGTGTGATTTTGATTGAAGTATCACCTTCTGATTTACATAAAATAGGATTGAAAATGGGAGAGGGGAGTGAAATGTCAAAAGATTTCCTTGCTCAAGCTCAAAAGAAGAATACTATAAGAAATAATTTCCATGATGATGCTTTTTGGGAACCTCAATTGAAATCGGATAAAGAAGGAAAAGTGAAGTTTGAAGTAACTTTCCCTGATGATATAACAAGCTGGGATACACATTTTCTTGCTATGAACGGTAAAAAGCAATCGGGTAAGGCAACAAAGAGTATCAAATCGTATATGCCACTCGCGGGACAAGTCAATTTGCCAAGATTCCTAGTAGCTTCAGATCAGGTGAAGGCAATTGGAAAGTCATTGAATTATGTAGGAGATACTTTACAGTCTGATATCGTTTTCTCAGTAGATAAAGAAAAGCAATGGGAAAAGACAGTAGCGATTTCAGATGCACATATCGATACCTTGGCTTTTACTTCCACAAATGATAGTGTGGCTTTGAGTTATACCGTCACTTCTAAAAATGGTTTTTTTGATGGAGAAGAACGTACTATTCCTGTTTATCCGTTAGGTTTAGAACTGGCTAAAGGAGGGTTTTATATCATGGAAAATGATACGACTATCCATCTGAAAAGTACTGAAGGGCCTACAAAGATTTATGCAAAATCAAGTTATTTAGGAGCATTAGAAAGCGAAATAGATCATGTAATTGCCTACCGCTATTTATGTAATGAGCAATTGGCCTCTAAATTAAAAGCTCACCTTTCTGCATATGCGATCAGCCATCAAAAAGGAGAAAAATATAAGTCTACTCCACAGATAGAAAAGCTCATTAAAAAGCTTTCAAAAAATAATAATACTGAGCAACTATGGGGATGGTGGGAAGGAAATAATACTTCTTACTGGATTTCAATACATATTTTAGAAGCATTTGCCAAAGCAAACGAATTGGGTTTTGATGTACCGATAAATTCATTTAGTACAGTAGAAAAATTATTAGTAGAGTTTCAGTCTGAGGAGTATGAAAATCGAAAGTTGAGAATTCTGAATCTTATCTATCAATTAGATCCTGAAGGAAATTACCAAAAGTATGTTTCGGAGCTGGGTAAACAAGAAAAGCCTTCGTTGAATGATCAATTACAGCTGATGCAATTGAAACAAAAGGCAGGGTTGCCGATTGCATTAAGCAGTATTGAGAAGTATAAGAAGGAAACAATGTTTGGTAATATCTATTATGAAAATGAAGCCGAAAGAATAACACCAAGATGGGGCAATAGAATCATAAATAATGATCTTCAAAATACGCTATTAGTATATCAAATTTTCAAAAACGATTCCCTGAATAATCATGAGAATGAACTGAAGAAAATCAGAAATTACTTATTGGAACAAAGATCTACAGGGTATTGGGTAAACACTTATACTTCTTCAAAAGTGATAGAAACTATACTGCCTGATGTAATCAATGACCATGGAAAAGTAACTTCCTCTGCACTGACGCTTTCGGGAAGTAAAAATGAAACTATTACACAATTCCCATTGGAGTTGGACTTACAAAAAGGAGAGGAATTGACGATATCAAAAACGGGTGATTTTCCTGTTTATCTTACGCAATACAGCAGATATTGGGAGAACTCTCCACAAGAAAAGAGTGATCACTTTGAGGTGAATACTTATTTTGAAGATCAAAATACTCAAGCTTTAACAGCAGGAGAAAAGGTAAACTTGGTCGTAGAAGTGGATGTAAAGAAAAGTGCTGATTATGTGATGGTCAATGTGCCAATTCCTGCCGGCTGTTCGTATGCTTCCAAAAAACGAGGATTCTATAATGAAGTCCACAGAGAATATTTCAAAAATGAAGTAGCAATCTTCTGTAAAAAACTTAAGAAAGGAAATTACACTTTTAAAGTAGAACTATTACCAAGGTATACTGGTAACTATCATCTGAACCCTGCAAAAGCAGAATTGATGTATTTCCCTACTTTTTATGGTAATAATGAGTTGAAGGAAGTGGGAATTCAGTAGTAACAAAAACGGCATCTAATTTTTCAAGGTTAGATGCCGTTTCACTTTATTTCAGTTTTTTTATTTGGTCTACAGTTAGATTGGTAGCCTTTGAAATATCTTCAAGAGGCAGGTTCATTTTTAGGAGGTTGAGTGCAATTTCGACTTTGCCTTTTTCGATCCCTTCTTCTAAACCTTTTAATCTCCCTTCAGCTCGTCCTTCAACTATCCCTTCTTTTCTACCTTCGGCTCGCCCTTCTTCCCTTCCTTCATCTTTAGCAGTGTCCAAAGAGTTTTTCAAATCCCTGTAATGCATTAAACTTCTTTCATAAGTTTCGTATTCATCTACTGTCATTTTGCCAATTTCAGCAGTTTGAAAAAATTGTTCGAAAATATTTTCTTGTAGTTCCACAGGGTATTTATCTAGAATTTCAAGGTTTTTGATGACATACAGCCATTTTTCAAATTTAGACTCTAATTCGTGAATCTGTTTTTTGAATTTAGGCATTTCAAGGTAGATAAAAGTTAGTTTATCATAAAACACTTTGCAAGTGTCTTCATCAATTAGTTTTACATCATAACGATACTTTTCTTCTTGATGTTTATCTTCTTCAAAAACAAAGTCAAGTATACCTACTGTATAGACTGACTTTAACTCAAAATCCCATTTTCCCTTTTTTGCTTGTTCTCGTATAGGGAAAGTAGAATAATAAACAGATCGGTCTTTAAAGAAAGTTTGTCTGGATTTTTGTAATTCAACAATGAATTTCTCCCCTTTCTCATTTTCACAATAGATATCAAAAATAGCCTTTCTATCAATCTCTGTGTTACCTAGATGTTCATTTTTCATATAGGTAATACTCTTGATTTCTCCTTCTTGCTCTCTCAAAAGTTCATTCAGAAAGTCCAAAAGGATAGCCTTACTCGGTTCTTCACCAAATAAACGTTTAAAACCAAAATCAGTAAAAGGATTGATATAACGCGTGTGCATGCTCTTCTTTTTGTTGTCTGCCATAAAGTTAATCGTTAAGCAATGAATAATTAGTTTTGTGTAAGTTAAATTATGAAGTAGCAGTCTAATTATCAAGTTTGTTAAAAAAATAACTCCCTTATAATAATGTCTAAAGTATTATAAGGGAGCGGTATATTTATTTCTTTTTTTAATCTAAATTCCAGCTGCAAGAATCAAATCCAGATTCTTTAATGGGAGATCAAACTTCTCAGCAATCATTTGATTCGTCACACAACCTCTGTAGGTATAAACACCTTTAGTAAACCAGGAGTGTCTTCTCATCATGGTGTCAACACTACCTTCATCATTCAGTTTCATTAATGTAGTAGTGAAAATATTACTAATAGCTGCAGTGGCTGTTCTTGATACTCTTGACGCAATGTTAGGAACACAATAATGGATGACGCCGTGTTTCTTATAAACAGGGTGCCTATGATTGGTCGGTTCCGAAGTTTCAAAACAACCACCCTGATCAATACATACATCAATAATGATAGAATTTTCTCTCATACTTGCCACCATTTCTTCCGTAACGATAGAAGGTGTTCTTGTACCGTGGGTATGTACCGCCCCAATCACAATATCTGCTCTGCTTAGAGCTTCTTGAATAGAAGTACTATCAAAAGCAGATGTAAATAAGTGAGGAAGGTTAAGCTCTTTTTTAAGTCTTCGAAGCTTATAAATGGCATTATCAAAAACTTTTACCTCAGCACCCATACCGATGGCATTTCTAGCTGCATATTCTGCAACTGTACCCGCACCAAGAATCACTACTTTTGAAGGAGGCACACCTGTGATCCCTCCAAGAATAATTCCTTTTCCTCCGTTATAGCTACTCAAGTATTCGGCAGCAATCAGCATCACAGTACTTCCTGCTATTTCACTCATTGCTCTCACCAAAGGCAAACCACCCACTTTATCTTCGAGTAACTCAAATCCCAGGGCGGTAATTTTTTTTGCATTTAATGCCGTTAAAACACTTTTCTGAATATCTCTCATATGAATGGCCGAGATGATGGCTTTATTTTTTTTCATATAAGAAACTTCTTCCACTGTAGGTGAGGCTATTTTGACTACAAGGTCAGCTTCCATGGCCTCCTTGTGTGTGTAAACGATAGTTGCACCAGCATCAGCATATTCTTGATCAAGATGATTAATATGCTGACCGGTTTTAGATTCAACTAAAACTTCAATTCCATTATTAACTAATATAGAAACCGCTCCAGGCCTCAAAGCACACCTTTTTTCATCTGGATTTAGTTCTTTTGGTAAACCAATTTTCAGAGGAGATCCTTTTTTACTGACAGGACCTTCCATCACCTCTTGAGGGTGAAACTGAAAATAACTCTCGGTAGCTTTCTCGAAGCCTTCACGTTGCTTTGCCATATGTTATCTAGAGGAGAAAGTTTAATTTAATCTAATAGAAATTTCTCTTGAGTGTTCGTCTAAGACTTTGATGTCAATATCAATACAGTCTTCTGGTAATAGTCTTTCTACTTTTGAAGGCCACTCAATTAAGCAAAGATTTTTGCTGTATATATATTCTTCAAAACCTATATCAAATGCTTCTGTTTCATCTTTGATTCTATACATATCAAAGTGATAGATAGTATCAGCCTGATCTGTCATATATTCATTGACCAATGCAAATGTGGGGCTGTTTACATGATCCATAACGCCCAAAACATCACAAATGCTTTTTATGAAAGTTGTTTTTCCAGCTCCCATTTCACCATGAAAAAGCCAGACATTGGATTTGCCTTTCGTAAAGTCAATGACTTGCTGAGCGGCCGATGCTAAATCATCTATGCTGTTTGTTTTGATTACCAACTCTTTAGAATTCATGTTTAGTAAATATAAATCATTTGACGGTTTTATAGTACAGGTTCGGGACGAATTTATTTAAATTATTCTTTTTGTGGTTATAATCTTGTGATAATTATAGTTGATAACACACAAAAAAGGCTACTTCGCCTCTATTTTTAGCGAAGTAGCCCCTCTTTAAGGTATTATTCTTTTAGAAATTAGAAACTGTAATACCAATTGTAATTGGCCTGTCAGTTCCTGTGAAAGCAGTACCATCAGTATTCAATAATTTTCCGCTTTCAAAAGTATTTGTTAGACCATAGTAGCAGAAGAAATTGATCCATCCATAGCCAATTCTACCTACTAAACCAGCCTTGAAAAAATTCATATTAAAATCTCCTTTATCTTTTGATACACGAACATCACCATTCTGATCTTCATATTTAACTTTGGTATGACTATCCACAAGCATGCTTAATTTAGCACCTATTGCCAACCTAAAAGCATTTCTTCCTGGGTGATTTCTAAATCGGAACTCCAAAGGTATATCAAGGTAGTTGCCAACTATTTTACTTTTTCGTGTTGAAATTCTTGTGCCATGAGCTGGATTAGGATCAACAGGCACAGTATTAGAACCATCATTGACTAAAGTCTTTCCTTGTTTGAAAAATAAATTATCAGCAGTGTAACCGACACCTGGGTTAAAAGTAAACTGACCGTTTTTATCCAAAACCAATTCATACATATAAGCTAAGGAAATCGATCTTGATTGGGTTTCTAATTCAAGTCCTTTATCATCCTGCCACATAGTAGCTCCAAAATCTACGTAGAAGTTTCCTGGTATATTTTGCCCGTAAGAGTAAAGACTAAAAAATAAGAAACAGAAAAAGAGATTGATTTTTTTCATTTTGTAATTGATTAATTAAAAAGACACATTTCAAAAATCTATTCAAATATAGATCAATATGAGTAGTTAGAAAATAACCACGCTAATAAAAAGTTAAGAATTAAACTTCTTAGTTGTCAAATTATGTTTACTTATTGATGAATACTTGATGAGATGTAGCGTTATTTTAATGAAAAATGAAATGCAAAAGTAGACAATCTCTCTTTCAGTTTTTAAGGACAAATAACACTATTACTCCAACTCTAGTTTATACACATTCGCCATCATATTATGATCAGCATCTGGAATTGTAAAATAAAAATTATCCGTTTTCATTTCCCATTTCACCTCTTTACTAGTACCTAAATCAATCATTCTTTTGATAGGAGTAGGAGTGCAGTTTCTATGTAAACCCAAAGGTCTTACCTTCATTCTTTTTCCCGTTTTTGGTTTTCCTAGTACAAACAAATACACCGATTTATTGTCTTTTGAAATGGTGAAACGGACATCATTAGCCGTATATTTTACTTTTGCCGATTGACCATCATGTGAGCTTTGAGAAGGTTTTGCATTACCGTACCCAAACACATAATAGGGACGTGTACCGTATACTGCCTCTCCATATATTTTAAACCAATCACCAATGTCCTTTAGTATGCTTCTTTGTTCTTGATTGATAATGCCATTGGCTTTTGGTGAAACATTGAGAAGTACAATACCATTTTTACTCCATACATCAATCATATTTCTTAAAACCAGTGAGGAAGATTTATATGGATGCCCTTCTACATACATCCATTTATGTTCACCCAATGTAATGTCAGTCATCCAAGGAGTAGGGTAGATATCCCTTCTTCCACCTTGTTCAAAATCTAAAACACTAGATTCCATCGATAAGTCATTTTGCTTATGACAACTGACGACCTCTTGACCATTTTTAGCACCTTCATTGAAAAAATGAGCTAACATTTCTTTTCGGTAAGAGGCAGGGATGAAATTCAACCAAGAGTCAAACCAAATCATATCAGGTTGGTATTGATCCACCACTTCGTTGACTTGCTGAAGCCAATACTGATTGAATTCCTCTTCCGTATCAAAATTACCAAACAGCATTTTTAGTTTTGGATCTTTTGTAGCTGTGGGTAAATCCGGGTGATAGGGATAATGAGAGTTGAAACCATTTCGACCCCAATTTTCAGGGGTAGAAGCATTTCTTTGTCCATTACGGGCATGATGAAATGTAGCCAATGTTTTCAAGTTTCTTTTTTTCAAAGCTTGAAACATATCACCCAAAATATCTCTTTTTGGTCCCATTGCTTGAGCATTCCAAGGGTTCACCTGACTATTCCACATCGCAAACCCATCATGATGCTGTGCTACCGGACCAGCAAACTTTGCACCTGCTTGTGAAAAGAGTTCAGCCCAATCTTCCGGATCAAAATGCTCGGCGGTAAACATTGGAATAAAATCTTGGTATCCGAATTCGTTTATATCACCAAAATTCTCTTCATGAAATTTATTGACATTAGATCCTTTGATATACATATTGCAAGGGTACCAAGCACTGCCATAAGCTGGAACGCTGTAGGGACCCCAGTGGAAGTAGATACCGAATTTTGCATCTTGAAACCATTCGGGAGTAGCATCATGTTTGGCTAAAGATTCCCAAGTTGCTTCATATTTTTCTGGATCATCAGCAGTACTGTTTGTACAGCCAAAAGCAATTCCTGTAACTAGAATTAAGTTTGTAATTTTTGATAGTATATTCATTTCATTGTTGGTTTAGAATTGGAAAGTCAATGCGATTTTCAAAGGGTCGTCACTATTACCGTAGTAGATTTCGTCATTGCCATGAGGGCCGGTACTGTTTGATTCTTGGAACTTGGTGCCAATACCAGGGATATTATACACGAATGAAATATCACCTTTAGGAAAAAATGGAGTGACTCTGCCTTTGGGATCACCACTTGGTTTTTCAGGAGTAAGCATTCTTAAGAACACATCAGGAGAGTGGCAGTAAACTTTAAATCCTTCTGTCGATTTACTTTTCAATTCAACCCAATACAAGTGAGAGAAGTAGCCTTTGAACTCAGGGTAAACAAAACCTGATTCACCAGTGATGGTATTGTTGTAATCATTTTCCCAAACTTGAAAACAAGTACCTTTAGTTCTATTTCTCCAAACTCTGTAAGGACCATCACCTAGCCATTTCATACCTGCCACATCACCTTCGTCATAATTAAATGTGATCCCTAAAACATCTTTCGTCCTTTTCTTTCCTTTAAACTCAGCTTCAAGATCCAATAGTCCATTTTGATGAACACGCCACTTTATACTGTCTGAACTTAAAACCACAATTTTCGTCCATTCCGGCATTTTATTTTTAGGCTCAAAAACAGCGATAATATCAATGTAATTGTCCTGTTGGATAACTTTGACAGTATCTACTTTATTCTTGTTGCCAAGGATTACAGGACCGTTTGATAATGGGATAATTTGATTGTTTTTAATGACCTTTTTTAATACACCAGTTTTATTCGAAAAAGTAAACTCGCATTCATTTGAAGCAACGATGATATTGCCTTTTTCATGCTTTAATTGTAATGCACTCTTGGTCTGTTTTGAAGTTTGATCAAGCAGTTTTTTTGAAATAATTTTAGGGCTTTCAATCGCATAAGACCAAGTAAATATTTCTTTTCCATAAGGATCATAAGCGGTAAGATGAAGTGCATCTGCTTTTTCCCAAAGTGGAGTTTTATTGACTCTAAATATTCCTTTTTGATTGGGAGATAAAGGAGGAAGTTCAACGGGTTTTTCTTCTATTACTGTTAATTTGTTTTCTTGGAAACTAACAAGTTTAGCAGTCATTTTACAAGAAGCTAGAGAAGTATAATGGTATCGGTTTTCTATTCTGAAGATTCCATTAAAGTCACTTTTGATGGTACGATCCTCAATATAAATTGGAGACCATATTTCTTTGATCGTAAAGTAACTTGCTTCTTTTTCTCCATAAGGTCCTACAATTCCATCGGAAGCATGATTGCCGTCTGTATCTAACACGCCATTTTTATCCGTTCTTACGACGGCTTCATCAGCAAAGTCCCAAAGAAATCCACCAGCACTATTTGGCATATTCCACATATTTTCCCAATAATCTTCCAAACCGGCACCATGTCCACCATCATATAGGCCATGAAGGAATTCCGTAGGAAAAAAGACTTTATCAGTGGCAGGACCATCATTTGCTAATCCATGGAAATGGAAATAATGAAGTGTGTTGGTCTTATTAAAAATGTTCCAAGGGTGAATAACTTCACGTTGCTGAATATCCCAAATTGCATAATCATCATCTAATTCTGTATTCCATCCCGATTCATTTCCATTAGCCCAAAGCAAAATCGAAGGGTGATTTACATCTCGAATCACAGTTTCTTTCACGATTTTCTCCCCAACCTCAGTGTCTAAGGCAGGGGAATGCCAAGTACAAACCTCATCAATCACAAAAAGCCCTAAGGAATCACAGACATCTAAAAAATGAACATCAGGCGGATAATGCGACATTCGAACAGCATTCATATTCATGTCTTTCATCATTTCCACATGTTCAATACTCAAAGCTTTACTTGTTGTTCTTCCTGAAGAAGGGTAAAAAGAATGTCGGTTTACCCCTTTAAACTTAATACGTTCACCATTGACATAAATTCCATCTCCCTCTAATAGTTCTACAGTCCTAAAACCAATACGTTGTTTGATTTGGTGTTGTAACTGACCTTTTTTATTGAGTAGTGAAAGTTCTAATTGATAAAGGTGAGGAAACTCGGGGTTCCAAGTATTAATGTTATTGGCTTTAGTTTTTACTCTAAATTTTTGATCTGACTTTGAAGCCTCAAGATTTAAGTCTTGGACTAGGTCTCCTTGAATATCTAGTAATCGAGCTTTTATATTACCTCCTGTTTTCTTTGAAAGAAATACATCGGTGATAATCTGTCCATCTGCCTTTGCATCAATAGCTACTCTTTCGATATGCTGTTTCGGAAGGGCCTCAAGGTAAACGGGACGATAAATTCCACCAAAAACCCAAAAATCTGCTTTACGTTCCGCATGATTGATGGATTCATTGGCTGAAGCTTTATTTACTTTGACCTCAATAAGGTTTTCATTTCCATATTTAAGCAGATGAGTGATATCGTATTTAAATTCATAAAAAGCACCTTGATGAATCGGTCCTGCGAGTTTACCATTAACCTTTACTTCAGCATCGGTCATTACACCCTCAAAAACGATTTTGACTGTTTTATTTTTCCAATCCTTAGGTACGGAAAACTTATGCTTGTATAACCCATATTCATTGACTCTTTTCTCAAATGGATCATGACCGTAATTATAGTGACCAAATCCTTGAAGTTCCCAGCAAGATGGTGTTTCAATGGAAGTCCACTTTTTACTATTCTGACCTGCGGAACAATAGAAATCCCAAGTCACAGTGTTGTCTTTATCCGTTCCTGTTAAATATCTTTTTTCTGTTTGCTGAGTATTCTGAGCAGTTGTAGATCCTAAGAAAAATAGGGAGTAAATTATAAATAGACTCAAAAAAGAAACTATCTGTCTCTTGAAATTAATCTGTTGTTTTATCTTCATAATACTTTGTGATTTGATTTCAAATAACAGCCTAATGGAAGGAAATCTATATCTACAACATCATCTTAACGGTCTCTATAACGGTTAAAATGATCGTTACAAAACCTTTCGCCCCCTATTTTTTAATCATTTTATACTTTTTAGATGAGGAAACTAGAACTTACTATAACACAGAAACAACAGATAGTTGACACTATACTACAGAGTGATACTTTTAAAAATGCACCGACATCAATTGCTTTATTGAAGTATCTTTCTGAAGCTACATATAATGATACTCCTTTGAAGGAAGGGGTGATCGAAATGGAATTCTTTAGAGGGGATCCTGATGGTAAATCGAATTCAAGGGTGAGGGTCAATGTGTACAATTTGAGAAAAAAGTTGACAAACTATTATTCTACTGAGGGTGCTAATGACGATTGGGAGTTGATGATTGAAAAGGGACAATATGGTGTGAAGTTTCAAAAAAATACGAGTCAGCAATCAAATGATGTATCTCTACTGAATTCAGTCAGATGGGATTCTAAATTTATACCTTATATAGGAATGCTTTTGATTGCATTACTCAGTTACTTTTGGAATGCACCTGAATCAGTTTCTCCCTTGTGGCAAGAATTTATACAAAGTAAACAACCTACACATTTATATATAGGAGATGCATTTGGATATAGGGGGAAGACTATTTCCGGAAACGAAGGATGGACGCGTGATTTTAATATCAATAATGTGGAGGATTATCTAGTCTTAATGGAGGGAAATCCTGATCTAAAAGAAAAGACGAGGATGACAGATCTTTATTATTCAACAAGAATGTCAGAACATGCCACTTATGATTTAGGACGGTACTTTCAGAAATGGAATAAAGAACTCTTAATAAAGTATGCGACCAATACCTCCTTCACTAACATTAAAAATGGTAACCTTATTTATGTAGGTCGTTTTTATAATCAAAGCGATTTTGTCTATCTATTTAACCAATACAACCCCTATTTTGAAATCAAGGACAAACATTTGATTTACACGAATAAAGAAACAGGGATCGAAAACAGTTATGAAACTAACAGTCAAGATTTGATCAACGATTTTACTATTGTCTCTAAAATCAAAACTTCTCAAGGAAGAACTCAGTTTTTCTTTTTTTCAAATCATGACATTGGTGTAATGGCTTCTGTTGAATTTTTCACAAACACAGATTCTCTCAAAACTTTCCAAAAACGCTATGCAATCAGTGAGCAGAATTTTACAGCGGTGTTTATAGCTGAAGGAAAAGAAAGAATCAATTTAAGCTTGAAAGAAGAATTAGTAGTTACTTTTTAGAGAAAATAAACAAAAGTCCATTGTAGATTAGAAAAGAGGAGGGTGTAAAAAGTTGAAAATTAAATAGATAATTGATGAATAGTTGGCGATAAAAGAGTTATTTTCATAGAACTGTTATAGAGTAGTAAGTAAAACCCAATCCTAACTTGTTCTGTTAAAGAAAATTATGAAATTACATCTACCTCTAAATTAATTGATTTTCAGTGTGTTATAATTTTAATTTTTATAATTCAAAAAATTAGAGGTATTTTCTTTGTGTATAATGGAATTTTTGCTTATTAGTTTCTATATTTGCAGATTCAAGAAAACTGCAAATTGCAAATGTCGTTTAGAAAAAACAAAAAGATCAATAACGATTTCACTTCAGTAACAGTGAGTTTGGCCTCTCCAGAATCAATTTTGGAAAGCTCTCACGGTGAGGTGACTCAACCAGAAACCATCAACTACCGTACGTATAAGCCGGAAATGGGAGGTTTGTTCTGTGAGCGTATCTTCGGACCTGTAAAGGACTGGGAATGCCACTGTGGTAAATACAAACGTATCCGTTACAAAGGTATTATCTGTGACCGTTGTGGTGTTGAGGTAACAGAAAAGAAGGTGCGTCGTGAAAGAATGGGACACATCCAATTAGTTGTTCCTGTTGCTCACATCTGGTACTTCCGTTCGTTACCGAACAAGATTGGTTACCTATTAGGTTTACCAACGAAGAAACTTGATCAAATCATTTACTACGAGCGCTATGTAGTAATCCAAGCAGGTGTAAAAGAAGCCGACGGCATCGCAAAGATGGACTTCCTTACAGAGGATGAATATCTTGACATCATGGATAAGCTACCAAGCGAAAACCGACAATTAGAAGACGATCATCCAGACAAATTCATCGCTAAGATGGGTGCTGAGGCATTAGAAATGCTTTTAGCTCGTACTAAACTGGAAGATATGGCAGCGGCATTACGTGACCAAGCGAACAACGATACTTCGCAGCAACGTAAAGCAGAAGCATTGAAACGTCTTCGTGTAGTGGAAGCATTCCGTGATGCGAAAACTAGAATTGAAAACCGCCCTGAATGGATGGTAATCCGTATGGTTCCTGTAATTCCACCAGAATTACGTCCATTGGTTCCTCTAGATGGTGGCCGTTTTGCAACGTCAGACTTGAACGACTTGTACAGAAGAGTAATCATCCGTAACAACCGTCTGAAGCGTCTGATCGATATTAAAGCACCAGAAGTTATCTTACGTAACGAGAAGCGTATGCTTCAAGAAGCAGTTGATTCATTATTTGACAACTCACGTAAAGTTAATGCAGTGCGTTCTGATGGTAACCGTCCATTGAAATCACTTTCAGATATGTTGAAAGGTAAGCAAGGTCGTTTCCGTCAAAACTTATTAGGTAAGCGTGTGGACTACTCAGGTCGTTCTGTAATTGTAGTAGGTCCAGAGCTTAAATTACACGAGTGTGGTCTTCCTAAGAATATGGCAGCTGAATTATTCAAGCCGTTCATTATTCGTAAGTTGATCGAGCGTGGTATCGTGAAAACGGTAAAATCAGCGAAGAAAATCGTTGACCGTAAAGATCCAGTAGTTTGGGATATCCTTGAAAACGTATTGAAAGGTCATCCAGTACTACTAAACCGTGCCCCTACACTTCACAGATTGGGTATTCAAGCTTTCCAACCGAAATTAATCGAAGGTAAAGCGATCCAATTACACCCATTAGTAACAACAGCCTTCAACGCCGATTTCGATGGTGACCAGATGGCCGTTCACGTTCCTCTTGGACATGAAGCTGTATTAGAGGCATCTCTATTGATGTTAGCATCGCATAACATCCTAAACCCTGCAAATGGTAAACCTATCGCCGTACCTTCTCAGGATATGGTATTAGGTCTATATTATATGACAAAAGGACGTCGTACTACTGACACGGAAATCGTGAAAGGTGAAGGTATGACATTCTACTCGTCAGAAGAAGTGATCATTGCATTGAACGAAGGAGCAATCTCTCGTCACGCATGGATCTTCGTAAAAGGAAAAGAATTGAATGATGAGACTGGTGAGCTTGAGGAGAAATTCATCGAGACAGTAGCTGGTCGTGTATTATTCAACCAACACGTTCCTGAAGAAGTAGGTTTCGTAAACGAACTACTTTCTAAGAAAGCATTACAGGTGATTATCGCGAAAGTGGTAGACATCGTAGGTATGGCTCGTGCTGCTCAGTTCTTGGATGATATCAAACACGAAGGTTTCCAGATGGCCTATAAAGGTGGTCTTTCATTCGGTTTGGATGAAATTATTATCCCTAAAGAAAAAGCAGAATTAATTGAAGATGCGAAAGGTGAAGTAGATATCATCCGTAACAACTTCATGATGGGTCTTATCACTGATAACGAACGTTATAACCAAGTGATTGACGTTTGGACGAAGACAAACAACATGTTGACGTCTACTGTAATGACGCAAATGGAAGAGGATAACCAAGGTTTCAACTCTATCTATATGATGATGCACTCAGGAGCCCGTGGTTCGAGAGAGCAGATTCGTCAGTTAGGTGGTATGAGGGGTCTAATGGCCAAGCCTCAGAAAAACTTAGGTGGTGCTTCAGGTGCGAACATTATTGAAAACCCAATTCTTTCAAACTTTAAAGAAGGTTTGGACGTATTGGAATACTTTATCTCAACTCACGGTGCTCGTAAAGGTCTAGCCGATACAGCCTTGAAAACTGCCGATGCGGGTTACCTAACTCGTCGTTTGGTAGACGTTGCTCAAGACGTGGTTGTTACTGAAGTAGACTGTGGTACTTTACGAGGTCTTACAGTAACTCCATTGAAAGAGAACGATGAGATCAAAGAAGCTTTATCAGACAGAATCGAAGGACGTACTTCATTGAACGATGTAGAACATCCTGAAACTGGCGAAATCATTGTTCCTGCAACTGGATCTATTACTCCAGAAATTGCTCAGGAAATTGAAGAAGCAGGTATCGAGGAAGTTGAAGTAAGATCAGTATTAACTTGTGAAACTCGTAAGGGTGTTTGTGAGAAATGTTACGGTAAAAACTTGGCAACAGGTGGCGTAGCAGGAAAAGGTGAATCAGTAGGTGTAATTGCTGCACAATCAATTGGTGAGCCAGGTACTCAGCTTACACTACGTACATTCCACGTCGGTGGTGTGGCATCCCACATTGCAACTGATGCTTCATTGAAAGCGAAGAAAGGTGGTAAAGTAGAATTCATTGAAATGAAGTCAGTGAAGAGTACTGACCCTCAAGGCGACGCTAAAGATGTAGTAATGGCTCGTACAGCCGAACTAAATATCTTAGACGATGAAGGTAAAGTATTATTCAATGCTCATATTCAATACGGTTCATACCTAAGTGTAAAAGAAGGTGATATGGTTGAAGAAGGTGACGTGATTTGTTCATGGGATCCATTCAACGCCGTAATCCTTGCTCAATACAACGGTGTAACTGAATTCGAATCAATCGAAAGAGATATTACTTACCGCGTAGAAACGGATGAAATGACGGGCTACGAAGAGAAAGTAATTATCGATACTAAGGATAAAACTAAAAACCCAATCATCCATATTGCGGGTGATAACGGTGAGACAGTGGCATCCAACTTACCAACAGATGCTCGTTTAACTGTTGAAGATGGTCAAAAAGTGAAGGCAGGTGATATTCTAGTGAAGATCCCTCGTTCTGCTGGTAAATCACGAGATATTACCGGTGGTCTTCCTCGTGTAACGGAATTATTCGAAGCACGTAACCCATCATCTCCAGCTGTAGTATCTGAAATTGATGGTATTGTGACTTATGGTGCAGTAAAACGTGCTAACCGTGAGTTATTCGTTGAGTCTCGTGACGGTGTAAAACGTCGTTACATGGTGAACTTATCGAAGCACATCCTAGTTCAGGAGAATGACTATGTGAGAGCGGGTATGCCACTTTCAGATGGTGCAATCACTCCTGCAGATATCTTGAAAATTAAAGGACCAACTGCTGTACAAGAGTACTTGGTAAATGAAATTCAAGATGTATACCGTCTACAAGGTGTAAAAATTAACGATAAGCACATTGAGGTAATTGTACGTCAAATGATGCAAAAAGTCGTTATCGAAGATAATGGTGATACAACATTCTTGCCTGGTCAAGTAGTTGAGAAATTCACATTCCGTGAAGAAAACGATAAAGTGCTTAGCATGAAGATCGTTACGGATGCAGGTGACTCAGCGAGATTCAAGGCGGGTGCGTTAATCTCATTCCGTGAGATGCGTGATGAAAACTCATCATTGAAACGTAGAGACATGAAAGAAATGAAGGTTCGTGATGCACAGCCAGCAATTTCAAGACCTACGCTTCAAGGTATCACTCAAGCGTCATTGGATACGAAATCGTTTATTTCAGCAGCCTCTTTCCAAGAGACAACTAAAGTATTAAGTGAAGCTTCTATTAGAGGTAAGCGTGATGAACTAGTTGGATTGAAAGAAAACGTTATCGTGGGCCACTTGATTCCTGCGGGTACAGGTCTTCGTGACTATGAAACACTTCGTGTGGGCTCTAAAGAAGAGTATGAAGCACTAATTGATTCTAGAGAAAGACACCTGACTACAGGATTCTAAAAATTTGCAAGCGGTTTAATAGAGCCCTTCATCGCAAGATGAGGGGCTTTTTTTGTACTCTTTTTGGAGTGAGAAAGTTTGGATTTCGTATTTAAAAAGGCCCTTTTTTGAATGATTTAGCTATTTTTTTACAAATGAGTAAATATTTTTTCAATTTTCTTTCTATCAGCACTTTAGCTTCGATTAAAACATAAAATTGTACTTTTCTAATACTGATTTGTAACTGTTTAATTCACGTTTAATTTTATACCCATCTTCGATCTGAAAGAGATAGAAGTTAATTAACAATTGTTTTGTGTTATTTTAAACTTCGTGTTATATATCTGTATAGTTTATAACTGAATGCTTCCTTCTTGAATTTGCACTTTATCATGGTAAATAAAAGTGAATAAAAATAAGTGTATTTTTGAAACTTTTTTAATACAACCAAAGGATGATTATTGTTATTATAAAAAAACGATATTTTTATTGTATATTTGCTAAAACGTTCAGCTTAAAGTTGAATGTTTTATTAACAAACTAACTAACAAATGATAGGATAAGGTTATCCTATTGAATACGGAATATATTACTATTTAAAATCGCATAGGTATGCTATTTGGAATTTTAAAAGAACAAGATCAACGTGTGTCCGTTACTCCAGAATTAGCGAAGAAATTCATTTCTGAGGGGCATGAAGTTATTTACGAAAAAGGTGCTGGCGAAAGTGCTTTTATTAGCGACGAACTATACGAAGGTATCGGAGCAAAGTCAAAAAGTAGAGAAGAGGTATTAAGCTCATCTAATGTATTAATTACTTTAGATCCATTAAGCAAGGAAGATGTTGCGAAATTGGCTGAGGGAACTTTCTTATTCTCCTCTTTCCAACCTTTCCAAGACGCTTCAATCTGTGAAGTGTATGCTACAAAAGGGATCTCAGCTTTTAGCTTTGACATGATTCCAAGAACTACAATTGCTCAGTCAATGGACATTCTATCGTCTATGGCTTCAATCTCAGGTTATAAAGCAGTATTGAAAGCAACTGACTATTTGCCACGTTATATGCCAATGTTATCTACGGCGGCTGGTACAGTACCTCCATCTAAGGTGTTAGTAATGGGTGCAGGTGTAGCAGGGCTTCAAGCTATTGCAACAGCAAAACGTTTAGGTGCTCAAGTGGAAGCATTTGATACACGTGCCGCTGCAAAAGAAGAGGTAATGTCGTTAGGTGCTAAGTTTGTAGAAGTAGAAGGTGCTACTGATGACACAAACGCTGGTGGTTATGCTGTGGAGCAAACTGAAGAGTACAAGAAAAGACAGGCAGAGTTGATCGCTCAGAAAGTTGAAAAAGCAGACGTAGTAATTACAACTGCACAACTAAGAGGTAGACCAGCTCCAACACTTGTGACTGAAGAGGCTGTGAAGACAATGAAAGCAGGTTCTGTAATCGTTGACTTAGCATCATCAACAGGTGGTAACTGTGCTTTGACTAAAGATAAAGAAGTTGTAAGAGAGCACGGTGTGACAATCATCGGTAATTCTAATTTAGCTGCGGATATTAGTGAGCAAGCTTCTGTTTTATACAGTAAGAACATTCAGAACTACATGAAATTGTTCTTAACAAAAGAAGGTTTTGATTTCGACTTCAACGATGAGATCATTCTTCAAAGCTGTATCGTTTACAATGGAGACGTTATCTATGGAAACGAAGAAAAGCAAAAGCAATTAGTTCCTCCTGCGAAAGTAGAGGAAAGCGTAGAAGCGTAAGCTAAACTAACAACAAACAAGTCGATACTAATATGGAACAAATTATAAATTTCTTAGACGATAACACTTTAGCCATGTTATCGTTACTAGTACTTTCTTCATTTTTAGGAATGGAGATTATCGGAAAAGTACCAACAGTTTTACATACTCCTCTTATGTCAGGAGCTAACGCAATCTCAGGTGTCGTAGTAATCGGTGCGATTATTCTAATCAGAAGAGCTGATGCTACAGATTACTTAACATTAGTGCTTGGTTTTATCGGTATTGCCCTCGCAATGATCAACGTTGTAGGTGGTTTTGCTGTAACCAACAGAATGTTAGATATGTTCAAGAAAAAAGAACGTAAAAATTAATTACTTATTCACCTGAAATTAGATTCGTAAACAAATGGATTACTCGAATATAATCGACTTACTATACTTAGTAAGTATCATCGTATTTATTATTGGTTTAAAAGGTCTTTCGCATCCAGAATCTGCTCGTAAGGGTAACCAAGTAGCAGCTTTGGGTATGGGTATGGCCATCGTTATATCATTATTTGCTCCTGAAACAGGAGATAACAACTACTTATGGATCATTGGTGCAATGCTAGTAGGTGGTGGTATTGGTTTAACTTCTGCAAAGAAAGTAGCCATGACAAAAATGCCAGAGATGGTATCTTTATTCAACGGTTTAGGTGGTGCTTGTGCCATGTTGATCGGTATTGCTGAATTTGGAAACCTTCCTGCAGGAACTGACATGATGAGTGGTGCTGTTTTGACAAACATCTTCGCTATGTTCGTAGGTGCTGTATCATTAACAGGTTCGTTAGTAGCTTATGGTAAATTAAACGGTTCTTTAAGAGATAACTTTACTTTACCTGCTCCACAACTTATCAACATCACGTCGTTGATCGGTATCATTGCATTATCAGTAATGATCATGACGCAACCTGAGTTGAACATGGCATTAGTATATGCTTTACTTGGTTTATCATTATTCTACGGTATCGCTTTTGTAACGCCAATTGGTGGTGGTGACATGCCTGTAGTAATCTCATTACTAAACTCAGTAACGGGTATCGGTGCAACTGGTGCAGGTTTGATCTACGGTAACAACATTATGATCATCGGTGGTATCCTTGTAGGTGCTTCAGGTATCATCCTTACAGTAATGATGTGTGAGGCGATGAACAGATCGTTGATCAACGTATTAGTAGGTAACTTAGGAGCATCTGGCGGTGGTTCTGGATCAGATCGTGAAGAGATCGTGAAAGAAGTAAACGTTTCAGATTTAGCTATCCAATTAAAATATGCTGACAAAGTGACTATCGTACCAGGTTATGGTTTAGCGGTAGCTCAAGCACAACACATTTGCCACGAGATCGAAAATGCTTTAGAGGACGAAGGTGTTGAAGTAAGATATGCAATTCACCCAGTAGCAGGTCGTATGCCTGGTCACATGAACGTATTATTAGCAGAATCTGATGTGTCTTATGACAAATTATTAGAATTAGAGCCTGCTAACGATAGTTTCCCTTCTACTGACGTTGTACTTGTAATTGGTGCCAATGACGTAGTAAACCCATCTGCTAAAGATGATACTTCATCACCAATCTACGGTATGCCAATCCTTGATGTTGAAATGGCGAAAAACGTTGTTGTATTCAAGCGTGGTATGAGTACAGGTTATGCAGGTGTGCAAAACCCATTATTCTTCGGTGATAAAACGAAGATGTTATTCGGTGACGCGAAAGCTTCATTGGGTAAATTAAAAGACGAAATAGCTAACGCTTAATTCCGAGCGATTTTTATATTAGTAATAGCTCTATTGGGATTTTCTCAATAGAGCTTTTATTTTTCAATTGTTTACTTTTCACCTATGTTGTTGCACATTTAAAATTGGGATAAGTTGGATAACTATTTTCTAGCTTAATCAAGTCAGAATAGAAGAGCATAGCACTAACCGTGTGATGATATTCTAAACACCAATTAGACTGAAAATTAAAATCCAAAACTTCCAATTTTAAATTGTTCAACGGCTTGTATTAAAATACAGATCGAAGGAAATGTTATCGGTCTTGACTAGTTCTTCAGTTTTAAATCCTGAAAATCGCTTAATATAAATTCTATAACTACCATTTTTCAAGCCTTTGTGATTAAAGTACCCATTTTCAAAAGCAGTATATGGAATATTAAAGGAATCCTGATTGATGGTTAGAATACCAATGTCTTTTGTTTTATTCGTCAATTGAAATGAAACTGTAATATCAGAGTTGTTGAAGTGGTATGTCTTGATCTCACTATCATTTGATAGGCTCCCTATACGCATGCTGATCGATGTAGAATATTGATAGCCTTTGATATCATACAGCAAATCATACCTTTCAACAAAATCAATAGGCGTGTAACTTTCTACACTTTCCTCCTTTGAATGAGCATAGTATTTCTTCAGCTTCATCTCCTCTAATATTGCTTCTTTCTTTTTCCACCTTGAATCTTCCTCTTTCACTATTTCATCAAGATTTATATCCTTTAAAAGAGGTTGTAAAGTATTGTAGCCATGATGTTCTATAAGATAAACTACAATAGAGCGTATGTTCTCATAATCTTCATTTACTTTGAAATCACTTTTTACCCATTGTCCTTCGGTATTGATCCATTCATTTTTTTCTCCCAATTCATATAGTCTATTGTATTGACTTTTCTTACTGATATTAAATGCGGATAAAGGCCCAAAAGTAGAAGTGAAAGTAAGTACTGCGAGTGCAATTGGAATCACTTTTATATTATTTTGTCCTTTGATCAAAAAGTAGATGGCAACGAAGAAGAGCCAGGTGCCTATCATGATCAAATAATATCTGAATTCTGTAATTCCGTATTCAGAAATACGTCTGTAAATAGCAGAGCAAAAAAGTAAAATGACAGGGAATAATGCATAATAAAAGCCTTTACTAAACAAGGAAATCCATTTCAATCCTTTATCATTCCGAATAGGATATATAATTAAAAGGGCACTGATACCCAAAAAGGAGAAACCAATAGATAAGTAAGAAACCCAACCCTTAGGCCAGTTTTGTGCTAAAATTATTTTAAAGCCATAAGTATAAAGTATGACTAAATAAATGCAGACCAGTGGGAGTAAAATAAATTGTACAAGGTTTTTAAGTAAAAGGGGGTATTCTTTGTCTTCTGTAGATACATCAAAAGAATCTACTTTGCTAGTGAAAAATAAGGTATTGAGAAATGCGAAATTAAAGACGCTGAGTTTGAGGTAGGTGTTTTCTTTGATGTTGATATCAAATAAAACCTCTATTGCAAGCAAGGCCAAAGAGATACCAATATTGATAATCACACTATAAAATAAGCACTCAATAAAAGTGCTGATAATATTTTTTGCATTGAACCAGTAATTAAGATTGTTACTTTCCCTAACACTGATTCCAATAAAGGGTAATAACAACGAAAATACAGTAAGGAGGGCACCTCTTGAAAAATGAATATAAGATAATTCATCAGGTAAGCTCATCACATAAAAACAGAGTAACAGCAACCCGGCAATTCTTATCGCATAAGCCTTCAGATTTGAAAGTTTTAATTTTTGGCTTAGGAAGGTAATAGCTATAAATGTTGGGATGCCTATTTGAGTACCATGAAGCCCTCTTACCATCCAAATGTTTTTAGTATTGTCAGAATCTATAGTGAAAAATAAAAGGAATGTAAGCAGTATGGCAGATAAAATTGTAAAAGGAAAGGTCTTTATGCTCTTTAAAAAAGCGTTGAAGAGGTACTCTATTGAAGGTAATTTCATTTTTAATGAGTTTATATGAAGTTAGTCCTTGTAAGATAGTATTTTATTTAGATATTGGGGCTGTAAATGAAAAAAGGTTACCTCAAAAATGAGATAACCTTACTTGGTAGCGGGGACCAGACTCGAACTGATGACCTTCGGGTTATGAGCCCGACGAGCTACCAACTGCTCCACCCCGCACTGTTTTTCTTAAATGCTGTGCAAAAGTAGGGAAATATTTTTAATAAAAAAATATTATTGCCAACTTTATTACAAATAAATGAAAATATGATGAATTTTAGATTAATAGAGTACTCTTTTTTGTCTATCTTTATAGTGATAATAGCTTCTGCCTGTCAGAGTGTACAATCCAAAGAAAAATTTGATGATGAACTTCTGAATCATTGGTATCATTTATCAGAAGAAGATAGTCAAGATACGCTCGTTTTTGTACATCATCAAGAATTGAAGGCGGTTCGAGGTGGTAGAATTCACTTTGAATTGTTCAAAGATGAAACGATGACTTGGGGAGAAGCATTGAGCAATGACCAACCTGTTGTTATAAAGGGAAATTGGAAGTGTGATTCGAATAAAAATACATTAACTTTTACTTTAGATAATCTTACTAAACATTTTTTGATTATCTCTTTAAAAAATAATAAGTTAAAGCTTAAACAAATTAGCAGTTAATGCGTAAAGTAAAATAGGGATGATAATTACTTAGTTCTATCAAGATTAATGAAATTAAAAAACAACTTACTAATCAGTCTGTCGGCGTTAGTGTTTTCAGGAGCAATTTATATTAGTTGCAACCAAGCTGACAAGAAAGAAACAAAAGTAGTGACTACTGCTGAGGTGTCTAATCCTCATGCTGACTTAAATTTACAATATCCTGATTCAATTTTTGTAGGAACGGAAACTTGTCGTTCATGTCATGAAGAGGAATACCATAAATGGAAAGGTTCTGATCATGATAACTCCATGAAAATAGCGACTGACGAAACGGTTTTGGGTGACTTTAATAATGTCACTTTTAAAGAGAATAACGTCGTAAGTAAATTTTTCAAAAAAGGAGATAAGTTTTATGTCAATACACAAGGTCCTGATGGTGCTAATCATGACTATGAAGTAAAATATACATTTGGTATTCGTCCACTACAAAACTACATGGTGGAAATGGAAAAAGGAAAAATTCAAGTGATTAGAGAAACTTGGGATTCCGAAAAAAATGTATGGTTTAACCAGCATGATGATATGGACGATATACAGCATTATGAGTGGTTACACTGGTCTCATGGTGGAGGGAACTGGAACACAATGTGTGCAGATTGTCATTCGACGAACGTCAGAAAAAATTATGACTTTGAGAAAGATGAGTTTGACACGAGGTGGTCAGAGATCAATGTGGGTTGTGAATCTTGTCACGGTCCGGGTAAAGAACACGTAGAATTTGCCAATTCTGAAGAGTTTGAAGAGAAAAAAGATTTTGTTGAAGGATTATACATTCAGCAGTTCAGAACTTCAGATGACCAAAAAACATTAATTGAGTCATGTGCTCCTTGTCATTCAAGAAGATCACAATTAGTACAGAATTTCAAATATGGTCAAACGTTTTATGATCAGTTTGCTCCAGAAATTCTTAGAGAGAACATGTATTATCATGATGGACAGATTTTGAATGAGGTTTACGTTTATGGTTCATTTATCCAAAGTAAAATGTATCATGAAGGCGTAAAATGTACAGACTGTCATGATGCACATAAAGCGGAATTGAAATTTAAAGACTTGAATAAAGTTTGTGCTCAATGTCACGAACCTCAAGAATATGAAGTGAAGTCACATACATTGCATGATACGGGTAAAGACGTGAGATGTGTGGATTGTCACATGGTCGGAGAGGTATATATGGGTAATGACTACCGTAGAGATCATAGTTTCAGAATCCCAAGACCTGATTTGAGTTTAAAATATGAAGGAACACCAAATGCTTGTAACCAATGTCATACGGACAAGTCAACGAAGTGGGCTGTGGCGAACTTCGAAAAAATGTGGGGAGAACCACATCATGATTGGAGGGATACATTAGCATTGGGTAGAAGTTACTCAGAAGAATATGTTTCTGAGTTGAAGCAAATGGTAGAAGATCAAAAAGCACCATTTATTGCGAGAGCTACTGCTGTTTATTATTTGGCTAGAACTCCAGGTAATGAGTCATTAGAAGCAATCATTAATGGATTGAAAGATCCTGAACCTTTAGTTCGATTTACTTCAGTTCAGAACCTGTCTCAATTGAATTTAGATCAAAGAGTCTCTTACTTGAGTCCTTATTTGAAAGACCCTGTAAGATCAGTGAGAATTGCAGCGGCAATTGCTTTAGGTGATGCTCCAGAAAGTCGTTTTAAAGGAAAGTGGAAAGAAGCCTTTGACGTAGCTACTGCTGAAATGAAGACCTACTTCCTTCAGGCAAAAGACTTCAGAGAAGGACCATTTGGTGAAGGACAATATCATGAAAGAAGAAAAGATTATACAAAAGCCATTGCTTCTTATAAGAAGTCATTGGAGTTTGATACTTTAATGAATGAGGCTAGATTTAGTTTGGCAAGAGTTTATTCTATTCAAGGTAGAGCAAAAGAAGCGGAACAAGCACTTGATAACGCGATCCTGACAGACCCTAATTCTGCAGAAGCTTATTATTCGAAAGGATTGCTTTACGCGGAGATGAAAGACTGGCCGAAAGCAGCAGAATCTTTAGGAAAAGCAGCAGAATTGAATCCTCAAAACTCAAGAGCATTCTATAATTGGGGCTTAGTATTACAGCAATTAGGTAAAGTACAAGAAGCTGAAAAAACGTATTTGAAAGGTCTTAGTTTCACAAAACAAGATCCATCATTGCGTTATGCCTTGGCTGCTTTGTATGAGCAGACAGGTCAGAAGCAGAAGGCTCAATTGTATTGGAAATGGTTGAAAGCCAACTATCCAAATGACCCGAGGTTTAATTAAAAAATAAATAAAATATTGAAAGGGCTTTGTAGGACAACTGCAAAGCCCTTATTTTTGCCACAATTTTAAAAATCAAGTTATTTACAAACACCATTACCATGAAAGTAGGGATCATTATGGGGAGTCAATCTGACCTTAAAGTAATGTCAGAAGCAGCTCAAGTTTTAGAAGAGTTAGGCGTTGAATACGAATTGACAATTGTCTCAGCCCATAGAACACCGGAAAGAATGTTTGAGTATGCAACTTCTGCAAAAGAAAGAGGTTTAGCAGCGATTGTAGCTGGAGCAGGCGGAGCAGCTCACTTACCAGGTATGGTGGCGTCTATGACTTCATTGCCAGTAATTGGTGTTCCAGTAAAGTCAAGAAACTCAATCGATGGATGGGATTCTATCCTTTCTATCTTACAGATGCCTTCAGGTGTTCCAGTAGCTACAGTTGCTTTAGATGGTGCTAAAAATGCAGGTATTTTAGCTGCTAAAATTGTTGGGGCAACAGATGAGAAGGTATCTCAAAATATTGAAAACTTCATGAAAGAGATGAAAGATAAAGTCTTGACATCTGCTTCTGAGGTTGAAACTCAAGGATGGAGAAATAAAATCTAGTTCCTTTTATTCTTGATTGAAAGGTCTGTATTTTTTGAAAGTACAGGCCTTTTTTATTGCATTGAAGACATCCGTGTGATAGAATCAGCGATTTGTGTTATACTTATAGGCTAATAATCAATACTTTTGATAAAAAGAATAATGTTATGAGTCAGAATATATTTCACGCAAAATCACTGGATCAGTTAGCCGAGCATTTTGGGCTTAAAAATTCCAAACACCCATTAATCTGTATTATGAATACGGAGGATATTGCTTATGGTGAGGAATATATAGGAATGAAATATTCTGCAGACATGTATTGTATTGCATTGAAGGATAAAAGTTGCGGTTTAGATTATGGTCGTAATCATTATGATTTTAACGAAGGAGTATTAATTTTTACTGCACCAGAGCAAGTCCTTTCAGTGAGAAAAGCACAGCAATTAGGAGAAGTGAAAGGGTGGATGATGTATTTTCATTCTGATTTAATTAGAAATACCTCATTAGGTCAGAAAATAGATGATTACAGCTTTTTCAATTATGAAGTTCATGAAGCACTTCACTTGTCTCAACAAGAACAAGATACGCTGACTCAGATTGTGAATCTCATCAGGGAGGAAATTGAAGAGCGAATAGATAATCATACACAGCAGGTTTTAGTTTCTAATATAGAATTGCTATTAAACTATAGTTTAAGATTTTACCAAAGACAATTCAACACCCGATCTGCACAGAACACTGATATTGTGTCTAAAGTGGAAGTATTGTTGAAAGATTATTATAAAAACAATGAATTAGTGGAGTCAGGCCAGCCTACAATTCAATATTTGGCAGACCAATGCAATATATCAGCAAGTTACTTAAGTGATTTATTAGCTAAAGAAACAGGACGCTCTGCTAAAGATCATATCAATGATTTTATCATCGACAAGGCAAAAAATATGCTTTTGAACTCTTCTGATTCTATCAGCGGTATAGCTTATACATTAGGTTTTAATTACCCGCATTATTTCGGAAGATTATTCAAACAGAAAACAGGAAAGACACCCCAGCAATATCGATCAACCATCGCAAATTGAATAATTCATATATAAGTACTAGGACAAAAGTAAACGGACATTTTATCTTATCTTTTTTATCCTACTCTTCGTTAGATTTTTATCACGTAACTAAGGCTATGCTCTGCAAATCTGCCTTGATTAGAATAAAAAATAACAAGCTAAAATTATCCCTTTTCTTATGTCCTAGTACTTATCTATGTTTAGAAGGTTATTTTCTCAATAGAGGAGGTAACCTTTTTCTTTTTTCCATATAAAATGCTTTTCAGCGATTCGTGTTTTTATTGCCGTGATATGTGTTAAAGTGTAGAAGAAGTTATTGTCATATTTGTAATGTGATCAACGTTTAATGGTTTGATAATGAAGTGGAAGTCATTAAACAAACGATCTGGAAATAGGTTTGTAAAAGAGGATAAATCTACTGAAGTCAAATTAATTATTAAACACATTTAAGTGCTAATCCGAAAATAAATGATAATTAATTCTTCATTATTTTTTTTGAGTACAACGCTAAAAAACGTGTGAATAGTGGTTCTATTTAAAGTTTTTTTGAAGGCAGTAATCAGAAAAAATAATATGAATTAGTGTTATTTATTTTTGACTTAGTACTTGCAACCCCAAAAAGAATTCAAATGAAAAAGACAGTATTCATCACAGGAGCAAGTAGCGGTATTGGTAAAGAAACGGCCAAACTATTCCATAGTAAAGGATGGAACGTTATTGCTACCATGAGAACTCCTGAGAAAGAAGAGGAACTAACGCAATTAGAAGGTGTCAAAGTAGAAAAACTAGATGTATTGGACCTATCATCTATTGAGAATGCAATACAAGAAGGGATTAATCATTTTGGTAAAATTGATGTTCTATTAAACAATGCAGGCTATGGAGCATACGGTCCGTTAGAAGCATTTCCAAGGGAAAATATCGTAAGGCAATTCAATACCAATGTGATTGGTTTGTTGGATGTAACAAGAGCTGTTTTACCTCATTTCAGAGGAAATAAAGAAGGTATTATTATTAATATATCTTCTATTGGAGGAAAAATGACCTTCCCGTTAGGCAGCTTGTATCATGGAACCAAGTTCGCGGTAGAAGGAATTTCTGAAGCGTTGAGTTTTGAACTGGGTGAAATTGGCATCAAAGTTAAAATTGTAGAGCCAGGTGCCATAGCCACTGATTTTGGAGGAAGATCATTTGATTTTCAAACAGCAGAAGGATTAGAAGAATATCAGCCTACAATTAAATCATTGATGGACGGTTGGGGGGAAGCTGTAAAACAAGCCTCGCCAGCTTCGGTAGTAGCAGATGTGATTTATACAGCAACTACTGATGGCAGTGATCAGTTGCGTTATAGAGCAGGAGAAGATGCTCATTTCTTATTGGACAACAGAAAGAAAATGTCTGATGATGAATTTATAGGTATGATTAAACAGCAGTTTATGAGTTAATTTCAATTCAATCAGGGAAATAACAGCACAATATTCAAAAGGGTATTGTGCTTTTTTATAGACCTTTGGCACAGTCGAAATGAGATTTTCAGCAGAAATACTGTTTATTTTGACAGTATTCGTCATAAAAAATCTACTTTTCATTATTTTTTGTCAGACCAATTTCCGTGAATTCTGTCAAAATGTCCGCAAAATTCAATTGGCATATACATTGTCTAATAGAAAATGTCTTTGTTGAAAAACAGGGCATTAAAAATTGAATTAAGAAATAAAGATATAAAATTTAAATACAGATCATGGGAAAAATCATTGGTATTGATTTAGGAACAACAAACTCATGTGTTTCCGTAATGGAAGGTAACGAGCCAGTTGTTATTGAAAACGCAGAAGGTAAAAGAACGACTCCTTCTATCGTAGCATTTTTACAAGACGGCGAGCGTAAGGTAGGTGACCCAGCGAAACGTCAAGCAATTACAAACCCGAAAAACACTATTGCATCTGTGAAGCGTTTCATGGGTAAGCAATATTCTGATGCAGGTAACGAGATCTCTCAAATGGCGTATGACGTTGTTGAAGGTCCTAACAATACACCAAGAGTAAAAATTGGTGACAAATTATATACTCCACAAGAAATTTCAGCAATTACACTTCAAAAAATGAAGAAAACTGCTGAGGATTACTTAGGAACTGAAGTAGCTGAGGCAGTAATTACAGTACCAGCTTACTTCAACGACGCAGAGCGTCAAGCAACTAAAGAAGCAGGTGAAATTGCAGGTTTAAAAGTTTCTCGTATCGTAAACGAGCCAACTGCTGCAGCATTAGCTTACGGTTTAGATAAAGCAAATCAAGATAAGAAAATCGCAGTATTTGACCTTGGTGGTGGTACTTTCGATATTTCAATCTTAGAATTAGGTGATGGTGTATTTGAAGTATTATCAACTAACGGTGATACTCACCTTGGTGGTGATGACTTCGATAAAGTAATCATCGACTGGTTAGCGGAAGAATTTATGAAAGATCACCCAACAATCGATCTTCGTAAAGACCCAATGGCATTACAACGTTTGAAAGAAGCAGCTGAAAAAGCAAAAATCGAGCTTTCTGCAGGTGCTAAAACTGACATCAACTTGCCATACATCACTCCAGTAGACGGTGTACCTCAACACTTAATGAAAGAATTATCTCGTTCTGATTTCGAACGTTTAGCTGATTCTTTAGTACAAAGATCATTAGAGCCTTGTCGTAAAGCATTACAAGATGCTGACTTATCTACTTCAGATATCGACGAAGTAATCTTAGTAGGTGGTTCTACTCGTATCCCTAAAGTACAAGAGGAAGTTGAGAAATTCTTCGGTAAAAAACCTTCTAAAGGTGTTAACCCTGATGAGGTTGTTGCTATTGGTGCAGCTATCCAAGGTGGTGTATTAACAGGTGAAGTTAAAGACGTTCTTTTATTAGACGTAACTCCACTTTCTTTAGGTATCGAAACTATGGGTGGTGTGATGACTAAATTAATCGAGTCTAACACAACAATCCCTACTAAAAAGTCTCAAGTATTCTCTACAGCTGCAGACAACCAACCTTCAGTAGAAATTCACGTTTTACAAGGTGAGCGTCCAGTAGCTAGCGGTAACAAGACTTTAGGTCGTTTCCACTTGAACGATATTCCTCCAGCACCAAGAGGTGTACCTCAAATCGAAGTAACATTTGATATTGATGCGAACGGTATCGTGAACGTTTCAGCGAAAGATAAAGCAACTGGTAAAGAGCAGTCAATCAAAATTGAGGCTTCTTCAGGTTTAACTGAGGAGGAAATCCAAAAGATGAAAGACGAAGCAGCTGCTAACGCTGATGCAGATAAGGCTACTAAAGAGCGTGCTGAGAAATTAAACGAAGCGGACTCAATGGTATTCCAATCTGAGAAGCAATTAAAAGAGTATGGCGACAAGCTTTCTGAAGGTAACAAAACTGCTATCGAGGCAGCATTGAAAGACTTGAAAGAAGCTCACGCTGCTCAAGACCTTGACAAGATCCAACCTGCTTTAGATGCATTGAATGCAGCATGGCAAGCGGCTTCTCAAGAGATGTACCAAGCTACAGGTGGTGACGCTGCAGGTGCGGCTGGTGCTGATCCTAACGCTGCTCAAGGTGGTGCGCAACAAGGTGGTAACGACGCTGATGACGTTACTGACGTTGACTTCGAAGAAGTAAAATAATTAACATAGCAGTTGAATAATTGCTTCAACGTTAGTTAGTATTTAAAATATAAAGAGGTTTTCTTCACAAAAGTGAATGAAGACCTCTTTTTTTTATACTTATATAGTATATTCTCACCTTACTTTTTACCTTTACTTTATACATAACATTAGTATCAAAAGTTGAATGCACAATATTTTTAGAAAATACCTCTTATTTTTTTCTATTACTTTGTTAGGAGTTTATGCCAATGGGCAGTCTCTTAAATCAGAGTTGGAATTGGCCATTACAATCGACAGTGCGATCTATCATAGAGATGGAAGTATTGTGGATCAATGGATCAATTATGAGGTTTTCACTCAAAGAGTATTCAAAAGTTTGCATAGAAGGTCTACTGATTGGAAAGATTATTCTGAGTTATTCAAACAGGATTTAAGGTTGGGAGAATTGCTCGTAGAACAAATTGGTACAGATGGTGAGTTATCTTTTGTGAAGGTATTAGAAGACACAGAAGGTAATGTGAACTTGCTTTACAGAGATTTGAAAGGAGATGGCTGGCTGGATTACAACGAAATGTTGTTAGTCAAAAATCATCAGAACCAGTGGAATATTGTAGATATTTATTTTTATTCTGGAGGAGGTTATTTCTCGGATATTATAGCGGCAATATTAGCCAAGGATGATCCCGACTTGGTACAGAATGCATCCTATCGAAATTCATTATTAAAAGTAATTGACCTTTTTGGTTACAATCAAGATGGTCTGTATGGAAGTACAATCTCAGCTTATGATTCCCTTTCACCTTTTTTCCAAAAACAGAAAAATACACAACTAGCATTAATACAAGCTCATGCATTTCAGGGGAATATTTCAGAAATGGAAACCCTTAAAAATGCTTATTTACAACAATATCCTGATGATAAAAGTATACGCTTGGTATTGATGGATATTTATGGCTCACTGGATAATTATGAGATGGCTAAAGTGATGTTAGATGAACTGTCTCAATTAGTTGGAGGAGATGATTATTTGTCATTGCGCGAAGCGGAAATTCTGCTTGCCTGGAACAAATCAGCCAAAGCCAAGAAGGTGTTGAAAAAAGTCATTAAGTCAGAAAACTTTGTTACAGATGCACGTCTTTTATTAGTAGATGCTTATTATTCAGAAGAGAACTATAAAGGTATGCTAGACGAGACCATCAAAGTATCAGATGTAGTAGGAGTGCCTATTGAAGAAATATTGCCTAAAGAAACTTACGGACAATTCTATAGTTCTTCTTCCTGGCAGAAATGGAAGAAACAAAATAAAAAAGGTCATGATTTGAAATAAAATCATGACCTTTTTGTTTGTTGGTACTGTACTGTCTTAAGCTTTCGCTAAAAGAAAGTCCTCAACGTTTTTATATTCAAGACCGAATGCATCAGCAACAGCTTTGTACACTACATCGCCACCAATGATGTTCAAACCTTTCTTTAACTCTTCGTTATCACGGCAAGCCGCTTCCCATCCTTTATCAGCCAATTGAATAGCATAAGGAAGTGTAGCATTTGTCAATGCAAGTGTAGAAGTATAAGGAACTGCACCTGGCATGTTCGCTACGCAATAATGCATTACGCCATCTACTTCAAATACTGGCTCAGCGTGAGTTGTTGGTTTTGTAGTTTCAAAACATCCACCTTGATCAACTGCAACGTCAACAAGTACTGCACCGTCTCTCATTGAGCTTAACATGTCTTTTGTGATCAAGTGAGGAGCTTTTGCACCTGGAATCAATACCGCACCTACTACCATATCAGCATCTTTGATTTCTTCACGGATATTGTGCTCAGAAGAAACCATAGTTTTCACGTTTGCTGGCATGATGTCGTCCAACTGACGTAAACGGTAAAGGTCAATGTCCATAATAGTAACATCAGCACCCATACCTGCAGCAATCTTAGTAGCTTGAGTACCCACGATACCACCACCGATTACAATAACTTTAGCTGGTTTCACACCTGGAACGCCACCAAGTAAAATACCTCTGCCACCCATTGGTTTTTCAAGGTATTTAGCACCTTCCTGAGTTGCCATTCTACCAGCAACCTCTGACATTGGAATCAATAAAGGTAAGCTTCTGTCCGCTCTTTCCACTGTTTCGTAAGCCAAACAAACAGGCTTTTGCTCAATCATAGCACGTGTCAACGGCTCATAAGAAGCAAAGTGGAAATACGTGAATAATAGTTGATCTTTTTTGATTAGAGAGTATTCTGCTTCAATTGGCTCTTTTACTTTCATAATCATTTCAGCAATTGCATAAGTTTCCTCGATAGTAGGAAGCAATTGAGCACCTGCAGCTGCATATTCTTCATCAGAAAATCCACTGCCAATACCTGCTGTAGATTGAACATAAACGGTGTGTCCTCTTTTGATAAGCTCTTTAGCTCCACCTGGAGTTAAAGCAACACGGTTTTCATTGTTCTTAATTTCCTTTGGAACGCCTATAATCATGTCTAAAATGTGTTATATGAGTTACGTATGTGTTATAAAAAATAGGTTTCCTCTACAATGAGGAATGGAAGTTATGTGTGCTGCAATATATAAACGGAAATTTAGTTAATTAATATTTTTAAAATTTTTTTTCGTTTTTAGGGCTAAAATGTATGAATTCTTCCGATTTGACATAAAAAAATCCCCATATACAGAATAAAAAGTATATGGGGATCACTATTATGATGTGTGTAATCTAGTATCCTAATGATTGGTTTTCAACCGATGCTTTTTCTAATAATGTAGCATATTGATCTGCTGTAACATCTTTAGAGAAGTAGCGGATAGGGTTGACCTTTCTTTTCTTATGGATCACTTCATAGTGTAAGTGAGGAGCAGTTGAAGAACCTGTACTACCTACTTCACCGATTTTTTGACCTCTGTTCACTTTCTGTCCTTTCTTCACATAGAACTTAGACATGTGAGCATATTTAGTAATATATCCAAAACCATGGTCCACTTCAATTTCCCATCCATAACCACGGTTTGATTTTCTTGCTTTGATCACTTTACCATCTCCAGTAGCATAAATTGCTGTGCCTTTTGGAGCGGAGAAGTCAATACCAGCATGCATTTTCTTCACTTTCAGAATGGGGTGGATTCTCATACCAAAACCTGAAGCCAATCTCTTTAAATCTTTGTTGTCTACAGGCTGAATAGCAGGAATTGCCGCCAGCATTTCTGATTTATTCAGTGCCAAGTCAACAATTTCATCGTAAGACTTTGTCTGAATATACATTTGTCGTTTCAGGTTATCAATTTTTGAAAGTGTCCCCAAAATCATATCCTCTCTAGATAACTTCTTATCTAAAAGGTCTTGATATTTTTGGCTACCACCAGTACCTGCATGACGGATTTCATTTGGAATAGGCTCAGCTTCAAAAATTACACGATAGATTTTATCGTCTCGGTCTTGAAGAGAAACTAAAACATTTTTTACGTCATCTACTTCTTTCTGAAGCAGTTTGTGTGAATAGAGTAAATCTGCATTTTCCTTCTGCAAACGAGCTTCCTTTGCCGAAGGGAAATATTTTATATATATAGCCGAAAAGAAAAAGCCGAATAAAGAGCAAGCAAACAACAACCCCATGATATTGATAAACATATCAAAGGGAGATGTTCTAATGCGCTCATAACGACAGGTTTCCGTATCGTAATAATATTTAATTTTTGCCATATTTCAATTGTGAAGACCGAAGCCTTCGATATTTGAGTTTCAAATATACAAAAAAAAACTTACATGGTTTTTTACACTTTTTTAGGGTGTGTATTGAGAACGTTAAAACAGCTTTTGTATTGTATAAGTTCTAGGACAAAAGTAAACGAGTGTTCCGTGCACCATAGTTAAAACTATGGGCAGGTGATACAATAATCTAATCAAGACTAAAGTCTTGAAGATTGATAACGTAAGCAGTACTTTAGTGTTGGTGGAGTCAGTATCACCTGCCCATGACTGAAGTCATGGTGCACGTAATTATTGTTCCATTTCTTTATTCAAAGTACTTATACCTATAAAACAAACGTCAATAGTGAACAGTTCGCTTTAATCTGATTGTTATTCGTAATTAGAGAAGAATTTAATAGCCTAATTTGAATAAAATATAGGCTTATTCTTAGATTAACAATGTATTGTATCGATTTTGTTTGTTTCGTAATACAGTCAAATTAATTTTGAGACCGGAAACAAAAACCATCATTATTTATCAATAATGAGTACGGTTATTTAAATATAATTTCAACATTATTAGTGGTTCCAAACTTGAACTAATTATTTAGCAGACTAGAAATTAAATAAAAAAACAGTTGGTGTTTTGTATTAAAAGTAAAGCAAACTTTTTGGTCCTATAAAACTAATTTATCAAAAGTGCGGCCCATTTCTAATGGCATTTTAACGTAAACTAATTATAACAATGAAAACTATTATTTTTTCATTCTTTTTATCATGCTTAATTTTTACTTTTTCAAACGTATCTCACGCACAATTTAAACTTCCTAAACTCCCCAAGGAAGTGAAACAGGCACAGAATGAGGTAAAGAAAGCAAAGAATGAAGTCAATCAAGTAAAGAAAACTGTTGATTCTACCTTGAATACTGGCGGTAGTAAAAGTTCTGGAACGAAGAAAAGCACAAGCTCATCGTCTTCAACAGCATCAAAATCTTCTTCCTCTTCCTCAAGTTCAAAAAGTGATAATGTTTTATGTGATAGAGCGATTAATGGTATGGAAAATACTGAGGCGAAAATCATGGAACTTATGGCAAACCGCGAATGGGAAGGTTATAAAAGTAAGTTGTATAATTATAACTATCACTTAAAAAATTGCAGGAAGAATGAGTGTGATGATCTTGACAAGTATGAAAAAAGATATGTTGAGCTTGATAGTATTATTCAAGTGTATTTACATGAATTACAGTGCGAAAAATGGGTTAATGGAATTATCGAGGAAAATAAAGAAAATCAGGAGTACTTTGATAAAGGGTTAGTGGATAAAGTTTCTTCAGGGACGTGGATGTTTGATAAAATTAAGAAGTTGGAAGAAGCAGACTGTGGTGTAGATTGTACTTTATATAAAGAACAAGCTGAAAAGTGGAGCGACATTAGATCCAAATATTATTTTCAGGAGAATAAAGAAGAACTCTTCAAAAAGGCATTGCATGCTAAGAACTATATGGAAGAGATAAACAAAACTTTTGAGAGAGGTTTAGATCCGAAGGTTGATACTTTTACTGTAAAACAGGCAACTGAAGCATTAAAACTTGATGTGATAAAATTGTTAGTAGAAAATGGAGTAGCCTTAAATTTTGAAGAGGGGACAGCATTTGATTATGTAGGATATAGTTCCAACGATGAAGAGCACTATGCTGTTTTATTGTATTTAAAAGAAAAAGGAGCGAAGATAGAAAATTCTGATGGAGAAAAGCTGGCCTTCTCTTCAGTAAGACATGCTGATTTGAATTTATTTAAAGCAGTAGAAAAGTATCATAAATTTACTTGGCAACAATATGAGAAATTTTACAATAGATGTAAAGGTACTAAGTTGTTTAATAAAGATATTGCCACATACATTGGAGGTGTATTGAAAACTAAAAATGTTGGAAATAACTGGAATGATTACTATGAAGGGATAAAAGATGCAGCATTAGAGGCTAAAATGCGTGCTCTGTTTGATAAAGAAGGGTATAATTATAAAGTTGTCGACCTTAAGATTGGGAGTGACCGTTGGGTTATTGAAAGAAATGAATTAACGGGTATTGTTGTAGGTAAATATCTAGTAACGTTTATCTATTTAATAGATGCAAAGGGTGTGTGTGGTGTCAAGAAAATTATCTTTTATAGGTCTTATAATGGAAACTCATATGAGCCTATGCATGTTGGTGCTCGCAAGGCATTCACATTAGTAAATTGTAGTAATGTGAACTAGGGAAAATATAATATCATCCAATTTTTATTTGAAAGGGATCAAGCCAAAACTTGATCCTTTTTTTAATATCAAAAAATATTGACTCTTCATTACTTACTCAAGCGGTACAAATACCATAAATCTAAAGGGAGTAATGAAATTTGTATGTCATAAAATTTGGTGAAGTATGCTTGTAAACCTACCTTAATTGATAGAATACTTATCTAACTATTAAAATCATTAATTATGAAACAAGGGTGGTTGACATTGCTTTTGACATTTTATACCATTTTGTCATTTGCTCAAACTAAGATTTTTTTGGACAGTGAATTGAAAGAGGCTAAACCAGAACAGGAGGCAGACTATTTTATAATTTCAAAAAAAGGAAAGAAGGTAAAGGACGGTTTTCAGCATACCATTCACTTTTTGAGTGGAGAAGTGTATGTCATTTATAACACTAGCAAGCCAAATTTCAAAGCGCCCAAAGAAGGTGCTTTTGTGACTTATTTTAAAAATGGAAATAAGAAGTTAGAAGGAGAGTACCGTCAGCGTTTACAGATAGGTGTTTGGAAGTTATATCATGAGAATGGACAAGCCAATTTGGAATATGAGATAAAAAATAAGGAAATACTACTATTGAACGGCTGGGATGAACTCGGAAAGCAAACTTTAAAAGGAGGTAATGGATATATAAAATATATAACGAATAAATCAGATAACTTGGGACTGACTTACGGCAAAGCATTAATCACCGTAGAAGGTAAGGTGAAAAACAAGCAGAGAGATCAGTTTTGGGAAGGCAAATACATTTCTTCCGGGAAAAAATACTTTGAAGAAACCTATAAAAATGGAAAACTGAAGAAGGGTGTGAGTTGGGACAAGCATCAAAATCAGTTCTCTTATACTAAGTCAAATGTATCGGCTACTTATCCTGGAGGCAATGAACAGCTATACAAGCATTTGGGTAAAGCAATTCGATATCCTCAAGAAGCAAAAGCGAATGGAGAAAGAGGTAAGGTTCATGTACAGTTTGTTGTTTTGCAGACCGGCAAAGTTTCAAATTTAAAGATCGTAAAAGGAGTGTCAGAATCCATCAATGAAGAAGTACTTAGAGTAATGGCATTGTTGCCTGATTGGGAAGCGGCACAATTAAAAGGTAAGCCTATAAAGCAGAGAATGAGATTACCTGTCACTTTTGACTTTTAAGTTCGTGTAAAATAGATTGAGGTGATAAAATCGACCTATTCAATTGAAATATGGACGGCTTTATCACCTCTTTTGGTATAGAAGGAAAGTCATTTTTGTGCTAAAACTTAATATTCAGCGATATGCTCAAAGTTTTTACCACCTTTATACTTTATATTCATTATATCATCATAGTTTAGAGAAATCATTTTTCCACGCAGGTCTTCACTTTGAATTCTATTGTAACTAACATCTAGTTCACGCAGTTGAGGAAGACTGAATAATTCCTGAGGCAAGAAGACAAGGTTATTGTGAGATAGATCCAGATATTTAAGCGTTTTTAAACGTTTAATTTTTTCATCTATGTTGAAAACTTTTCCATGGCTAAGATTACAATATTCGAGATTTCTCATTCTTTCTAACCCAGAAAGGGATTCAATCTGATGGTTGGTGATTTCTAATTTTGAAACGCTGCTGCGTAAAATTGATTCAGGAATTCTTTTCCACCTTACACCTTCTAATGAAAGGTGAGACAATGTCATACGGGAAGGAAAATAGTTGAAATTATACCCCTTTGTTATTCGAATTTCTTGCAATCGTTTTAAACCGACCAATGATTCGGGAAGTCCTTTTAAACTTTCACAGCCGATCAGCAGAAGGTTTTGCAGGTTTTTTAATTTCCATGTGGAATGCGGAAGTTCAGTAAGTCTTTTACAAGAAATAAAAGCAAGTTCTTCAAGTTTTTGCAACTCTTTTATATTATCAGGAAAAGTTCTCGGAGTGCATTCCTTCAGGTGTAAGTCGAATAGACTTTTGATCTTATGAATGTTTTCATAGCTCCCGAGTTTTGCTTCTAGCCATTGAAGTTCCCTAAAAGATGAGCCTACATCAGCGGGTAGTTTTTTTAGGTAGCCAATACTCAAGTACTCTAATGATTTATAGAAATAGAGAACTTTTGGAAAGTGATTGATATTGGAACCTATAAGTGTAATTTTTTTAATCGGTAAGTCCTTCATTGAATTGGGCAACGTTCTTACAGAAGTATAGGATAAATCAAGATCGCTTAACTTTTTGAGGCCTGATATGAAATCAGGAATTCTTTTGAGAGGATTCTTATAGAAAGACATTGAAGACAACTCTTTAAAACCGGCTACAAACGAAGGTATTTCTTCAATATTTCCCTCCATGAATGCGAGGTCCTTCATATTTTTGAATGCCTTCAACTCTTCAGGTACTTTACTGATTGTATCAGAATGAAAAGTTACTCCATAAACATGATGGTTTTCAAAATCTATTGCTATTTGAGTCTTTGGACCATATTTTATATAAAGGTTTTCAATAGCTTTCCTCTCATTGTAAAACTCAATGTCGTCGCCTAAAGTAAGGTATGTTTTAGGATAGTCTTCATATGGGTTTCCTTCTAAGTGAATACTTTCATCTTCTAGTTTTAGACAGTTGTAAAGTGCTATATTCTTGATGATAATTTGATTGTGATCAAAGTTTACATACTCTAAATCTTTTAACTGCCCTATTTCATCAGGAATACTTTCTATGAGGCCATTCGATAAGGTCAAGTATTTTAAAGTATACATTGCTTCGATTCCTGAAATATCTCTGATCTGATGATGTGTGATTTTTAAATTGATAACATTGCTATTGAAAATGCCTGCAGGAATACTAGTCCAATTCACATGATTTGCTTCAATTTTCCCCACCTTCATATTATCTGGAATGTTAGATAAGCGATGACATTGGTCTAGCTTTAATAGACCCAACTTTAGCTTTGCCGTACGTTCAGGAAGACTTTTCAGGTTGGTGCATTTGGTGATGAGTAACTGCTCAAGAGATGCGAGTTCACCTACAGTATTTGGCAATGTTTCAAGGTGAGGACAATTATCAATGCTTAGTACCTTTAACTTTTTAAGCTTGAAAATATTATCAGGAAGGATTTTACCTTGATAATTATACAAGTGGAGTTGCTGAAGTTCAGAGAAGTCACTAATATCTTTTTGTCCCTGATAGTTTAAGGATAGCAACTGAAGTGAATTAAAATAATTCAATACAGTCGGATATTCAGCAATGTTGGTGTTTTCCAAACAAATTTTCTTTAAAGGCAGTGTTTTTAATTCTTGAGGAAGCTTGTCAATAGGATTGTCATTCACATATAAACTTTCAATTTTATCGCAAAGTGCCAGGTAATCTGGAATCTCTTTCAGCTGATTATTGTCAATGTGAAGTACCTTTAAGTTTTTGAAATTAGTAATAGCGTAAGGGATGTTTTTGATGGCGTTATTACTGATATAAAGCTTTTCAAGTTTATGAAAATTAAAAATCTGCTCAGGAATCTCTGTTAATGTAGAATCACCCACTAGAACAATAGAAACGACATTCTCTTTTTCCTCATCAAATGAATATCTGAAGCTATATCCAAACTGATCATCTAATTCATGGAGTATTGACAGCTCAAATTCATTCTCGAATTCCTTATCTTTTTCGCAAGAATTATAAAGCGCGATTGGACCTAATAGGATACCAAAAATTAAAAATTTTGTAGTAATTATTTCTAGTATTTTTTTCCCTAATGTTCTAAAAGAAATGTTCATGTTTGCTTTTTGATGTTAGTTTGATGTAGTATTGATGATAATTATATTGAAGAAATAGTTTTATCAAGAACTACAAAAAATGTTAGATTTAGTGAGGCGTAAATATACAATAGAAGGAGATATATGCGGTAATAATAAATGATATTTTGAGTCCTTTTTCAATAGTGGAATTAAGAGAGTTTTTTGCCTTAGTACTTACAATAAAATAAAACCGACCCCTTTAGTAAAAAAGAAGTCGGTTTTGATTGAAGATATATCAAAATTATTGATCGCAGAGTTGATCATATACGTAGACATGTTCAGCGAAATCCTTCCATTGGAATTTATCTCCGGCGTAATATTTACCAAAAACATCAGTACATTTCGTGAAAATCACTTTCTGTCCCTCCTTTTTGTATTTTTTCTTTTCGATTAAAACGGCTCTATTCGAACCAGTATCGGTAACCAGGTATGACTTGTCAATACCACCTGTAAGTTTAACACCACCAACTCCCAAGCCACCTGTTTGCTTAGCATTCGGATCCTTATAAACTTTTACAACATGATCGAATCCCGGGTTTAAAAGTTGCATCAGTACAAATTTGTTCTTCTTGCCGGGAAGTAAAGCTTGTTCAAAATAAACATACTCTTGATCTACTACATCTTCAAAGTTTCTACCTGCTAACTCCTTAATAGATCCAGCAGTCATTGATTGTTCGAATTTGAAAACTTCTTTAGGCCTAACAGCAAGTTGCTTTATATCAGCAGCTTTAAATTTTAATTTAGTTCCATCAGCAGTCTTGATAGAAACGGATTTTAAAATGTTGTTGGTGAGGGACGCGGCTGTAATTTTTCCCGTGACTTTTGAACCGTCATTTTTGATTACATAAGTTTCTTTTGATTGTACCATACCATTTACTGAAAGTGCAGGTACAAAAGATTGTGCAAAGCTCAACGTTGTAAATAACAACGCGGCTAATAACATTAAACTACCTTTTTTCATTAGAATAGATTATTAAAATCATTTAGTGTATTTAATGTTACGAGTTGAAATTAGCTAAAGTTTAAGGCATTTGACGGTGGTTTGTTTTTAAATCTTAACAGCAAAATCAGCCGCATAACAAAGCTTAAAATTGTCTTGAAATACGAAATTTATTATAAGTGATTTACGTTTTCTTCCACAACTTCAAGTCTTACGTAATAGTGAGATTTATGCTTGAAAGCTGTAAAACGTCAGGAGACCCTTAGAGGCCAAATATTTCTTTAAGAATAGAAGAACGATTTGTACTTAGAAGTCTAAGATTTCGGGGTTTGTTAACATCAATGGAGAGGGTATGTTGTAAATTTATAATCAAAAGTTTTATATCTTTGAAAAGGCAATTGCTCTACAAATTTAAAAATCCAAAACTGAACAACTAAGACATATTAATAGGGTATAACAATACTTACTTTGATGTTTGGGGATGAAACTCTCTAAGTTTTATCACAATTTGACGATAGAATTTTTTCGCTTGAATAGTTCTAACAACAGAGGATGATTATACCTGCTTATTTATCTAATTTATGTAATGAAAATGAAAAATCGTAACTACTCACCGACATTAAATTAGACAAAAAGTAAGTCAGCGATAATTTAAATTTAATAAAATCTTCAT
>NZ_JABANE010000060.1 GCF_012844305.1 Flammeovirga aprica JL-4
TTTACCCTAGTTTTAAAAAGCAATTTACCATCTTAGATAAATACAACACTATAAATCTAAGGTTTTGTCTTGAAACAAAAACGAAGCAAAAAATTCAAGGCTTTGAAGTCAAAAGCTAAATTCCATTCCTTTCGCCTAAATGATTTTAAACTCGCTAAAGCTCAAACAAGAAAATCATTTTTAACGGCTCAATTCATGAAATTCTTAACGCTTTTCCCTTCAATGCCGGGGAAGTTCTACCAAACGAATTAGGTAAAAAGCCACCTGGCGCGAATGTTAAGCGTAAGCGTCATTCGTGTCCTACAGATCATAAGAAATCTCCTGATTTCTAAATGTCAAAAATTAAGTTTACAATGTAGTAAGCAGGAAAAAGAATATAAAATAGCTTTCAAAAGAGATACAAAGCATGTTTAAAAAATATCACCCTTTATCAATTATAAATGTGGCACTATCAATGCGTTAAATGTTTGATAAACTGTATTTATTTTATGGTCAGTCTTATTCTCTGATAATGTAAATAACAGTTCTGCTCCTATTGAAGTAAATTTTAGGTATTGATTATTGTAATTATCTCTAACATAGAAAATCTCTGCATTATGAAATGAAATTGTAGACTTGCATTGTGAATAAAATGTGAGACCCAAACTTTTGTCAATTGGGGTAAAATCCCCATCATACCTACTTTCTTTTACTAATAGCCCATTCTCGTAAATATTAATGATATGATTTTTATTTACATCATCATATTTAACATAAATCACCTTTTCCTGTATTCCAAGAAAAATATAAAAGTATTCAAATTGACTTTTCGATTGTGATAACAATAAGTTATTTATAGTATCAAACTCAGATACATAATTAAATTTATCATTATTATGACTTTTATAATTTACATTACAATCCTGATAAATAAAGGCAAGTATAATGAATAGTGCTTTCATCGTTTATTAGTTTTTAATTCTCCCAGTTGTTTGAGTATATTATTTAGTTACCCCAGTACCTTGTACTAAAACCTCCAACTAGTGGAAACAAAATAACTCAATGTCTCAATTTATTTACAATTGAATTGAAAAATGATAATATACAATACTAATACTATCAAACACAATAATATGAACGCCATTTCAGACATGTAAAACCCATGTTTACTTTCAGATAAAAAATATATAAAAATCACTCCTACAGCTAGAATTGTAATCCATATTTTCAAAAAGTTTTTTACTCTCATTTGAAACCTTATTTAATTGTTTTAAAATCATTATGGTGAGCTATTGAAATCAAATTAATGGAAACAGTGGAAAAGTAACCTTTACTAGATAATACAACGGATAACTATACTGTCAATATAGCAGGTCCAGTTGTTCATAAAGTCTAAAATAGTTTGCTATTAACTTCTATCACAAGTTACAATTTAATTCTTCCAACCGATCCCTTAAATCCAATTTCAATGATTCACAATACTCAGTACCAGGCCTGCTTTCATAAAATAATACCAAAATAATAGAGTATGTATAATCAAAGCTTCCACTTTCTCTATGCTCTGGTAAAAATGGAAGATCGCCCCATATTTCTTTGTCTGAGTAGTGAGGATGATATAAATCAAGATGAAATAGATAATACAAAAATTCGATCTTTTTACAATCCGATTGAATATTCTGATAAATGACGGATAAGTCCTTTTTTGCCTCTATTTTTTCAACTTCCAACGAATCAAATATTTCATTCAATTGGTAATCGTCTGGATCAAGTTTATAGTTGCTTAAAACTTCAGTGATGCTTTTTAAATAACTGCTATCCAAGTGTATTAATACATCTTCAAAATGACAAGTGCTACTCGCCTTTATTGTATCTAATTCTTGCATTGAAGATGATGTTTTGGATTGATTTGATACTTTATATGGAGAACATCCAATTAAGATTGACATTAGAACAAATAAGATAACCTTCATAAATGCTGTATTTTAATACGGAAATTTGCCTCTTTTAAGCATAATAAAAGTCAATTAGACTATCAAATCAACTGCATAGACATAGCCACCTGCACTGCTTCCGTCGTATTCCCTACGGCCATTTTAGAAATGATATTCTGACGATGTGTGTTTACAGTATTGACAGAGATATTGAGTTTGTCTGATATTTGTTTGCTTAGAAGTCCGTCTCCGATTTCCTTTAGCACTTGGATTTCTCTTTTTGATAGATCGTAATTTTTTTGTTCCCTCGGAAATACCTTCACATCTCCTGTTTCAGTATTGATCACTTGAGCAGTACAGACTTTAGGTACATTGGGTTGCATGGATTGGTCCACGATGCCTAATGTGTATTTTAGGTTTTGCTGATCTTCTGTCATTTCTAATACCAAATGCTTCTCGATTACCCAAACGTAATCTCCCTTTGCGTTTCTGATTCTATACTCAGTAACATATTGTACATTGAACAAATCAAGATCTCCTTCTGCCATTAAATTAAGAAAATAACCGCTCATATAGTTGAGATGCTGAATGTCTTCGGGGTGGACTTCCTTGTCCATAAATCCTTTTTGGAGGTCCTCGTCGTTTTCAAAATCCCAGCCAAATATCTTATCGTAATTTCTGGAGATGTAGGTATGATACTTTTTTTCAAAATCGAAAATAGTGACACAGCTTCCTAACCTTTCGATTTGCCTTACAGTTGTAATATATTGATTTACAGATTTATCAAGTTCCATAAGTAAGTTCTTTAATAGTTGAAGTTAATGAATGAGTATCCCAAAAATCATTATTTTTCAGTATTGAATCAGTAGTTAAAATACGCTCTCTTTGTAAAAGGAAAAATACAATCATCATCATTTTAAAAAAGAGATCAAAACATGAAAAATATCCTTTTGCTACTATTTTTTTGCGTTACGAATATACAAGCTCAAAATTTAATCCACACTGTTTCTGGAAAAGTCATTGATAAAGATACACAGCAACCCTTGATTGGTGTACTAGTTTTCACACATTATAACGATACCACTATTTCGAATACTACCAATATTGATGGTCAATTTGAATTAAAATTACCGATGGGCCGTTATAATCTTCAGTTTCAGATGTTGGGTTATCAATCTTTTGTGCAAGAAGAAGTGGCGGTTCCTAATGCCTATGGCAATAACATCAGTGTTGCATTACAAGAAGATGAGACCGTTCTGAATGAGGTGGAAGTGGTGTATAAATCATCCAAAGATGAGCCTCAAAATACGATGGCAATTGCCTCAGGTAGGCAGTTTACGGTAGAAGAAAGCAGTCGTTATGCAGGTGGATTTGATGATCCGGCAAGATTGGCAACAGCATTTGCGGGAGTGGCAGGTTCTACGGGTTCTAATGGTATGGTGATTCGTGGTAATGCTCCAAAAGGGGTTTTATGGCAGGTGGAAGATTTGCCTATTCCTGATCCCAGTCACTTGTCAAATATTGTTGCTTTTGGAGGTGGAAGTGTGACGGCTTTGAGTACGTATGTAATGGATAATTCTGATTTTTATACAGGTGCTTTTACTTCTGATTATGGTAATGCCATGGCTGGTGTTTTTGATTTATCGTTGCGAACAGGTAATGCCGAAAAGAGATCGTATCAAGCGCAATTGGGAGTGAATGGAATTGATTTTGGTGCTGAAGGGCCTATTAAAAAAGGAAGTGATGCCACGTATTTATTCAATTACCGTTATTCTACTTTTGCTTTGCTGGCACCAATTTTACCGGAGGAAATGGGTTTCCTGGGCTATCAAGATTTATCTTTTAAAGTGAATATTCCTACTAAAAATGGTGGCGAATGGAACATTTGGGCTGTGGGTGGTGCTGATCGTCAATATAGAGATGCTTCAAGAGATTCTACTGATTGGACCTTTGATGATGCCAACCAATCTTTTTCTACCAATATTCTGTTTGGTGGTTCTGGTGTGTCTTATCAGGTGCCTGTCAATAAAAAGGGGTATTGGAAAAATATTGTAGGTTTTACGGGGAACTCTACCTATTGGTCTTCTTCTGAGCTTGACAATCAAATGGTCAATCATACATTAGATGATTTTAAAAATGTACAGTATGACTTCTCTTACAAAACGTACCTGCATTATAAATTCAGCAAAAAACATACGAACCGAACAGGTTTGACCATCACCCAAAAACATTATGATATCAATATGCAACAAGCAGAGCAAATGGGCGATCCGTTGGAAACATTTGCTGTGGGTAATGGGAACAGTCTGTTTGTACAAGCTTATACGCAATCCAAGTTTCAACTTTCTCAAAAATGGTCTATGAATGTGGGGGTATATGGACAGTATTTTGAGGGAACGAATGCTTTGTCAATAGAACCGAGAGCGGCGTTGAAATATCAGATTAACCCTTGGCATTCGTTGTCTTTCAGCTATGGTTTACATAGTCAAATGGAAGCACTGCACTATTATTTAATGCCTCAAAATGTGGAGGGTGTGGAAACATATCCGAATCAATCTCTAGACTTCTCCAAGGCACATCATTATGTATTAGGCTATAATTGGAACATCAATAATAATTTGAGATTTAAATCAGAAATCTTCTATCAAGACCTATTCAATATCCCAGTGATAGAAGGCAATTATTTTTCGATGTTGAACCTTACACATCAGTGGTTTGTGGACGCTCCTTTGGTCAATGATGGAACGGGGAGAAATATTGGTTTAGATCTTACTTTTGAACAGTTTCTAAAGAAAGGCTATTATTATACCATCACTTCTTCCCTATTTGATTCAAAATACGTGGGCGGTGATGGTGTTGAGCGAAATTCCCAATTCAACAAACGTTATGTTGTCAATATTTTGGGAGGTAAAGAATGGACTGTTGGAAGGGAACGTAATAAGACATTATCATTAAATGGTAAATTTACTTTTATGGGTGGAGATAGAAGACATCCATTAAAGGAACAGGAGACGATTGAACAAGGAGAAATTGTATATGATTATGAGCGTGCTTACAGTGAACAATTTCCATCAAGCAAAATTCTGAGTGTGAGTATGCTTTATAAAATCATGAAACCGAAGTATACTTCTCAATGGACGATTCAGATCATCAATGCTTTGGGAGCTCCTGAATATTATGGGTATAGTTATAATCAAAAAACGGGAGCAATTACAGATGATACGGATGTTTTGGTATTGCCGAATATTGCATATAAGGTGATGTTTTAGGCATTCTATTTATATAGATTTCCAGTGTAATACTGAGGGAATTGGACAAAATAAAACCCTAGCTAAAAGTAGTTAGGGTTTTATACTCTCTTTGTACTTATCTATATATTTATGTCTAAATCTCAACTATATAACACTATGGTATACTGTTAAGTTCCCTGTCTTCAAAATTGTGTTCATTCTTTAATACTGAAAACGTTTCACAGGTTCTATAATATCAAGATTCTTAATCGCATTTACTAATAACTTACCACAAGCAATACTATCAGATAATGCTACGTGATGTTCGAGTTCAATATCATAACGGTCACATAATGTATTCAGTTTGTAATTATCCAACTTTACATTATCAGCATAGATTTTCTTAGTATCAAACCATTTACGACCATGTATCACATTATTGTAATCATGTCCATAACGTTTTGATGTATTATAATACACATTCGCGTCAAAATTAGCTCCGCTGTGATAAACAATAGGATAATCTTTTACAAATGCTTCAAACTCTTGTAAAACTGTTAAAGGGTCTTCCCCATTTTCAAGTAAGAATTGACGGTCAAACTTTAATCCTTTACGTTGCCAAATACCAAAATTATCTTCACACCTTAGATATTTATCAAAGGTTTCAACTATCTCTCCATTCACAAACTTAGCTGCTGAAATAGAATTCATTGAATCACGCTTTGAATTAGATGTTTCTACATCAAAGGCAATAAATGTATTATCCTTAAATATATTATCCATTACTGATTTACTAGCATCAATGCGTGCTTGATGAGCTTTTTCCATATTTGATTTAATAGTGTCTATCAAATATGTACTATTATTATCCAACGGCGTATACATGTCTTTAATACTGCCCATTCGTTTAATAAGATAAGACAACAAATCCGATTCCAGAATAAAAGTCGGATGATCATAATCCTCAAATGCCATAGGATCCTTAATACCATCAAGCATCTTGTTAAACTCTTCTACATAAAATGATAATAACTGACTATCATACCCAGCTATTATATAAATTGCAGAATTTGTAAATTCAAACACTGTATCTGGAAATGCTCCTAGTTTTCCTAAATCTCTTGCATATTCGGTATCGCATGAATGATTTTCAAAAAATACTGTTTTGTTATAAAAGAAGTCTGTGCTACTGTTAATTGTTTTGATTAATATGTCCATAATTATTTTTTTGTGATAAGGAAAAAGGGGGTCAACTTATCAACCTCCTATCTTTTAATTAACTTTCACATATAATAATGTATCTCAAACTCTGCTATGCTTGTAATTCTTTTGATTATGTCTATCTAACCTTTAAATACCTTTATCAAAAGGAGTATTATTAAAGGTGATAAGAATTAAATTAGACATTTCATTTTTTCTAAACGGATATAGACCTTATAGAACAAAGTAAATATCAATCAAATTAAAGTTTGAAATTAGGTTTATTATCGGGAAAAGAATATTTATTATTTTTTTATAAAACGATTAAAAACTATTATATTTTTTCATGATGAACACTTAAATTAAGTGGGGTAAATGATTATTAAAACTATATTTTTGATAGCTTCGTAAGCTTAGTATTAGTTAAAGAATATGGATGCCATAACTTTTTGATTTCAAACTTGAAATCTATTATTCTTGTGATAAAAGTCCTCATTCTAAATTTATGAATAAGGACTTAATATCTTCTATTCTTCTTTTTATAAATTAAAAATCAACATCCGCCGAATCTCTTAAATACAAAAGATGATCTTGAGCAAGATTTATTAATGAAATTTGAAACTCAAACTTGAAGTTAGGTGAACTTGATCCGGCATTATCAGCATTGCTGTATTCTGTAGTACGCAACGAATAAAGCACATCTTTCTTTTGAGTGTAATACCCATTCGTTCTGCTATTAAACTTAAGTTTTACATCATAGTATTTCTCTATATTCTTTTTTAAAGTCTCAAACTTTGATGTTGTTAAATAAGTCGATGATTTAAAAATAGCAGTGTATACAATATCGTCTTGATCTTTGAATACTTTTATTTCACCTCTATGACCACCTAAAGAAGTGATAGTGGCAGTTGAATGTCCATATTTTTCTCCTAATACAACACCTTTAATACTTTGAGCATTAGTAATAGTTGCTAGTGCTAAGGTTAATGCAAATAATAAGATTCTTTTCATAATTGATATATTAGTGTTAATTGATAATAGTACTTCCCATGCTACAATTTAAAATTTGTTGATTCAAAAAGCACCTCTATCATCAGCATAGATTAATTTTCTTATCCATTTCGCAAGCCTTTCTTTTGTTGTCATCTCTTATGATAAATGAAAAATCTCTTGACTTACGGTCTATGTAAATTTAACTATTCTTACGTAAGAAATCGGTGTATGGTAAGATTTATTAAAGATTAATAAGAGACTAGAGTTCTTATTCGTAAACGGAAAATAATTAGAGCATGTTTGAACATTATCAGAAGCGAAGTATTAAAATGCCTCACTCAACCTAAAGTAAAATCCCCAGTCACCATCTCCTTGTGCAATATCAAAACCTACTTTTGAATTGGTATCTTTAAGATAAGTGTATCTAAATCCAACACCTCCACCAGGCAATAAACGTCCGTCATCTGCTTTATTGTTTGCACCAAAAACCGTAGCTACTCCTGCAAAGCCTACCATGCCCCATCTTTCTGTAAAATTACACCTGTATTCTGCTTGCAATGCAATAATGCTATTCCCTCTAAAACGGCCATAAGAATAACCTCTGATATCTGTTTCACCCACCACAAATTGATGGTTGAAATTGACATCTCCCACGCTCATTCCAGTAAACAAACGAGTAGCAAAAACATCTTTATTTCTTCTTACTGGAAAATAATGATTGTATTCTAATGTTAACTGATTTGATTTCTGAGTATTACCAAGAAAGGCTGGATGTGTCACAAAGTTAGTCTTAATTAAGTAACCACTGCGAGGGTATGAAACATTGGAACGTTTGTCTATAGAAACCTCAAGGGTTAAACCATGAATAGTAGAGGTGTTTTGTGGTATATCTGATGAGAAGGTTGTATTGAAACGGGTATAAGTATAGCCCATTCCGGCATAAATGTCCTTGAAGACTTTTCTACTTACCTGTAAATCTGCATAATCCAGAACTGCATTATAACGGTACCAACGATTGATTTTACTTCCTACAAATGTCTGGAAATTGAAATCACCAACTCCTGCCACAGTAGAAATTCTCCACTTGTCTTCATTGAGATAAAACTGACCAAATGCCATTACCATCCATGTCCGGCTTTCACTATACATGGAAAAAACACCTACAGAAGATGAAGGGGAAAGTGTATCTTTTTCAGATGGATTGAACATCAAAACGGGTATTGCACCGATTGTGGCTCCTGATTGTACACCATAATCTACATATGGAAGCGGTATGAATTTAGCCTTGCCCTTTATTCTGTCTGAACCTCCTCCCATGCCTCCAAGTTGTGCAAAACTAGATAAAGAGAGTAATGAAAATAAAAAAATGAATAAAAATCTCATCAGTTGTGAATTTTGTTTTCTTTACCTTTAAAAGTGTGAGAAAGGTTGGAAAACCCTATCTATTAATATGTTTAATTACTTTTTATAGGGAGGCTACTATATTCTGACTTAGCATTCTCCAATAAAATATAATGATATCATACGGCACAAACTGAACAATCGTTCAATTTAAAAAGATAAATATTTATAAAATGCAAAACCCCACCTAAATTTTAGGCGGGGTATCTACAATCAAAACAGTAAATAATCAAATCTTGAAGCAAGGTTAGTTATTTCATTAAACTTAATAATACATCATTTACAACGATCTCATTTATCAATTTCTTGGCACGGATAATTATCCGTACCTAAGTTTAGACAGTAGTTGGGTTATAGTAAATACTGTTCCAATTGGTTTGTTTAACTCACAACATACTTAACGCTATTTCAGAGTGTTACGATTTCCCCAAAAAGACCAAAAAGTACCTTAAAAGAACATTTTGATCTGTTTAAAGGATTTATTGTACTATTCCTATTTTATAATAACTGAATAATCAGTTCTGTATAAAAAATTTTATATTTATTTATTAGAGTCAAAATTTCACCAATTAAAAACAATGGAATACGAACTAGTCTACAAGAGTGAGTATATCACCAATTTTTGGAATCCCCCGAACAAAATTTTAAGAACAATTTGGACTACTCCTATCGATATGCTGGAAGAAGTATACAGACAAGAAGTGCTATCTCATTTGGAGATTACAGGGAAGTTTGGTCCGCATGGAATGCTAGTTGATACAAAAAATGCATATTATAATATAATGCCCGAAACGCAAGATTGGATCAATCAAAAGTTTGTGGGCCTGGTAGCAGAAATAGGACTGAAAAAAATGGCTTGGATTGTATCTGAAGATTTTTTCGCACAAATCTCTTTTGATCAGTTTATGGATGATGCCACTGATCAGCAAGCTTTAAAAGTTCAATATTTTACTACTGACGAAGAGGCCACTGAATGGTTGCTACAATAGAATTTATCAGATTATATCATTAAGGGTAGAGGAGTTTTTGGCTCCTCTTGTTGTTTCATCACACTTTTATTCACACCTACAAATCACTTTATCAACCTATTACAATTTCATCTTTAAAAAACTTTTATAAAAACCGTTATTTAGGTGTTTTTGAGGATTGGAGTCACAAAAACTCTTTCTATCTTTGACTACGATTTTGGAATAACATTACTAAACTAATTACATGTTACCCCACCCTTTTTCCCCAAATAGGAATAGGGATAACATGCAACTGATAAACGAGAAGGATGGAATTTGAGGAGATTTATAAGGACGATTACATTACAAACTTTTGGAATGAAAGAAATGAAATATTAAGGTCGGAATGGAAGACCCCCATCAATATGCCGGAAGAAGTATACAGAAAAACTGTATTGGCACACATTGAAATAACAGAAAAGTATGCACCAACTCTTATGCTGGTCAATACAAAAAATGCGTACTATAATATTGAGCCCGAAACGCAAGATTGGATCAATGAAAAGTCTGAAAAGGCAATGAAAAACCAAAAGCTGAAGAAAGTAGCATGGATTGTTTCTGAAGATTTTCTTGCACAAATTTCTTTTGACCAAATCATAGATGGTGCGCTTCAAGATGATGCCTTTAACATACAATACTTTACCTCTGATGATGAGGCAATGAAATGGTTATTTGACACAAAAAATAAAGTACACACATAAATCTCATTAATAACAGGTGAAAAATATCATTTAATTAAGCTAAATCAACAAATAAAAGGATTAAAATGATATAAAATTATACTATTCTAATAAAAAGAGAGGTGGGTTTTAGTGTTATTTAAACATTTATTGTTAAAACGGTGACGACGCTCACCAAAAAAGTAAATATAAATATCAATAATTGCAGTATTACGAAATATTTAACTTTCATACTTCTATTTATGATTAAATTCATTTACACTCTTTTATTTGTATTAGCTTCACTAAATGCCTTTTCTCAAGAGCAAACCTACGATGTCTCTTTTTTTAAAAATGTCAAATTTCCGAATGTAATTAATGTTGAAGGCGAAAATCTAAAGCTAAACGGACACGGTATGCATTCAGAAGGTTTATTTAAACTTTTTGTGTGCGGATTATATGTTTTTGAAAGAACAGATGATCCTCTGAAAATTATTTATAACGACCATGCTAAAATGATTGAAATGGTGATCACTTCTAATCAATTTCAATCTGACAAAACCATCAAAGAAGTGAATAAAGTCCATGATGAAAATATGGCTTTAATGAAATCCGGTGAACTGGGTGACATGGTAGACAACATCAAGAAATTTGACGGCATTATTCCTCACAAAATGATCTCTATTGATAAAAGTTTCCAGGAACTTATTGTTGAAGCGAATAATGGAAAAGTAGATGCTATTAATGGTGATATCAAAACATTCTTAAGCATTTTTCAGGATGAGATAAAAATGGGAGATCATTTTAGACTTACCTTCTATGGGGATAAACTTTATCTTTCAAAAAATAATGAAAATAAAGCCATGATTCAGGGAAAAGAATTCCAAAAAAGCCTTTTGAATATTTTTATTGGAAATATGGCATTTAATCAATCATTGAAAGATGATTTACTTTCTCAAAAGATTTAACATCACCTTTATCAATATATACCCCGTTGTTTCATTAAGATTCAACGGCTTTTTTATTTTCAAAAAATAAAAATTTATAGATAGAATTAGATTAAAAAGCAGTAATGACTTTTCAACCCTCAAATTAAAAACAAAAGCCTATTAATTCTGTCATACAATACCTAACTTCTATAAGTTATTAATATGACTTATCTACAACCCAAATTATAAGTGCAATCTGCTTTGCACTCTAATACAACTCTATCTTTTGAACCATGACCCAAAAAGCACTCTTCTCTCTTTTAATAGGAGCATTTATTTTTTTTCAGTGTGAGAAAAAAATAGAAGAAAAGACGGCCACTATTTATACTGTCAATGTTGAAAAAATTCAAGCTCAAAATATTCAGCCTTCTCTTGAACTTTTTGGAGAGATCAAATCTGAAGGAAAACATGAGCATTCCTTTTTGATTGATGGGAAATTATCTGCTATCAGAGTTAAAGAAGGACAAAAAGTAAAAAAAGGAACCGTTCTAGCACAGTTAGACAGAGTGGATTATCAGGAAGCACTGAAAATTGCAAAGGCAAAGCTTGATGAAGCGAATGATCAGCTAGAACGATTGACAAAGATGTATAAAGCAGGAAGTTTAGCGGAAGCAGACTATAACAAAATTGTATTCCTGCAACAACAGGCACAATCAAATTACACTTTATATCAGAATAAACTGGAATACACCACTTTGAGAGCGGCAGTAAGTGGAACTGTGAGTAAAATTTGGGTCAAAAACGGTGGAGGTATTTCTAAGGGAGAACCTATTATCAGAGTTATCAATAATACTTCTGTTTTTGCTTCTATAGGAATTCCAGAAAACAAGGTCAATAACATTGATTATAATAAAGAATGCACCATCATTATCAATGCAACCCGTGATACTATAAGCGGTAAAATCACCACACTCCACCCCACTGCTTCTAAACTTTCGCGTACTTTCCGATTAGATATTTTGATTGATAATAAAGAGAACAAATACAAAGAAGGAATGCTTTGCAATGTGGAAGTTTTTGAAAATGGCAATGAGGAGAAAATCAGTATTCCTATTCAATTAGTGACTAAAGATATTGATGGACTGAACTATGTTTTTATAAAACGAAAAGGGCTTGCTCATAAACAAAGAGTGATTACAGGTAAAATAAGAGGTAATAATATCATTATTGACAAAGGGCTTTATGCTAATGATGAATTGATTCTAAATCCTCCAATTAATCTTATGGATGGCAGTGCTGTTAAACTTTAAAACCAAACGATTATGTCTATAGTAAAGCAAGCACTCGACCATAAACAAATCATTCTGACCATTACTTTTCTTATTGTGATGTATGGCATTTTTTCTTTGGAAACGATGCCTAGAAGAGAAGACCCGAAGTTCAATATTAGAGAAGGTTTGGTTGTGGCCTTCTTTCCTGGGGCAAGCAGTACAGATGTTGAAAAGAAAGTAACTGCAAAAATTGAAGATGTACTTTTTAGTTTTGAAGAAGTCAATAAGGAAAAAACTTATTCCAATTCTAGAGAGGGGGTATTATATATTGTGGTGGAGTTACAGGATTATGTAACGCAAGCCGATATTTTCTGGTCTAAACTTCAAAACCGTCTGAACTTATTAAAATTAACCGAATTGCCCTCTGGTGTGATTGGGCCAATTGTTCAATCTGATTTTGGAGATACAGTGGCACTATTGGTTTCTTTTCAGAGTAAAAATAGAAGCAGCAGAGAAATTCAAGGATACGTTGATGACCTCTGTGATCGACTGAGAGTCATCACTTCCCTCTCGAAAATCAAGAAAATGGGGGCTAAAAAAGAGTGCTACTATATTAATGTCGATTACAGAAAACTTAGTCAATATAAAATTTACACCCCTCAAATACTAGCCTCACTTGCTGGTGAAAACCTTATTGTCCCTTCCGGAAATATTGAAGTCAATGGTATTCATACACAGTTTATCAGCACACATCAGTTTTCGACTCAATCCGATATTGAAAATCAGATCATTGCTGTTGGTGCTGAAGGGGAAGCCATTCGAATTAAAGATATTGCTGAAGTGGAAAGGGGCTATAAAGAAGATGATCAGTATATCAGAGTAAACGGCACTTCCTCTATTTTGATTTCCATGGAAATGCAAAATGGTTTTAATATTGTTGATTTTGGTGAAGAAGTGGAAACGATGATTGAGGAATATCAGTCGGAAATTCCATCAGATGTGAAGATCGATTATGTGGTGAATCAGCCTGAAAATGTAAAGGAAAGTATTAATGATTTTATCCGTGAATTTTTCATTGCTATTGTTTCCGTAATTATTGTCATTCTTCTTTTATTACCATTCAGAGTTGCACTTATTGCCACATTGGCCATACCTGTTACGGTGGCATTTACGTTTGGTATTTTAGATGGCTTGGGCATTCAATTGCAACAAGTTTCATTGGCTTCTTTGATTGTGGTGCTAGGAATGCTGGTAGATGATGCTATTGTAATTGCTGATAATTATGTAGAAAAATTAGAAGAAGATCATGATCCTTATGAAGCGGCTTGGCAATCGGCTGATGAATTGAAAATCCCTGTTTTCACTGCTGGTTTAACTATTGCAGGAGCCTTCTTCCCTCTTATCACACTTTCTGGAGCAGTAGGTGAATTTATTCATTCCTTACCATTAACGGTCGCAATTGCCATCAATGCATCCTATTTGATTGCAATGTTACTGACACCTTATCTGTGTTATACTTTTATCAAAAAGAAGTTTGAGAAAAAAGAAAATGGGAAGAAAAGTATGCTGGATTATTTACAGCTTTTCTTTGATCATGCCATCGATCTTTCCTTCAAATATCCTAAAACTTTATTCTTATTCTCTACCCTTTCTTTTGTGGTGGGTGGTAGTTTATATTTCCTTTTGAAACAAAAATTATTTCCTGCCGCAGAGCGAAATCAGTTTGTAATTGAAATAAGGACTAAAGAAGGAACGGCACTTTCTGTCACCGATAGTATTACTTTTGAAATTGAAAAACAGATCAATGGAAATGATAAACTAGTGAGCTATGCCAGTTTTGTGGGTACCTCTTCTCCCCGTTTTTATTATAATTATGCTCCAAAATTCCCTCAGAGTAATCTCTCTCAATTGCTGATCAATACCGTTTCAAATGAAGCTACTGAAGAGTGGGTAGCTGAACTGGAAAATAGGCTTCCTGGACTTTTCCCAGATGCTGTTATTGATGTTAGAAAAATGCAACAAGGAACGCCTTATGAAGCTCCTATAGAACTGAGAATTAAAGGGAAAGATTATACCACAATTCAAACTATTGCTAAAGATATCAGAGCAATTCTTGAAGGTTCTCCTTATTCCTTTAATGTAAGAAACGATCATTTCGAAAATCAGCTAAGTATAGAAATCAATACCATAAAAAATGTTGCTCAACAGTTAGGTATCAGTGAAGCAACTATAATGCGACAACTGACTGTGGCCTATACCGGTTTGTCTGTGGGTACATTATGGGAAGGTAATACTGCTTTACCAATCATCATTCAGGATAATGCTGTGAAAGAAAAAGAAATTGAAGGATTAAAGAACTTTTATGTAACCAGCATGGTCACAGGGGCAAGTTTTCCATTGATGCAAGTGGCTGAAATCACACCGGCTTGGATGCCTTCCAATATCAAACATAGAAACGGAGTCAATACACTAACGGTAGAATCTCAAACTAAAGTTGATGTGTTACCTTCTCAGGTTCTTAATTCTATCAGAAAAGAACTTGACAATTATGAAATGCCTCATGGATATACTCTTGAAATTGGTGGTGAGGATGAAAGTCAAAGAGAGACTTTTGAAGAAATGAATAACGTAATTCTCTATTGTGTATTTATCATTTTCTTAGTGATTCTAATGCAATTCAAAACACTTAATCAAGTAGGGATCGTTTTGGCTGCCATTCCTCTTAGTGTGTTCGGTGCCTTCTTTGGGTTATTAATATCAGGTTATCCTTTCGGTTTCACTGCTTTTGTAGGGTTGGCCTCATTAGTGGGTGTTTCTGTTCGAAATTCCATCATTCTTGTTGATTTTGCCAATGAATTGGTCATCAAAGAAAATCACAGTATAAAAGAAGCGGCAATAGGGGCGGGTAAACGTAGAATCAGGCCTATTTTCTTAACCACTATGGCGGCGGCAATTGGGGTAACACCAATGATTATTTCAGGCTCTCCTATGTGGGCACCACTCGCTACTGTACTGGCTGTGGGACTTGTTTTCTCTATGTTTATGACCTTACTGACTATACCTGTCCTTTACTGGAAATTTGGCATGACAGATGAACTCAAAGCACATATCACAAAAGGAGCTTCAGTAATATTACTCTTCTTCTTATTACAGCCTAACGGTGCTAAAGCACAAGAGGTCATACAGTTGGATCAATGTGTAGAAATTGCAAAGCAAAACAATCAACAGCTCCAATTAATTCAACTTGAGATTCAGAAGAAACAAAAAGAAGTCAATAAAGTAACTGCCAATTATCTTCCTACAGTAATGCTTGATGGTGGTATTTTTTGGTACTATCATACGGAAAGAAAAACTGATGTAAGTCTTAAAGTAAACGAACTGCCTTTGATAGGTGAAGTTCCTCCTATTCCATTTGGAGCGGAGTTTACTTTGGCGGAAAATAATACATTTTTAGGCGTAGCCAACCTTGGGATTTATCAACCGATCTCTCAAATTTTTAAAATCAAAGCAGGTTCTGAAGTAAAAGAGATTGATTATAAAATTGTTCAGAATAAATACCATGAAGCTGAACAGCAAATTCGTTCTGGGGTTTCAAAATTATATGTTGGGATAGCTATTGAAGAAGCAAAAGTAAGTACTTATGAAGAGCAAATTGAATTAATCCAAAAGAAGTTGAAAGATGTAGAGGTAGGTGTGGATGCTGGTGAACTTTTAGACGTTTACGCGATTGGGTTACAAGCCGATTTATTGGATCATCAATCTAAGTTCCAGCAATCCAAAATTGATGCATCAAAATACCGTTTACAGCTGAATACTATTCTGGATTTCCCTCAAGATTCATTGTGGTCAGTGGCTGATGTCACTTATGATTCTATTGGCGTCATACAGCTTTTAAGCACCGTCAATACCGACTCCGCTATCATTCATGACAATTACAGCGTAAGAGAATCCAGTTTGATGATTGAAAAGGCTGAAGCGGGATTGACCTATCACAAAAACCAGCATATACCAGATATAACTTTAACTGCACAAGGTTTTTACTTTGGGAATATTCCACTTATACCTCAAACCAACGTATTGGTAGGTGCAACACTGAGCTGGCCAATTTTACAATGGGGTAAAAAATCAAGAGATGTGGAAATTTCAAAAATTCAGCTTCAACAAGCCAAGCTTCAACTGGATGAAAATAAAAGGGAAGTAACCAAAGACATCATAGTAGTTTCTAAAGAACTGAAAAACGCTATGGTGATTCTGGAAACTGCTCAACAGGCTCTGAAATTTAGAAACAGAGAATTGAAGATTAAAAAAGATGCTTTTGACAATGGTTTATTGAATTACAAAGACTACTCAGATTGTCAGGAAAAAAACCTTGAAAGCAGAACTTTAGTCTTAAAAGCGAAAGCAAATGTGATCGTAAAAGAGTATGAATTGAGGGGATTAATAAATAATCAATAAACGACAGAGTGAATGTAAAATTGAAGGATTATAACATTATGTAGCAGATCAAAGGTGAAATCTTTTGAATATTTTCTATTTCACGACTCAAACTGTATCTTACTTTTAATCAGCTCAACGCCCTAATTTTATTATTAATACCTTGCTCAATTGAAAATAACTAGAATCAAAAAATTATTAAGTCACCTTCAAAACATTGGAGTGAATGAAAGATTGGATGCCGTAACCTTGAAGAAGGTACACTTGGCCAATAGTCTTTCTCTGATGTGTATTGGGGCGGCTAGTATTTTATTTCTGATTACTCTTACTTATCAAGTTCCAATTGAGGCTAAAATTTTCTTAGGTTTTATAGGTCCTGTTTTATCGGTTATCCCTGCTTTAAATTACTTTAAAAAGTATAGAACAGCACAACTTACTTTTTGTATTTTAGCCCTGTTGATCATTTCAGCAATGTGTATTACATTAGGCAAAGCGTTTCACTTTCAGTATGTACTTCTTCCCTACCTTGGTCTTCCTTTTGTTATGTTTGAGGATGAAGTGGGCATAAAAAAGATTTTACTTTCCCTTTCAGGTATAGCTCTTTTTATTTATCTTGATTGGCATTTCTGCAACTTTGATCCGTTGATTAATATTTCTGCCGATGATGTAAAAGCAGATCGTTTTCTGACTGATATTCTTATTTTCGGTATTGTATTCTTATTGTTCTTCTTCTTTATCAATGAAAACAAAAGCTATATCAAAAAACTGCAAAAGAAACAGGCACAGCTTGTTGACAAAAACTATGAATTAGAACATTTTACTTATATCTGTTCTCACAATCTGAGCGAGCCTTTACGTACAGCAAGCAGTTTTTTAGAATTTGTAAAAAAGGAAGTAAATGACTCCAACAAAAAACTTGATATCTATTTCAACTACATCCACGATGAAATAGAACGTATGGATGCGATGATCCTGAGTTTGCTGTCTTTCTCTAAGCTGAGCAGGTCGCATGAATTCAAAGCGATCAATCTCGATAAAACTTTAATTGATATTAAAGTAGAACTCAAAGAGGTCATTGCAGATAAAAATGTGGTAATTAATTATGACAACCTCCCTGTAATTCAAGGCGAGCCGTTGCTGATCAAAAATCATTTCAAACATTTGATATACAATGGCATCAAATATCAAAAAGATAACGCTCTGCCTATAATTACTATTTCATGTGTTGATAAGCCTAAGTATTGGGAATTTTGTATTACAGATAATGGAATTGGAATAAAAGAGGAAAATCAAAATAAAATCTTCAGTATGTTTACCCGACTTCACTTAGATTCCGAATATGAAGGAATTGGCGTAGGTCTTTCATTTTGCAAAAAAATTATTGAAATCCATAATGGACAGCTATGGGTAGAATCAAAAGTTGATGAGGGAAGCCATTTTTACTTTAATATCAGAAAGTACTAACCTCATTTCAAAAATTGTATGATTACAATATTGTATAGCAGATCAAAAATGAATTCTTTCTCAGATTTTCTATTCCCATTTTCTAAAGCTATCTTATACTAACTACAAAAAAACCTAATATCAACCCTATTAATCTCTTGCTTAATTGAAAAAATCTTTAATCAGAAAAGTTATACTCACTCTACAGAATATAGGAGTGCATGAGGGATTAGATGCAGATACCATCAAAAAAATTCACCTAACGAATTCTATTTCTTTTTTAGGATGTGCTTCTGCTTTTGGAATGTTGATTTATGCATTCGTTATGGACACTCCTTTTTATTCAAAATTAGTAACGGGCTTAGTGATTCCTGCAATCTTGGTAATGCCACTGCTCAACTATTTGGGTAAGTACTATGCAACAAGAGTAGTACATTGTATTATTTCATTATTTATCTTAATGACAGTAGCAATTGTTTCAGGTCCAAAATTACATTCTCAATTTTTGTTGGTCCCCTATCTAGGTCTCCCTTTTATTTTGTTTGATGATAAAAAAGGGCGAATTAAGGTATTGCTTTCATCTGCCGGTATCATTGGCTTTTTATATTTACAATGGCACTTCAAAAATTTCGAGCCACTAATTACGCTTGATGAGAGTATATTGTTTGAAACCCGCTTACTGAATGAGATTATTCTTTTTGTCTTTATCATAAGCCTTTTCTATTTTTTTACTTCTGAAAACAATAAGTACTTAGATAAACTAAAAAAGAAAAATGAGGAAGTAGAAGAAAAGAATAAAGAATTAGAACATTTTGCCTATATCTGCTCTCATGACCTGAGTGAACCTCTAAGAACGGTTACTGGTTTTATTGGTATCATAAAAGAAGAGTCAGACCCTACTAATGATAAACTCAATACCTACTTTGGTTTTGTAGAACAAGCCAATAATAGAATGGACACTATGATTTCAAGTCTTCTAAATTTCTCAAAGCTCAATAAAAATAGTTCACATCAACAGCTTAACACTCAGAATTTAATACAAGAAGTAAAAGTAGACATCAATACACTGATGCTTGAAAAGAAAGCTACTATTAACTTCTCAGACTTACCTGTGATTCATGGAATGCCCACTCAAATAAAACAAGTTTTTCAAAACCTGATCATCAATGGTATCAAATATCAAATTCCTGATGTGAAACCTGTCATCACAATATCTTGTCAAGAAACACCCGATTACTGGGAATTTTGTGTAGCTGATAATGGTATTGGTATCAAAGAAAAAAACCTGAATAAGATCTTCCATATGTTCACTAGACTTCATTTAGATGATGAATACAAAGGTGAAGGTATTGGTCTTGCTTTCTGCAAAAAAATAATTGAAATGCACAAAGGTAAAATCTGGGTTGAGTCTGAATATAAAAAAGGCAGTCAATTTTATTTTACAATCAAAAAAAGCCTACCTACAGAAATCAAAAAAATACCTACTAAGACACTACACTATAAGCCAAAAAGTTATAAAAATGTAGATTAATATTGCTATATATCTCTTTATGGAAAATCTAAAGCACACTATATTAAACATAGGAGTTCGGAAAGGACAACCTACTACAGTAATTAAGAAAATACGTTTATTAAATGAAGTTTCATTAATTGGAATAGGTGCTATAATTATATTTTTCATTACTTCAATATCCATTCATTCTCCTTTAGAAGTTACGATAATCACAGGCTGTTTATTGCCTGTTTTCGGTATTATTCCACTACTCAACCATTATCAGAAGTATAAACTCTCTCAAGTCTTATACTGCGTTTTATCTTTAATTATCATAACTGCTATGGCAATTACTGTAGGAGAACCTTTTCATTTCCAATACCTTTTCATCCCTTATCTGGGACTACCATTAATCTTTTTTGAAGAAGATAAAGGTATGAAAAAGATCATATTTGCACTTTTAGGAATACTGATGTTCAGTTATTTAATATGGCATTTCCATCATTTTGAGGCTCTTATTTCTACAACTGAAGAGATACAAAAATATAGTCAAATAGTAATGGACTTTATTAATTTTGGCGTCTCTTTCAACATTTTATCTAACTTTTTAGCTGAGAATAGAGATTACATCAATAGTATAAAAGACAAACAACAACAACTTGAACAAAAAAATAATGAATTAGAACATTTCACCTATATATGCTCCCACAACCTAAGTGAACCCCTTCGTACTACGAGTAGTTTTCTTAAATTTATCAAAAAAGAGGCGGAAGGCCCTAATGAGAAATTCGATCTCTACTTTAACTATATTCATGGTGAAATGAAGATCATGGATCAAATGATTTTAAGCTTGCTTACGTTCTCCAAACTTAGTCATGAACAAGAATTCAAAGTCACTAATCTTAATGGTATTCTTGCTGAAATTAGTGATGAAAAAAAAGACCTGATTAATCAGAAAAATGCGGTGATTACCTACAACGTGTTTCCTGAAATTGATGCTATTCCAGAACTCATCAAGCTACTATTTGAACACCTCATCGTCAATGCCATCAAGTATCAAGATGAAAATACTATTCCTGAAATAAATATCACCTATAAAGAATGCAGCACTTATTGGCAATTCTGTATTGCTGATAATGGTATTGGTATTACTGACCAAAATCAAGATAAAATCTTTGATATGTTTACTCGACTTCATTTAAAAACTGAATATGAAGGTATTGGTGTCGGTTTAGCGTTCTGTAAGAAAATAGTGGAAATGCATAAGGGAAGCATATGGTTTGAATCTAAAGAAAATGAAGGCAGTCAGTTTTATTTTACCATCAAGAAACTGGATAGTGTATAGTGCTGAAATTTTCACTGAACAATATTAACTTCATCACCCTTCATTCACACAAATTGAAAGTAAACCTCCAACTTATTTAAGAACTATATAACCAAAAAAAAATTTGAATTGGAATTAGTTTGAATAATTCAATTGGTTAGAAAAAGTAAATCCCACCCTCTATGAAGGTAGGATTTTTATATTAATGTAAGTCTTAAATCTAAAAAATAGAATCGATTAATATCCCTCAATTTCTTCTAAATATGGAACTCTAGCTTGAACACCTTTCATAGAGTTCATCCACTTCATCACTTTATCAGTTTCAGAAGAATACTCACCCATCAAACTCTTTTTCAAGTAAGCTTGTGTTTCGATTTCCAAACCTTTGAACATTTCCTCAAAGAAATCAAGTTCTCCTGGCAAATGATCAACTTCATAACTATCTACTTCCAAACCAGCTAAATCAGCTGCAATATCAATAGCAGTTTCATATCCTCCTAATTGATCAACAAGCCCTACTTCCTTCGCTTGAATACCTGTCCAGACTCTACCTTGTGCTACTTTCAATAAGTCATCAATATTCATATGACGACCTTCAGCCGCCTTCTCAGTAAATGTCTTATAGCCTTCTTCTACACTTTGCTGAATAATAGCAAAATCTTCTTTAGAGAAATCATCCAATGGAGATTGGAAATTTGAGAATTCACCTGTACTCACTGCATAAGTTTTAATGCCTAATTTTTTATTCAGCAACTCTGAAGGATTAAACATCAGACCGAAAATACCAATTGATCCGGTGATTGTGTTAGGGTAAGCAACAATTTTATCACATCCCATAGAAATATAATAACCTCCAGAAGCCGCATAAGTTGACATTGAAGCTACCACAGGCTTTTTCTTTTTAAGATTCTGAACTGCTCTCCAAATTAAATCTGAAGATAAAGCACTACCGCCTGGAGAATTTACTCTTAATACTACCGCATCAACAGACTCATCATCCGCTAACTTATTGATTTCTTTTACTAAATCCACGTTAGCAATTGATTTATTACCGCCTTCAGATTTACCATAAATAATATCACCTTCAGCCGCTAAAACCACCACTTTTCCTGTCTTCTCACCCTCTTTTGATCTAGGATCAAAAGCCTTTTTGTATTTGTTATATTTAATAAAGGAAATGTCATCAGCCTTTTCAACTTCCAACATTTCTGCAATATGAGCTTCCGCCTCATCTTCATAAACAAGCTCATCAACAAATTTTAATTGCTGTGCATCATGAGCGTTTCTGATCAACATTTTATTAGAGATATTTCTCAACTCTTCCAATTTGATACCTCTTGACTCACTGATACCACCCAAATAATAGTCATAAAGAGAGTTTAAGTAAGATGAAATTTGTTCTTTGTTAGCCGAACTCATTTTATCAGTCATAAAAGGCTCCACTGCACTCTTATATTTACCTACTCTGAAGATCTCTGGTTTCACACCAATTTTCTCAAAGAATTTCTTCAAATAAACTACTTCTGATGAAAGACCATTAAATTCTAAACTGCCAATCGGGTTCAGGTAAATTTTATTAGCTTCAGCCAATACATAATACCCCGCTTCTGTGATATAATCGGCGTAAGCATAAATAAATTTCCCATTGTCTTTAAAAGCTCTCAAAGCATCTCTTACTTCCAAAGCCATTGGCATACTGCCTCCGAAAGATCCTCCTTTGATATAAATGCCTGCAATTTTATCATCATTCGCAGCCTTATCAATCACATCAAGGTAATTTTGTAAACTTACAGATCCATTCGATGGAAAATAACTTGAATTTAATGCTTCAAACGGGTCAGATTCTCCAATTTCAGCAATAGGTTGAGATAATTTTAGCACTAATACAGATTGATCATCAATCATAGTAGGCTCGGCACCATCACTTGAAGCTGATGCTATAATACCAACAAGGGCCGCACTGCCTCCTATAAAAACTACAAATGAGAAAATAATCAGCCCTAATAATACGGCGATTGTGGTCTTTATAAATCCTTTCATATACTTTTATTTCGAAGTTATGTTTATATTTTTTTTCTGATAATATTAATAACTAAAGTTAAAACATTATTACCGTCTTACAATATCTTTTTATGTATAAAACTTATACAATTAGAAAAAAAACAGGTCATTTCTACATTTTAGTTGAAAAATTTGGCAATTAATGTTTAATATCTTAAATTGACAAAAATTTTAGTATTCCTAAGTGTAAAAAATCATCAAATGTCGAAAATACCATCAAAATTTGGAAAAAACCTAAGGTTTTTAAGACAACAGCAAAAGCCCAAATTAAGTCAAACTGATTTAGGAGATCAATTAAGTACGGAACAAGATGTAGTATCTAGAAGCGCAGTCTCTTCTTATGAAGATGGCCGTGCAGAACCAAACTACTTCCGTCTGGAACGTATTTCTCAATTTTTTAATGTCGCCATTGATGATATTTTAACCAAAGATCTTACTCTGATGGACCCAATGACGGTTCAGAAAAGAGAAAATACAGAAGAACATATCTCCGGAAAAGGAATGCGTATCCTTGCTATTCCAACGGATAAGGAAACGGATGAAGAGAATATTGTTTTAGTACCAGAGAAAGCAAGAGCAGGTTATGCCGCTGGATATTCTGATACTTCATTCTTCAAAAACCTTCCAAAATATACTTTACCTTTCTTACCTAAAGGTAAAACATACAGAGCGTTTGAAATCACAGGTGACTCTATGCCACCTCTTGAAGAGGGTACAATTATTATTGGAGAATATATAGAAGACTGGAAAACAATCAGAGAAGGGTCAGTATGTATTGTCACCACAAAATCTGAAGGTTTTGTATTGAAAAAAGTATACAATAATATCAATACGAATAACAGTTTTATTCTAAAATCAACCAACTTAAAATACTCCCCATACGAGGTAAGCGCGCTGGAAATCAGCGAAATGTGGCGTTTAGTAGCACATATTTCAAGGGACTTCCCAGAGAAAGAAGCAAATGACTCTTTATCTGAAATGCAGGAGGCGATTTGGAGATTAGATCAGGAGGTATTGAACATCAAGAGTAAAAAATAATTCTAAATAAAACATTATAATTAAAGGAAATATTTGATTTATCATCTATTTCCTTTTCTTTTGCCTTTTAAATAAAATAATAGCCACTATTTGCGATTTATTCAATCTTTAGGAGTTATAATTTTAGGTTAAAGTTTTGTTGACTTTATTTTTGGCATTCACTTTTTAATCCACTAACAACAACATCTTATAACTTGAAGAAATCATAGTAGATCTATTAAAAATAGTAGCACAACAGTATTGCGATAATCAGATTCATGACTATTCTTTTTTTTTGAATAGTTGAGATACGAGAATAGAACTTGCATTAATGATAATAGCAGATAAAAAAAAGAAAGAAAATATATGTGAGTATATCATATATATTTATCAATCCGAGGAGTTACTAAGAGCTTTCAACTTTAATTTTGATGATATAAAGGAATATGTTCTTAAGCATATTACAAAATTAAATGAAGAAGAGAAGCAACAGATCCTTGACTGGCATAAAGAACTTATGCAGTTGATGGAAACTGAGGAGGTAATGAAAGAAGGACATTGCTCATGGGCCCAAAATGAAATTGATACTATTACGTCAATTCATGAAAAACTTCTGAAAGAAGATCAAGATTATTTGAAAATTTATCAAAATGCCTCTCCTCATATTGAGAATAATTTAAAAATTGCAGACGGTTTAATTACAAATCCGATACAAATTTGTATTAATGGGATATTTGGGTTATTATTACTCAGAACTAGAGGGAAAAAAGTTGATGATCAGACGAAAGAGATTCTTAATACCTTCGGAGATGTTTTATCGTATCTTGCATTTAAATATAAACAACAGTTCTATTAACGTATAACATTAATTGATTTCCTTACGATTTACGTTTACAAATAGTACACAGATTTAACCTCTTTGCTTTTTAATAGATAAATTAAAATCTTAAGTTAATATCTATCACTACAAATTTAACTATCTTAATTGAAACAGTCGAATTATGAAAACTACTTCGCCCGAAAAAACAACTACAGAAGAAATCTGGGTTGAATTACCCTTTACTGATAAGAAGTATGAAATTAGTAATAACGGTAAAGTCAAATCTTATGCTCGTTCTCAAAAAGGTGAACTTATTAAAGGAAGAGATATAGGAGGTGGTTATCTTTCCATTGACTGCAAAGTGAATGGGAAAAAGAAATCTTTCTATGTGCACCGATTGGTGGCTGAAATGTTCCTTGATAAGCCAAAAGAAGAAGGACAAATTGTAATCCACAAGGATGGCGACAAATCCAATAATCAAGTTGATAATTTAGAGTGGTGTACCTTGAAAACAAGGTTTGCTACCAAAAGAAAATATATTCCAGATTATTCTGAAAAGTTTGTAAAGAGCTGTAAGCCATCTAAAAAAACAGCAGAGAAACCTATTGATGGTCATGATTACTATCAATACAAAGAGAAATACCACCGTATTTCAGACAATGGTTCTTGCTTGTTTATCAGGGTTAACGAAGACGGAAAATGGAAGTCTTTGGCCATTGCTGAAATCATCTTGAGAGACATGGGTAAGCTAAAACCTTCTAAAAGTCACAAGTTAGCTTACAGAGACTGGGATTATAAAAACCTGGCTCCCATCAACTTATTCTGGGAAACACAAGCTGACAAATCTACGCGTCTGTTAGAGCAACGTCCTTTACAATTAGACCGTATCCGAAAAATGGGTCAGTCGCACCGTAAGGAGATTGCACAACGTAAGAAAGATTTGATCAAAAAATACCTTGACGAAGGAAAGAGTATTGCAAAAATCAGTCGTCTTCTTGATATTGGTTATACTAGATTATACAACTATATCAATGAAAATGACTTAGCGGCAATCACTCAGTATTCTAAAAAGGAAATTGAACTAGATTAAAAATGCTAAGCCAATATGTATCGAGGCCATTGTAATAAAAAGATTACAATGGCCTCGTTGTTTAAACAAATTTGATAATTACTTACTTAATCAATTTTTAAAGCCAACTATAAGGGTACTCTTCATCAATAAATGGCTTTGCCTGTTCGGTTATATATAATGGAGCAAATGTATCTACCATTACGGCATATTCTTCCGTCCCTTTTTTTCCAATACTCTTCTCCATTGTTCCTGGATGTGGTCCATGTGGTATTCCACCAGGATGCAGCGTAAATGCTCCCTGTGCAATTCCTTTTCGACTCATGAAATTTCCTTCTGTATAAAATAACACTTCATCAGAATCAATATTAGAATGGTTATAAGGTGCAGGTATACTCAATGGGTGATAATCAAACAACCTCGGCACAAATGAACAAACCACAAATGCTCCTCTTGCTTGAAAAGTCTGATGCACTGGAGGTGGCTGATGTAACCGTCCTGTTATAGGTTCGAAATCGTAAATAGAAAAGGTATAAGGATATAAAAACCCATCCCAGCCTATTATATCAAAAGGTGAATTACCATAAATATAATGATGCAATTCTGAACCTTTTTTGATCTTCATCGAGTAATCTTTTGCGGACTTATCCAAATCAGATAATCTTACTGGAGGATGTAAATCCCGTTCACAATAAGGAGAATGTTCTAATAGCTGTCCAAGTTCGTTTCTATATCTCCCTACCGTTTCAATAGGCATTTTTGATTCTACAATAAGAAATTTTTGAGAAGAAGTGGTATCAAATTCCATTTTATAGATTGTAGTTCTTGGCACTACTATATAATCTCCTTTTTGAAAAGGAACCACCCCAAATTGTGTATGCATCTCCCCTTTTCCTTCATAGACATAGATCATCTCATCACCATCGGCATTTTTGAAATAATCATTCATTTCCAGTTGCTTAGGGTAGCATAATGAAATTACGCACTGACTGTTTGCCATTAAAGGTAAACGTGCAGAAAGAAAATCTTCCCCTGTATGTTCTACTTCAGCTGTTTTAAGGTGAGTCATTTTCAGACCATACCCTTCTAGTATTTTATACCCGTAAGGCGTTGAAGTTTTGATTTCCTTGACCTTAGTGGGTGGAACTTTATGGTACAAATTGGAATACACACCAGAAAAACCCAGCGAACTAACTAGTTCCTCATGATAGAGTGAACCATCCGGCTGTCTGAACTGCGTATGCCTTTTAGGTGGTATTTCACCTAATCTGTAATAGTAAGTCATGATAGTTATGTGTTTAAAATATGTGTTATAACAATGTGAACAACGTATTTTACATTGTATTATTGGTTAATTTGAAGGAAAGACAATATTAAGATATGTCTTTCCCTTGTGCTGTATGAATAAACAAGACATCTCCGATATCATCATATCCATAGAATACTTGTTCATTAACTTTCTTCAAGGCTTCTAACCTTAGACCTACAATTGTAAGGTCAGCATCTTGAGAAGTTGAATTAATTACTGTTTTAATATCTACATTATCCGCTCTTGAAATTAGACGGACATTATTTTTAGAAATTGGCAGACGGCCTGTTTTGATCAATTTTAAAATCTGCTCTCTTCTCATCTCCAACTCGGCATCAGGGAAACAAGCTAATAATGTGATTTTGGCATTACTCCACTCTGGATGACCTATTATAATGAACGCCAATAGAATCATCAAGTTGGCATTTTCAAGATCTTTTGGTGTCAGCCATATATGTATTTCTGTTTTATAACCGAAATTTCTTTCATCAGAAGCCAATACACAAATATCATTTCCAGTTACTGACATTAATTTGAAGTTATCAATCACCTGTTTCAAGCCGTCATCATTGTTCTTTTTAGAAAACTCAAACATTAGCATATTATTTTCCTTACCAGCTACAGACGGCAATTGAATCACTTGAGCAATCACTGATGTCATAGACGGACTGATCATCGTATCCAAATAAACTTTTGAATTACTTGCTTCTGATATTTTAATTAATCTTTCAAGATCTTTTTGTGCTTCTTTATTGGTTTCTTTTGATAAATAACCATCTATTAAATGTATATAAGTGGCAAAACCATATTTATGTGCAATCCATTTTACAAGATTAAATGCCGAGAAACGTTTAAAAGTATTTCTACTTACACACACCACGGCAGGTCGCCAGTGATCTTCTTCATTATCAATATCTGTCTTCTGCAAGAAAATCTGGAATTGCCTGCTCAGCTGGAAAATAACACCTTGGAAAATGGCTTTCAATCCTTCTTTATTTGGAGTAAAACGACGTACCATCTGATATAAAATCACCATAAATACCAATGCAATCATAGTGTAAGTCACAGAGATTTTGAACATCAAATAAAGACACATTACTGCACCTACTAATGATATAATTGGTTTTGATTTAAAAACGGGTCTATATGCTGGGTCTGAAGCAAAATGTTCTAAAAAGGAAATTAAACAGATGGCTCCGTAAGTCACCATAAAAAACATTGTAATAATCTGCGCCACAATATCAATATCACCAATCAATACAAATACAATCGTCACAAATGAAGTCACCAATGATGAGTTTAAAGGCTCACCAGAATCCTTAGTAACAAAACCTAACCATTTATTCACTGATTGATTTGGCAATACTTTATCTTCCGCTATAGCTTGCAGTGTTCTTGGCGCCACCAATATAGAACCAATCGCTGATGATAAAGCCGCTGCCGCTAACCCAATAGGAACCATAGGTCCCCAAAGCGATATATCTGTCATGATTAATGGATCACTTTCAAGATCTGTAAGTGATGCAGAAACTGATAACTTATAAGCGACAAACATATAAACTACCATTCCAAAAATACCTGCCAGCATTGTACCGATCGGAATAGATTGCTCAGGCGATTTCAAATCTCCTGACAACCCTACTCCTGCTGCAATACCTGTAAATGCGGGGAAACAGATCGCCAATACTTTAAAGAAACTATCTCCATTTTCTATATGACCATACCAGTCTACTTTATCCAACTCCTGTGCAAACTCTGTAGTGCCGGCAAAAAAGGATAATAGCGAAAGAAATAAAATACCAACAACTATATATAAGGTACGCATTCCAAGATCTGCTCCTTTATAAATCACCAAAGCGATCAAGCCAATAGTAACAGGAATGGTAATCCACCTCAAATTGAGGTCTACAATACCATAAGTCTCTAGTAATGGAAATAAAGGACGGAATGCTTCTGCAAATGCAATGATATAAAAAGCTGTACTAATGGCCTGTGACAAATAAAGTGAAATACCAATAGCCCCACCAATCGTGATACCAAATGAACGGGAAATAATATAATAAACACCTCCACCTTGTACTCTTTGATTAGTTGCTATTTCAGAAATAGCCATTGCTGTAGGGATTGTAACCAAATGCCCTACAAGCACCATAACCAAACATGACAATAATCCCAGGTTTGAAACTGCATATCCAAATCTCAAAAAGAGAATCGCACCTAAAATGGTACTAATTGAGGTAAAAAATACGGGAGCCGTCCCGAAACCTTGATGTTGTGTTTTGTCTAATCTACTAGCCATAATAAGGTTTATATGTACTAAATACTAAACTAAGTCTCTTTAAACTTCGCCGTTTTCTATACTTTTAAACAGTATTAAAATTCAAATGTTTTGAGCATTACAAAAACGAATAGACGATAATATTAAAGACTGATGACCTTAGGTAGTGTAATCAAATATAGTATTTTTGTTTTTACTCTTCCAAGTTGGGATGTAGTATTTTACAGTCTTTGAGTTTTATATAAACTGACATCAGAAACTTTAATGTATTCTAAAAGAGTGTATGAGAAGCTGAAGAAATTATAATTAGGGATAGTGAGCACAAAAGAATTTCTTAAAAAAAACTTATTGTTTGATACTTTAAAGAAACATAACACCATTTCTTGTTCTTACTACACTTTTAATAATCATTAATAACATTATAAAGAAGAATTACTTTTATATCTTATTATTGGAAATAGTTCCTAATAAAAATCAAAATAGAGCGTGAACGTCCTTTAACTGACTAGAATTCGAAAACTCTCCTTATTTTTGTCTGATTTTTTATTTCAAACGGAAAATCTTAACCATAAAAAGGTAAACTTATAAACTGATCATCATCGCTAAACGAATCGGGCTTAAAAGACTTACCTACTGAAATACTATATAAACTATTAATACATGAACGATATTCAACAAAAACAAAAATCAAGTTTTATTGATCGTTTTCTTTCTTTTGTAGAAAAAGTTGGAAATGCTTTACCTCACCCTGCCACTTTGTTTGCAGGTTTTGCTTTTGGCGTTGTGATCCTCTCATGGGTTTTCGCTCAAACCGATTTAAGTGTGACTCATCCAGGTACTGGAGAAACAATCACTGTTGTCAACCTGATTTCTCAGGACGGCATTTATTTGATGTTGACAAAACTCGTCAAAAACTTTACAGACTTTGCTCCGCTTGGCGTTGTACTTGTTGCCATGTTGGGTATTGGTATTGCTGAAGGTAGCGGACTTATCGGTACATTGATCCGTATTTTAGTTTTAAAGTCTCCAAAAAGCATCATCACCTTCGTTGTTGTTTTTGCAGGTGTATTATCCAATACAGCAAGTGAAGTAGGTTATGTATTATTAGTACCACTGTCAGCCGTAATTTTCTTGGCTTTTGGAAAACATCCTATAGCAGGTCTTGCAGCAGCGTTTGCAGGTGTATCAGGTGGTTACTCTGCCAACCTATTATTAGGTACCATTGATCCACTGTTACAAGGGATTTCTCAAGAAGCCGCTCAAATTATTGATACAAGTTATTCTATCAATGCCGCATGTAACTATTATTTCATGTTTGTATCTACATTCTTTATAGGTATAGCGGGTACAATTGTGACTGAAAAAATTGTCATTCCACGTTTAGGTGAATATAAAGGAGATATTGAAGCAGAAGAAATGCATAGCCTTACTCCTGAAGAAAGAAGAGGATTAATTTATGCTGGAATCGCCGCTTTGATTTTGACAGTAGTGATTATTGCTGGTATTTTACCTGAAAATGGTTTCCTAAGAAGCGTAGAGCACCCTGATAATATTTTCAAGTCTGCCTTGATGAAAGGGATTGTTTCATGGATCTTTATTATTGCTGCCATTTGCGGTATAGCTTATGGTAAAGGCGCAGGTACTTTTAAGAATGATGCTGACATTATGAAAGGCATGGGTAAATCGATGGAAACAATGAGCAGTTATATTGTTTTAGTTTTCTTTGCCGCTCAATTTGTTGCTTACTTCAAATGGACCAACCTTGGTTTAATCTGTGCTGTAAAAGGTGCTCAGTTTTTAGAAACAATCGGATTGGATAAAATTCCATTATTGATTTGCTTCATTTTCTTAGCCGCTCTCATCAATTTAGTGATGGGTAGTGCTTCAGCAAAATGGACTTTAATGGCTCCGGTCTTCATCCCTATGTTTATGTTAGTAGGAATTTCACCAGAATTAACGCAAGTCGCTTATAGAATCGGCGACAGTGTAACCAATATAATTTCCCCAATGATGTCTTATTTCGCATTAATTGTAGCGTTTATTCAACGTTATGACAAAAACGCAGGAATAGGAACTGTCATTGCCACAATGCTACCTTATTCTATTGCATTTTTGATTGTTTGGGTCGTTTTAATGGCTGTTTGGCTTATTTTAGACTTGCCGATTGGTCCTGATTCACCCCTTCATTACTTACCAAATTAATATTTTTTGTAAAATTATTACAATTTCTATTGTATTTATAAAATATCTTCGTATGTTTGTAATGCAATCAAACACGATTGCAATGAGAAATAGTTAGTTTTTGGGTTAGCAAAAAGGTTCGGGTTTCCTGAACCTTTTTGTCGTATATAGGGTTTGCACATTATTTTCCATCAAACAGCACCCTTCTTATTCTCTTATCTTTCAAACCTTTTCGCATATCCAACTTCCGTTGCTAGAATTTCACAATTCAATACATTGTTAATCTATCTCTTAATAGATTTTTAGATATTTTCACACCTATTAAAAAGAATTTTAATATTCCAATTAAATTCAATAATATATTTGAATTATTAAATTCTATTTGGTTAATTGACCCGGCTTTTGAGTCACTTACTCTCAAATTTTTAAATTAAATACTTATAAACATGTTAAAAAGATCGGTACTAGCTTTATTAACGATCGCATTGTTTGCGGTGCAGAGTGTTACAGCTCAAGAACTTCCAGCACCAAGTCCAAATGCATCAGTAACTCAAAAAGTTGGCGTTACTTCCATTACAATTGATTACTCTTCACCAGCAGTAAAAGGCCGTAAAGTTTTCGGTGAATTAGAGCCTTTCGGTAAAGCTTGGAGAGCAGGCGCAAATGCTCCAACTGCAATCACATTTAGTTCTGCTGTAAAAATCGGTGGTTCAGATGTTGAAGCAGGTACTTATAACATCTTCATGACTCCTCAAGAATCAGCAAATTGGGATGTTCATTTCAACGGCAAAGGAAAAAGCATTTTTGCATACAATACAAAAGAAGGTCAAGATATGGCTGCTATCAAAGCAGATAATGCAGCGTCTGTAAGCGTAAAAGCAACTGAAGGACCTTTCAGAGAGCGTTTAACTTACTTAATCGAAGCAGTTTCTGACACTGAAGGTAAAGTTACTTTATGGTGGGATAAAACAATGGTTTCTTTCACTGTTACTGTTCCTACAGCTGAATTAACGAAAGCAAACATTGAAGCTTCATTGAAAGATGCGGGTAAAGTTTGGAGAACTTACCAAAATTCAGCTAAATATTATGCTGAGTCTGATCCTGCAAAAGCAATGGAGTTGATCGATATGTCAATCGCTACTCGTTCTAACTACTTCTGGAACCAGTGGACTAAAGCTCAATTCTTAGCAAAAGAAGAAAAATTTGATGAAGCTTTAGACTTTGCTCTTGCGGCAAAAAAAGCAGGTGATGCTAAACCTGATGGCGCTTATAACTTCTTTAAAGGTGCAATCAGCAAAGATATTGAAGCTTGGTTACCTAATGCTTCTAAAAAATGGAAAAAAGCAAATAAAGATATTTAATCTTCGCTTTTTTGAATAGATAAAGGCACTCTAAAAGAGAGACATCAAAAAACTCTTTTGGTGTGCCTTTTTCATTTACTTTCCCTACATCACTAATTGAAATGAACATCAGAGCACTAATTTTATCTATCACTTTATTATACATTCCTCTACTGCACGCCCAAACGCCAGTAGACGGACAACCTAATGTATCCAAAATCATTCAAGAAATAAACCACCTCAATACACTTGGCAGTGTAATGTATTTTGCGGCGCACCCTGATGACGAAAACCAAAGAGTGATTGGTTATTTCGCTAGAGCAAAAGGGTTTGAGACGGCTTATACAGCGTTAACCAGAGGTGATGGTGGACAAAACCTTATCGGAAAAGAAATTAGAGAAGAGTTGGGAATTTTGAGGTCTCAAGAACTGATTGAAGCTAGAAAAGTAGATGGCGGTCAGCAATTTTTCTCAAGAGCCAACGACTTCGGTTACTCTAAAAACCCAGAAGAAACACTTTCTGTATGGGATAAAGATCAAGTTTTAGCAGACGCGGTGTGGAATATTAGAAAATTCAGACCGGACATTATTATTACACGTTTTTCTCCAGACAGAGGTGGACGTACGCATGGTCATCACACTACTTCGGCAATCATTGCAGTTCAAGCTTTTTCATTAGCCGCGGACCCAACTGCTTTTCCTGAGCAATTAGAATATGTTCAAGTATGGCAGCCAAAAAGAATTTTCTGGAATACAAACTCATGGTTTTTTAGAGGAAAAGGAGAATCTTTTGATAAAGAAAAATATTTAGGTGTTGATACTGGTGAATACATCCCTGTTTTAGGGCAATCAGTGGGTGAAATTGCAATGGAAGCTCGATCTCAACATAAATGCCAAGGATTTGGCGCCGCGCTTCACAGAGGTGAAAATATTGAATACTTCAAATTATTAGATGGAGAAAAAGCAGACAAAGACCCTATGGAAGGCATTGACACTTCATGGGGCAGAGTAAATGACAGCAAAGACTTACAAAAAGCCATAGAAAATTTACAGCAAAACTTCTCTCCTATTCAACCTTCTTCCGCTATTCCTTATTTGATCAAAGTAAAAGAAGAATTAGGAAAATTGGATCAGTCTAACCACTGGGTAAATGTGAAGACAAAAAAGGTAGAGAAGTTGCTTTTAGAATGTGCTGGTATTTGGTTAGAAGCACTTTCACCTGAAAGCATCGTAGCACAGGGTGACTCCTTAACTATTAATGTTTCTTCTTTAGTAAGAACTTCAAGCAAAGTTTCTATTGAAAAAATTAAAGTTGGTGATTTAGCTGAAAAAACGGCTGTAGGTACTCTTGCTGAAAACAAAATTCTTAAAGAAGAAATTAATGTATTAATTCCTGAGGATTTTGAAGTTTCTCAACCTTACTGGCTAAAAGAAAAACCAACAAAGGGAATGTATGTGGTCAATGATCAAAAAATGATTGGCTTACCAGAAAAATTTGCTGAGATTCCTGTAGTGATCTATCTAAATATTGATGGGGCTAGTGTCAAAAAAGAATTAAATATCTGGCAAAAACGTGTTTACCCTGCCAAAGGTGAAAGATATATTCCTTTAAAAATAGTCCCTCCAGTTTCACTGACTTTAGATCAAAGTGTTTGGATTTTTGGAGACAACAATTCAAAAGAAGTAACGGTTTCCGTTTTATCAAATACAGATAATTTCGAAGGAGTTCTAAAATTAAATACTCCTAAAGGATGGAAAATTGAACCTCAACAAAAAACGGTTTCATTATCTGACAAAGGGCAAAAAGAGGAAGTGAAATTCACAATTACTCCTCCAAAGAAAGACAGTGAAGGAGAACTTCAAGCAGTGATTGAAGGAAATGGAAAATCATATAAACAAGGTTTAATTACTATTGATTACGATCATATTTACAGACAAGTATACTTAAAGCCTTCTACTGCGAAAATCATCAAATTGAATATCGATAAAGGTAATGCTCAAAAAATTGCTTATTTGATGGGTGCTGGTGATGCTATGCCTGAGTCATTAGAAGCTGCAGGCTATGAGGTTGATGTACTTTCTCATGAACAAATCAAAGCCGCTACTTTAAAAAGTTATGATGCATTAATTATTGGTATCCGTGCTTATAATGTATTGGAAAACATGAGATACCTTCAGCCTGAAATTTTAAAATATGCTCATGAAGGCGGAACTGTGATCGCTCAATACAATACTTCTTTCCGATTGAAAGTGGATCAAGTTGGTCCTTATCCATTAAAACTTTCAAGAGATAGAATTACTGTAGAAGAAAGTCCTGTTTCATTCTTGAATGAGAAACATAAAACATTGACTTCACCCAATAAAATTACAGAAAGAGATTTTGACAATTGGGTACAGGAAAGAGGCCTCTATTACCCTAATGAATGGGGGAAAGAATATAAAGCTGTTTTAAAAATGCAAGACCCTAATCAAGACCCTGTTGATGGTTCTCTTTTAGTGGCTGACTATGGTAAAGGTGCTTTTATCTACAGTGGCATTTCATGGTTCAGAGAACTCCCAGCTGGTGTATCAGGTGCTTACCGTCTTTTCGCCAATTTATTAGATTATAAACCTGCCAATTCTAAAGATATAAAATAATGGATCACAATGAACAAAAGCCTCCTGTAGGCAAATCTTGGAAACAACTTTACGCTATTGTGTTAGGCGAATTAGTAGTCCTTATCACATTATTTTCAATCTTCTCAAACGCATTTAACTAAAGATGAGCATTTTAGATTGGGCTGTACTAACGAGTACATTAGCCTTTATTGTGATCTACGGAATTTGGAAAACTAGACAACAGCAAGACATCAACAGTTACCTTTTAGGTAATAAAGAAGCAAAATGGTTTACCGTAGCACTTTCAATTATGGCCACTCAAGCCAGTGCTATTACTTTCCTTTCCGCACCAGGTCAAGCTTTCGTAGACGGAATGCGTTTTGTGCAGTTTTACTTCGGTCTGCCGATTGCCATGGTTGTACTTTCAAGTGTTGTAGTCCCTATTTATCACAAGATGAATGTCTACACCGCTTATGAGTATTTAGAAAAAAGATTTGATCTTCGAACAAGAACATTTACGGCTATCCTCTTCCTTACACAAAGAGGATTGGCTGCCGGTTTTACCATCTTTGCTCCCTCTTTGATTTTATCTTCATTGTTGGGCTGGGACATCAATATCACCAATATTGTGATTGGCGTAGTAGTTACAGCCTATACAGTAATTGGAGGTACAAAGGCAGTTAATCAGACGCAAAAACTTCAGATGGCAGTCATTTTTGTAGGGATGCTTATCGCTGGAGTTTTAGTAGTACAGATGTTGCCGGATGAAGTGAGTTTCTCCAATGCATTGCATATTGCTGGCGTTGCAGGAAAACTAAATGCCGTTGACTTTGAGTTTGACCCTACCAGCAAATACAATGTTTGGTCTGGAATTATTGGCGGTTTCTTCTTAGCTATGTCTTATTTCGGCACCGACCAATCTCAAGTACAACGTTATCTTTCAGGTGCGTCAATTGCACAAAGTAGACTAGCATTGCTTTTTAATGGTATGATCAAAATACCAATGCAATTCCTGATTCTTTTTATTGGTGCTATGGTTTTCGTGTTTTATTATTTCAATCCCTCACCTCTTATTTTTAATAAAGTAGCACTCAACGAAGCCACTGAAAAAGTAGAAGGATTTGATAAAATGCAAAAAGATTATGCCCGCCAAATGAAAGAAAGAGAATCTTCTGCTCTTGATTATGCGGCTGCATTAAACTTTGGTGATGATCAAAAGATTGCTTCTATGAAATCAGAACTGATGGTAGAGAATGCTAAAGTGGTTGCTTTAAAAAGTGAAATCATAGAAAAAGTTGAAAAGCAAGCTCCAGAAGTAGATGTCAACGATACCAACTATATCTTCCTGAATTTTGTGATCGAATATCTTCCTCAAGGTTTGATTGGTTTGTTGATCGCTGTGATTTTATCAGCAAGTATGTCTTCCACATCATCAGAAATCAATGCTTTAGCTTCGACAACGATTATCGATATCTATAAAAGAATCCTTAAAAAAGATGCTTCAGACAAACATTACCTGACAGCCTCCAAAATGGTGAGTATTGGCTGGGGACTTTATGCTATTTTGTTTGCCACCTTTGCCAATAAATTAGGGTCTTTAATTGAAGCAGTAAATATCCTTGGGTCGTTAGTCTATGGTGTAATTTTAGGTGTATTTTCAATCGCATTTTTCTTTAAGAAAATAGGTTCTAAACCTACTTTTTATGCCGCTATTCTTTCTGAAGGAATCATTATCTATTTATTCTTCTTCACAGAAGTTCCTTTCCTTTGGTACAATGTGATTGGGTGTTTATCGGTAATTTGGTTCTCCATAATTTTTAAGACTTTCATGAAAAATACTCCTAGCATAGATGAAGAATAATTCAATAAAATAAAAGTTAGGTTAACAATTCTAAGGTAAAGCCTTTTTTATGATTAAAGAATCTATAAAAAAGGCTTTATCCTATTAGAAGATATAAAATTTAATAACTTTGTAAACAGTAAAACATTAATCATTAATATAAGAAATGGCTACAGCATTAAAAAGTCTTAGTGAGTATTCAAAAAAGAAAGAAATTGATATCTCTAACAAAAAATTTGCTATTGTAATATCTGAATACAATCCTAAGATTACTGAATCGTTATACGACGCAGTTGTTGAAACGCTACTTAAAGAAGGCGGAAAAGAGGAGAACATTTACAGAGAGGACGTACCCGGTGCATTTGAATTAACATTCGGAGCACAATTAATGGCTCAGGAAGAAGAAATTGATGCTGTTATTACTTTAGGATGTGTAATCCAAGGTGAAACTCGTCACTTTGACTTTATCTGTGAAGCTGTGGCTCACGGTGTAACTAATGTATCTTTAAAATATAATAAGCCTGTCATCTTTGGTCTATTGACACCAAACACAGAGCAACAAGCTTTTGACAGAGCTGGTGGAAAGCATGGTAATAAAGGTGTTGAAGCTGCTGTTGCCGCTATCAAAATGTTGGGAATGAAGCAATAATTCCTTTTTTACTTTCATAATATTTTTCCTGTAAGCCTATCATTTTAAAAGTGATAGGCTTATTACAAATTCAAACACATCATGTGGAAAAAAATAGCAGAATTTATTCTTGGTAACAGAATTCCTATTTTAGTATGCATTGCTATCTCAACTATCTTCATGGGATATCACGCAAGGGATGTAAAATGGTCTTATCAGTATATCAGAATTATTCCAGACGATGATCCTGATATGATCAACTTCAACCGTTTCCAAGAATTATTCGGAGAAGATGCTTCTTCGTTTGTGCTAGGGATTAAAGATGAGAAACTTTTTGAGTTAGATAACTTTTTAAAGTTTATGGAATTGGGTGATGAAATCAAAGAATTAGATGGAATCACTAGTGTATTGTCGCTTGCAGATGCCCCTAATCTCACCGCAAACCGACAGTCTCAAAAATTTGAAATCAAACAGTTTTTTACTACTCCTCCAAAAACACAGGCGGAGTTAGACAGTATCTTAAGTGCTGTTGAAAATCTGAAAGTGTATAAAAACCGCTTGATCAGTCAAGGTGGTGCTACTGCAATGGTGATTAAAATGGACCCTGAGGTTCTTAATTCTAAAAACCGTACAGCAGTAATGAAAAGATTGGAGGCAAGAGCTATTCAATTCGAAAAAGAATCCGGTATTCATTTGTATTATGCCGGTATGCCTTATGTACGTTCTATCATGGCGGATAAGGTGAAGAAAGAAACAATGATTTTCCTCGGTATCTCTATCGCGGTGGTTGCCATTGTTTTATTCTTGTTCTTTAGATCGTTCTCTCCTGTTTTTTATCCTTTAGTGGTGATTGGAGTTGTGATTGTTTGGATTATGGGAACACTCTCCCTCCTCAATTATCAAATCACAATCCTTACAGGACTCTTACCTCCGGTGCTGGTGGTGATTGGTATACCTAACTGTATTTATTTGCTTAATAAGTACCATCAGGAATATGCCAATGGGACACCAAAGAAAGAAGCATTAGCTTTTATCATTAAAAAAATTGGTGTAGTAACATTGATTACCAATACAACGACTGCCATTGGTTTTATGGTATTGATCAGTACGGGTATCACTGCTATGCAGGAATTTGGTATTGTTGCAGGTATCAACATTTTTGTAACCTTCATTATCAGTATCACTTTCATTCCAATCGTATTTTCATACCTTCCAGCTCCTGATGTTAGACATCTAAAACACTTAGATTTCAAACCTACCAATTGGGTTTTACATCAACTGGAAATGTTGGTACTGCATCACAGAACATGGGTATATGCTTTTACAGCAGTAATGGTAGGCCTTTCTATTTACGGAAGTTATAAGGTTACTGCCAACTCATTTATGGTAGATGATTTACCTGAAGATTATCATGTAAAGCAAGATTTAAGGTTCTTCGAGGAAGAGTTTAGTGGCGTAATGCCATTTGAATTAATCATTGATACTGGCCGTAAGAAAGGTTATCTTAAAAAAGGTACATTAAACAAAGTTGAGGAAGTAGAAAACTTTATTTCTTCATTGAATGAAGTTTCTCAACCTATCTCAATCAATACTTTCTTAAAAGCAGGTAATCAAGCATTCCACGCAAGTGATTCTAATTATTTCAAACTTCCTTCAAGAAGTGAGATGTCTTACATCATGAAATATTTAAGAAATAGTGCAGATGATGCCTCTTCTTCTTTAAGTGATGCAATGATTGATTCAACGGGAAGATATATTAGAGTTTCATCAAGTATGGCTGATATTGGTTCAGTGAAGATGGATTATCTAGTGGATAGCGTGATCAGACCAAAATTAGCTGAAATTGTTGAAGGTTCTGGTCTTGAAACAATGGTAACAGGTTCTACATTGATCTTTATCAAAGGAAATGATTTCTTAATCAAGAACTTGAAACAAAGTATGTTGATTGCCTTTGTACTGATTGCCATTATCATGGGTACTTTATTTGGTAACTTGAGAATCATCATTATCTCGTTGATACCAAACATTATCCCATTATTGTTCACTTTAGGGTTGATGGGCTTCCTTGGAATTCCATTAAAACCAAGTACAGCTATTGTGTTCAGTATCGCATTTGGTATCTCAGTGGATGACAGTATTCACTTCCTTGCGAAATACAGACAAGAAATTGTACTTCATAATTATAACATGAAGAAAGCTGTAATTATGGCATTAAGAGAAACAGGTTCAAGTATGCTTTATACTTCTATTGTACTCTTCTTTGGTTTCGCCATTTTTATGGGATCTACATTTGGTGCAACTCAAGCTTTAGGTTTATTGACTTCGGTAACGTTGATCGTTGCCATGACCACCAACCTTACTTTATTACCTTGTCTTCTTTATACTTTTGACGCAAACAAACAAAGTATGCACCCTATCATTGATGGTATGGATACTTTCTATTTTGAGGATGAAGATGAAGAAATTGATCTTGGAAAAATTAATGTGAAATAGAATTCCACGTTATAAAAATATATGCTTTTGAGCAACTAAAAACACCTGATCGGGAAACTGATCAGGTGTTTTTTTTATTGTTCTTGTTGGATTCTAAAATTGTAATCAAGTACCGATGATAAAATAGTTTAGCTTAATCTTTTATCCATGATCCAAAACCATAACCAAGGAACTAATGAGCATAAAATAGCCGTAGGATATCCAAAGGGCAATTCAGGAGCAGAAGTTTGATGTTCTAGTGTATGATATTTTTTCGAGGCTTTATAATGATGATCAGAATGCCTTGTCAATTCAAAAAGAATAATTCGGCCAAATGTATAATTAGCATTCCAAGAATGACATAACTGTACTCTTTCATACCTGCCATTAGGTAATAATTTTCTCATCAAACCGTAATGTTCTACATAGTTAATTGTTTCCAGTAAAAGAAAACCTACCATAGCTGACAATACACAATACTTTAATGCATGAAAATTAAAGAAAAATAAAATACTAAAAATATACAGAAAATAGATTACATGATACCACAGCATATTATTTTTCATGGTAAAAAACTTTCCATTCAGCATTTTAATCTGAATTTTCCAAGCACTGATATAAGAGAAAATAACGGTCTTAAACCAAAAACTGTACACCCACTCTCCTTTTTGAGCTGTTGCCGGATCTAAAGGTGTAGCTACATTGGTATGATGTCCTCTGTTGTGCTCTATAAAAAAATGCATATAAAAAGTGGGCAATAATAACGCTTGAGCCATTAACTGCTCCTTCTTCTCTTTACGATGTCCTAGTTCATGAGCTACATTAATCCCTGAAGTTCCAAGCACTAAACCTAGGCTAAGTATCAAACCTGCATTTTCAAAAAGGGAATAGGTATGATTCACCCATTGTAATGCCCCATAAATTACTAAGCCAAAAACCCAGACTAAATTGAGATACAAAAACCAGTCGTAAAGCTTCGAATAAATTTTATTATTAGCATCACTCACTTCATCTGAAGTAGGAAGAAATACATCCAATATAGGCGTTAAAATAAAACTAAAAGCAACGGTCAACCAAGTGTAGACTCCACCGAAATAGAACCCAATGAAACAACAAAGCGGAATTAAATAAGCTGAGGTGTATTTGATTTCTTTATAAAAAATAGACATGGCTTGAGTAATGTAATTTTTTAGTAATGCTCTATTTCTTCAATAAAAGAGTTTATCGAAAGAAAACAAAGTATTAACGTTATAAAAATTACATTTGAGATTTTGATATAAAAAAACACCTTGCTTTATCAGTATCAGCAAGGTGTTTCAATATTAACTTCTGTAAAATGCTTAATCGCTTATTCTACAATTAGTCTTGTAGATCTTACAGTTTTTCCTGATTTCAATTTCAATACATACACTCCTCTCGGTAATTTATGCAACTGAAGTTGTTTCACTTGACTGTCACCATAAGACCATTTATCACTTAATACTTTATATCCTAAAGCAGTATATAAATTGATCTCTACATCGCCTTTCCAAGACTTCAACAATACGTTGACTTTACCATCTTGTACAGGATTTGGATATACGGTAACATCAGCTACTTCTTCACCTTCCATATAAACCTGAACAGGATCAAAAACTGTTGTTGTGCCATCAAAATCGATTTGAACCAATCTGTAATAGCTCACTTGATTCAGAACGGGAGCTTTATCGATAAACTCATAATCTAAACGAACATTAGAATTACCAGCACCATCAATCACTTTTAATGAACTCCAATTTTCACCATCTATTGACCTTTGAAGTTCGAACTCCTTATTGTTATCTTCTGATGCAGTCGCCCACTCTAAACGAACTTGGCTTTCCTCCGCATAGGCATCGAATGAGATTAGTTCTACAGGTAAATCTGTAGATTCATCAACAGCTCCAATTGCTAAATATTTTTTACTAAAAGATACACCATAAGTTTCAAAATAATCATCTGTATTATGCAAAGGATCACCAGCTCTTGTCCATTCATCACGTGAGAAACCAAAAGCCCAAACTGCTAATGTATAACTAGAGCTTTTACCAAGCGTTTCATAATATGCAAAGATATCAGCCTCACTTTGTTTATCGGCTGCGTCCTCTCCCTCAGCAATATCAGTAACTCTCCATTGATAGTCTTGAGATATAACTGTAAGTTTTGTTGTCTCATCAATGATGGTTACATCTTGAGCATTTGGTGAATGTTCAACAGTCCATGTTTTTTCTGTTGTTGCCAATCCTCCATTATTATTATTAGTTACATAACGAACTTCTAATTTTCTTTGAGAACCACTTCCTCCAACATAGTATAAGAAACTATCACCTACTTCCATTTTTTTAGATAATGGTCCTTCCACCCAAGAATTACCAGTTACATCACTTGATTCTCCTAATATCAATAATGAACCATCAGTATTTCCGCTGTTATTTAAAACTGAATTCAACGTCAATTTTGTTACTTCTTTTGAACCTGAAAGAACTACATTTCCACTTGACTTATTGATATTCAATTCACCAATTTGTTTACCATCACTAGATTTAAAATCACCTGTGAAAGATTGATCACCTGAAGAACCATTGAAAGTAAGCGTAGCTCCTGATAAGGTTGCAGTGGTTATTCCTTCGTCCACAAAGTTTCCTCCAACGGTTAACTCTGAACCAGAACTAACTTCTAAAGCCGAACCACCTTTAAAAGTAATATTGCTATCAACGTATAAGTCTGATGAGTTTTCAACTTTCAAAGTACCTGTAATTTCAGTGTCACCTCTAACAATAAACGAGCTTGAAGCTACATTTAATGATGCTCCCGATTCCACTGATACATCCCCGCTTGCTATAGAAGCAGAACTAGATTTCAAAATACCATTATTAGTAACCAAAATATCATTAATGGTTGATGCTGTACTAAGTTCAAATTCAACATTATCGATCTTCAATTCTCCAGAACTAATATTGAGCCCGTTACCATCTGGCAATTCCCATACTTGATTTGAACCCGTTCCAGTTAATGTTAAACTACCAATTGTCAACTTTTTGTTGTCAGCATCTGCATTCAAATTCAACAATGGATTTTCTGCATCTCCTTCAACTACAATTCCTCCTCCAGCACTATAAAATTCACCCCAGTCTGCGAATGGCATCTGACCAATATTCGAATCATTAACATAGAACTTAACTGTTCCGCTTCCTTCTACTTCATTGAAAAGAATATTCTTATCATCTACATGTACTTCTAATGTACCATTAATAATAGCTCTGTAATAAGATTTAAAACCTAAATCACCATCACTAGTTACCAAATTAACACCAGAAGGCACCTCTAGAATAGTCCCTGAAGTTAAGTCTGTACTTAAGTCGTCATAATCACCTCCACCATCAGTTGAATATTCCCATTTACCAGAAGCGACATCATCCAATCTTGCATCAGTCACTCCATCTTTTATCTTATATCTAATAATGTTATCAGGAGTTGCATCATTTTCTGCTGCAAAGTAATCACCCGAAATTAAAGGACTGTTCAAGCTGATTTTTATTTTATTGTTATCCAAGTCATCACTTAAACCATCTATAACATTAACCGGCTTTTTAATATTTGCATCTTTGTCAATAATAACGCCCTGATAATTTCCGATTGTACCATTTACATTACTTTCCTTAAAATATAAGGATACATATCTATCTTTTGTCACTCCCACTTCTGAGAAGTCAAATTTCCAGTATTGAGATAATGCATTTTGAGTTACGCCTTGAAATTCTGCTACAGTATGCATTTTGTTGATCGGTTTTACATTGACTGTAACACCATCAAATTCTCCAAAGAAACCTACAGGGGCATAAGTACCAGAGTAGCCAATAGGAATTACTTTTTCAGTTGTGATGTCAGTAGAAGGCAATTCTATTTGAACACCTTGTGCATTTACACCTCCATTTAGCTGAATCATTCTATCTTTATCAAAGCCCGCCGGAGCATCTAATACAATATCAACACCAAGATTTAAACGGTATTTATCAATATCTAAAACGCCATTGGTGAAGACAATTTCATCAGCCACTAAAGCTAAATTATCTACTAATTTCACGCCTTCAGTATTATCTATTTCCATACGACCAATACTTCCTGTTATTTCAATAGATTGCGTACTTGTACCGTTCAACTTAATTCTTCCTGCACCTGTAGTTGTATGAGCACCATTGATGGTAAGGTATCCTCCAACATTGATGGTATTTCCATTATCTGAAAGCGTTCCTGAACTAATGGTTAAATCCTTAGTAATTGTTATACCTGAATTCATACCCACAGTTGCACCGCTCGTAGCAACAATCATATTCTCAGCCGTAATTGTCTGTCCTCCCGAAATAGTCTGAGCATCAGAACTTACTAAACTTATTGTGGATGTTGAGGCAGAAAACGTTCCCTCATTTACAATACTACCAGCAATTGAAAGATTATTCCCGTTTAGATTAAGTGTTGTTAGTGATGGAATTTCCAGATCCCCTAACATTTGCACATCATTGATTTCAACATTTACTGTAACATCAGCGACCAATTCCAATTTACCAATTTCATTGGCTAACACTGCTTCTATCGTTTCAGTTGTTGTGTTATTTCCAAGCTTAATTTCAGCACTTTCAGAGACCGTAGAAGAAGACGCATTTATATCTATTTTTCCAGATGCAACAATGATTTCACCTCCAGTAAAATTAAATGTTGATTCACTACCAACAACTTCAAATGTTCCTCTTTCAGCACTATTTGGGTTGCCTTGCAAACCTGTTGATAGCGTACCACCCGATTGATTATAAGTAAGACTTCCATCATTACCGGCCAAGTCTCTTCTCAATTCAGATCCAATATTTATAGCTCCTCCTGTCAATTCAATTTCACCTGAAACAGCATAAACAATAGAATTATCTTCTCCTGCATTTGATAAATTTAGACTACCTCCTGCAACTGTCAATTTACCTCCTAATAATAAATTTGCTTGATCTCCCGTGATATTCACTGCACCTTGATTGATGGTTATTCCAGCTGTAGATGCCAACTCCCAATTTGATGCTGGAACTGCAAAAGGAGTAATATTTATATCAGCATTATCTAAAATTAGTGTACCATTTGATAATGTGATAAGCTCAACTGTTGTACTTGACGGTAACGTGAAATTCGTTGACATTGTAAATGTAGAAGCACTTGTTGTTCCTTTATTCATTACAATTTTATATAATTCCGGAACTACTTCAGCAGTATAGTTATTGATAAAAGCTCCGTTATCTTCACCTTGGAATTCCAAAATTACCTTGTTGCCTGTCTCACCATTATACAGATCAAACACAATATTATTTTGATCACCAGCACTTATACTAGGAATCTCAATTCCTCCTTTAACAATTAATTTATGCTCAATGTCGTCAGTACCTTCTGTTAGAATTTTATTTTCAGCAGTGCTTGAATTATTAAAGATGTTATCCATCTTTATATCCTGACATGACAACTGTATAGAAGTAGGTGAATCAAATATTAATTCACCATCTTGTGAGGCACCAATGTTAAGTGTACCTTCTATATCAAGACTTTTGTCTAACCTTAAAAAGGCTCCTTCAACAATTAATCTTTTCACTTGAACAGTCTCTGTAACTGCATCATCAAAGACAAACTCTCCTCCTTGATCAGAACCGCCTCCATATAGTCTTAATATTGGATATTTAGGATAAATAGGAATAACAAAATCATTAAAAGGAGTGCCTCCATTATTTCCTGATTGATTCTGAATCATCAACTCACTTCCCTCTTCACTTAGGAAATCGTTCATATCATTTCCATACAAAACACCTCTATTTGTTCCATCAGTATCTGTACCACCATAAATTCTAAATCGTCCAATCCCTTCTGCTACTCCTACTGTCAATTCCGAATTATTTAATATCTGAATATCAGGTAATCCATTCGTGTTATCTTCTTCGTAATAAGTATTTGATTCACTCACTTCCTCAAACCTTACCAAGGCTACGTTTCTTTGAATGTTACTCATCTTTACTCTATGTCCTGCACCATCTACAAACCTAGAGCCATTCCAAGTACCATAACCAATTACAACAATATCACCTTTCCCCGGTTCACCAGAGTTTTCTGAAACTGTTCCTGGTCCAGTAACTTTCCAATTTTCATTGGTTGTCCATCGTTGATTTGCATCCCAAGTTGCAGTTCGAATTACTGAACTCCCATCAGCACCAACTCCCATAAATGAGTAATAAACTTGCAATGCTCCTGTGAATTGATCAGGGTGACCAGCTGAATACATTCCTACAACTGGTTTAGATGCAGTCGAAAGCTCTATTGTATTTGTGGCATCATCTACAGTTCCTAATACAGACCTTGAATAGTCACCTTCCAACAAAATTCTAGATGCTTCATAATCTGACTCAGTTCCTACAACATCTTCATCATTGTAATTTAGAGTCAAAGTGATATCAGGTTTATTTGAATCGTCAGTATATCCATAAGCATTTGACTTCCAATAATAATCTAAAAGGTTAGTGTTATTATCTGGATCGGCAGCAAAGTCTACCAAACTTCCATTATTAGTTGCCAATTGGATAAAACCAATTTCGGCTGTATTACTTACTAAAATTGAAGCGGGAGTGTATTTGTAACTATCAGCTACTGGTATATCAAATTCAGATGCTAAAGGATAAAGATAGGTACCATCAGCATTGATTAAGTATGTTAAACCTCCATCAGATGATTTACCAGTACCAACAATAACTTTATTATTTGTACCAATTGCATTCCCTCCTTCATTATGAACACCCAAAGCTCCTACAACAACACCGTATTCATTCGCTTTTATCACCCCTTCTTCCCAAGTCAACTTTGTTACGTATACATTTTTGGATAAGTTAAAACCATCTGTATTATTTATCCATAAATGAGTAATACCCACATTTGTTGTATCTGCAATTTGATTTTCAACTAAATCATAACTCGAAGTAATATTCTGTGCTGTACCTGCAGAACCATTCAATTTTAGATGTCCAACAGACGACGACCTTCCTATCCTTCCTTGAAAAGATAAGTCACCTTCAAGCTCAATAGCATAATCAGTATAATCAAACGTTCCTTGCGTTAATGATAAAGAGTTTATTACTTTTAATCGTGTATTTCCATCAGCTGCAGTATTACTAATATCTCTCAATTCAAAAATATCCGTAACGTTTGGTAAATCAATAACCAAATTATTGATTTCATAAGGAGTATCTGTATCTCTCACATCTATATAGTGGTGCTGTACATTTCCATCCGTATCAACACTTGACCCGTTAAATGTCAACGTATTATTTTCGTTGATATTTAACTGAGTATCATTGTATAAAGTAAGATCACCGCTTATTATAAGATCATGAGTTCCTACTTGAAGATTACTATTCTCTTCTATTACTAAGTGATTCAAAACATTCAAATCACCATAAGAACCGTTGGCAAGTGTAACATCTCTTGAAGAAAAATCAGTGGTGACTGTTAAATTATAGAAAGGAATAGCTGACTTAAAACTTACAGCTCTATCCGTATTAATATCAAAAATAATTTCACCTCCAGTAACGTTGTAAAAACCGTCACCCATAGCAAAGTCAGTCAAGAAGTCCATGCCACTGTCTTCATTATGAATTGTGATTTTACCTCCAGACATATTAAATGAATTGGTCTTGTAAGGAAGCGAAAGAGCTGCAACATTACTGCTTGGTACATGACCATAAATTGTCATTTCTCCACCCGACATTGTAAATGAACCTTGGTGATCCTCCCCTAAAACGGAAGTCTTTATTTGGTTCAAAAATACCTGTCCTCCTTCTTGTACATAATACCCTCTCTCTCTTAGTGTAATACTATTATGATTACCATTACTTGTACCATCGTAGTTCAAACCAATATTTAACCTACCGCCTGAAACTAAAACACTTCCATACACAGTTAATGCATTCACAGGACCAAAGTTGATATCTGCCCCTTCGTCAACCCATAGTTTACAACCAATTCCTAAATCATAGTTGTCTGTTGTGTTCGCATAACTTGGGATATAAATATTTTCACCGAAACGAAGCGTACCATACTTTAAAACAAACATACCATTGCTTGTTGTCATTCCCCCTGCATTGCTACCAGTACTTGAATTTGAATGTGTGTTATAACCATACATTTCAAAAAGACCAGTAGAACCTGCACTTATGCTTAAATTATAATAATCTGAAGTTCCTTTATCTACAACTAATTGATACAAAATTGTAGATCCATCAGCAACCAACTCTTGATGTTTATTATCAGCATCAAAAGTCACAATTGCGTATTGTCCAGAAAGGTTATTGCTAAAATAAGTCTCTAAAGTTGTCAAGTATTCATTCGAACCAAAATTATCAATCTTAGCTCTATTGGTCAATGCAATTGTTCCAGAGTTATATAAACTGTTTTTGAATACAACATTGTGAACTACATTATCAGTACCGATACCTAGTGCTCCTTCACTTTTTATTCTTGTATTACCATTGACAGTTAAATCAATCCCTGCCCCAGTAGCATCACTAGTACCTAAAACAACTTTACCTTTTTCAATCAATAATGAATCTGACAATGATAATGGTGAAGAAGTATCAATTACTAATTCATCTGCTGTATTATCTAAATCAACGTGAACTATATTATAGGAATAGCTATTGGTAAGTGTTGTACCTGTACCTTTAAATTCTACAATACCTCCATCTTCTGTAAGAAAACCTCCAACATCTGTTGCGGTCGAAGGAGAAGGGAAATTATCACCTTCGATCTGAATCGTCCCTTTTCCAAAAACACCTTTGAAGCTGTGTCCAGTAGTTGAACCTACCTTCAACCTTCCACCTTTACTTACTTCAATATCCGCCGCTGTAATATTGTTGGTATTCAACGTTACTTCATAACCAGAAAGTATGACAAAATCGTCTGCTTCAGTAATTACTGCTACATTTCCATCAGGTTCACCTGAAGGGTTTGTAGTCCATATATCTTCATCCCAATTTCCTGAACCCTTTGTATAAAAAGCTTTAGGAGCAGGAGGTGCTATGGTATAAAATCCATCGCCATCATAATTAGTATTTGACACCGTAAATGAAACAATGTCAGTCCCTTTAAAACTAGCTGCAACATCTGCCACTTCAACGTAATCGGAACCATCATTGCTATTATAAACTAAGAGGTAATCACTTGCTTGTCTATCTTCTTCATTATTATCCTTACCTTCGTAATTTTTTATATTAAAATCTAAAGTAAAATCCAGATTTCCCTTTTTCTGTATATAAAATCTCTTTGCCCAAAGTCTGTTTTTCTCTGGTGCAAATTCGAATTCTAAACCACTTTCATCTGTTTCTCCTAAAATGATGTAATCTCCATCTGATGTACCTGAAGTTGTCAATTCGATAACAGATGAAGGATTTCCTCTATCCGGTGTATAATCCCCTCCATCATTACCATAAACAACAACATTTTGATTTGGTGAAGTGTTACCACTAAAAAGTTCATCTGTATCTGATTTTTCACTATGTGTAAAACCATATTTTGCAGTAAGATAATCGTTAACTCTTAATCTTGTCACAGGATCTAGACCAGATGCTTTATTATAAATAATCACCTCTGCTATATATCCATTCCATCTCAAATTGGACGAATAATTTGCTCCGCCTACTGTACCAAATTTATGAGTTGATGTATTGGTTGTGTTTTTATCTAAAGGACTTAATAAACCACCATCTGAAGTAAAACTTGTTTCATTACTTTCATTTCTCTGAAAAGAAATCAAACCCCAATTATCTGCAATAGGCCATGGTTCTTTGTCTGTATTACTTAAATTATTATCTGGACCTCTAAAATAAAACTGTGCACCATCCCATTTACCATACAATGCTCTTGTCGTATTTCCACCTGCATAAAAACCAACGTCATCAAAAGTATCATTAGCTTTCAAAACTATAAATACTTCATAGTTTTCCATCAAGAATTCAATATCATCACCAGCACTATTTCGCAATAGCATACCATAATGGCTTGCTGATGGAAATAAAACCGCAGGTCGATTTGAAATTTCTGAAACACTTGCCTGATAAGTAATACCATCAGAGATATTTCCGCTGTATTCATTCTCAACATAATAACCAGTATTTACTCCAGTTACGGTATGAGATTGATCCAACCATTTGTCCATTCTTAGTACTGTACCATCGCCATTAATGTCAGTATAATCATCAGAAGTAATAGCATCTGCCTTTAACCAAAGCGTAAGTCCATCAGCGGGAATTTCATTTTGGGCAAAAATATTTACAGATAGCATCAGATAAAATAACACAAAAAAGTACCTCATAATTGAGGGTACGAAAACAGTTATTCGTAGCATAATTTATTTAGTAAAGAGTTAATCTTGTTCGAAAGAAAAAGTTTTGTTTTGAATCTAGTTGTAATGTAAAATCACAACGATGTAATATTTTATAACACAGTATGGAACAAAACTCACGCTTTTTTTTGAATTATTAAAGCATTTTGTAATATTTTTTAACGATAAATGAACTTTTCTTCAAAAATAAAAAAAGCCTAAAAATGAATTAACTAGACTCATTTTTAGGCTTATGCTAAGCTAAAAGGAAATTTTTAAAGCATCTCAGCAACTATTTTTTCTTCTTTGATATAATCAATCTGAAAGGCATTATTTGTTGAAACAGACTTTACACTGGCAATTAATTCTTGCTGATGTTTTCTTTTTTGTAATAAAATTGGGTCTGTAAATTTATACGCTGTTGGTAACGATTGGTTAATCACCCACGCATAAGGATAAATTTCTGCTCTCTCCAAATCACTTTGTAAACTTTGAGCTTCTCTGATTGGAGTCGTTTCAGGTAAAGTCACCAATATCACCTTTGTAATCTTCTGATCCTGTATCATCTGATAAGGTGTATGCAACTTTGAGGCGTCAATATTACTTTGCTTTACTACTTGCTTATGATAACTTCCTGTTGTATCCAATAATAGTAAAGTATGACCTGTTGGTGCTGTATCCACAACTACGAATTGTCTCTTCGCACTTCTGATTGCTTTTGAGAAAGCATGAAATACTGCAACCTCTTCTGTACAAGGTGAATTAAGATCTTCTCTAATCAATTTAATCTGATCTTCCGTTTTTCCTGCTCCTCTCTGTGCTACTGCTTTTTCAATATAAATTTCAGTTTCAACTTTAGGGTCGATTCTCTCAACCGTCAATATAGCAGGAAGGTCAACAATCTGTCCTGTATAATCAGTTAAATGAGCGGCCGGGTCAGTTGTAGTCAATGTTACTTTATGACCACGATTGGCCAATGCAATGGCTATAGCTGAAGCTGTTACTGTTTTACCAACACCGCCTTTTCCCATTGTCATAATCAAACCATGACCATCTTTTTCAAGATCATCCACCAAATCAGTCAAATTTGGGGTTTTCCCCATTTTCACTTCTTCAGTATTTTCACGCTCAAGAATCAGCTGTTGCTTTTCTTTAGAAAAAACAGAACGTAATTTTTCAAGACCTAAGATATTATAAGGAAGTAAAGGGAACTCTTGAACTGGTAAAGTGGAAAGAGTTTGAGGAATATTTTTTAATTGGAATTTTGCTTTTTCTGCAATTTGAACAGCAAATTCATCTTCTAGATTAATAGGTGTATAAATACCATTTAAAAGCAAACGCTGATTGTTCATCCCTAACTCAGCCAGCTCTTTTGCAGATCTAGCCGCTTCTTTTAATGAAGTTTCCTCAGCTCTTGCTACAAGATAAAAAGTAGTTTGGTTAGGATCTTTTAAAACCTCTACCACTTCTTTATAACGCTGATGATTACTCTTTAATGCAGTCGACGGACCAATGCAAGATGCACCTTCATTGTGATCAAGAAAATCACTCCAAGCGTCAGGCAACTCCAACAATCTTAAGGTATGCCCTGTAGGTGCGGTATCAAATACAATATAATCGTACTCCTCAGGGTTCGCTTCTCCTGAAATAAATCTTGTAAATTCATCAAATGAAGCAATTTCTACTGTACAAGCACCAGAAAGTTGTTCCCTTACTTTATTTCTGTAAACAGGTGTAGCCAACATTCCTAATGAAGATACAGCTCTATTTTTATAAGATTCTCCCGCTTCCTCTGGATCAATATTAATTGTTGATAAATTTGATAAATCAGGGTGCTTCGCAATTTTTTTATCACCTACTTCTGTTGCTAAAACGTCAGTAAGATTCGAAGCAGGGTCAGTACTTATTAATAAGACTTTGTTACCTTGATCTGCTAATTGAACAGCTGCAGCACTTGATAATGAAGTTTTTCCTACTCCCCCTTTACCAGTGAAGAATAAGAATTTTGTATCTCTGAAATCCATCATATTTTGAAAAAAGGTAACCTATGTGCTAGGAAAAAGAAATGAAATAATAATTACGTGCACCATGACTGAAGTCATGGGCTGGTGATATTGACTCCGACAACACTAAAGTGCTGCTTCCGTTACAAACCTTCAAGACTTTAGTTTTAGTTAGGTTGCAGTATCACCTGCCCATAGTTATAACTATGGTGCACGAAACACTCAATTACTTTTTCCTAGTACTTATCCTTAAGAATAAATTACCTTTGAATAATTACTTGTTTGTATAATATCTCTTCCTGAACCAAAAGGCTAAATTGACTAAGGCAATTAATGCAGGCACTTCCACTAAAGGTCCAATTACACCTGTAAAAGCTTGACCTGAATTGATTCCGAAAACGCCAATAGCCACTGCAATTGCCAACTCAAAGTTGTTTCCAGTTGCTGTAAATGCAATAGAAACATCCTTTTCATAATCTGCTCCGAAGTATCTTGCCAACATAAAACTCACGACAAACATTACCACGAAATAGATCACTAATGGAATAGCGATTCTAACAACATCCATTGGAATTTCTACAATCATTTGTCCTTTTAAGGAGAACATCACCACAATTGTGCTTAACAATGCAATCAAAGTAACGGGTGAGATTCTTGGAACAAATTCTTTTTCAAACCACTCCTGCCCTTTAGCTTTAATCAGAATTTTACGGCTTAAGAAGCCCGCTAGGAAAGGAATACCCAAATAGATAAATACACTTTCAGCAATCTGCCCCATTGTGATATCTACTACAGAACCATCAAAACCAAATAATGGAGGCAATACTGTAATAAACACATAAGCATAAACACTATAGAACAAGACTTGGAAAATACTGTTCAATGCTATCAAACCTGCTGCATATTCTGAACTTCCTTCGGCTAAGTCATTCCATACAACCACCATTGCTATACATCTTGCTAAACCAATCAAGATCAAGCCTGTCATGTATTCAGGGTAATCATTTAAGAAAATTAAAGCTAAAGCAAACATCAAAATCGGTCCTACGATCCAGTTTAAAACTAAAGAAACTGTAAGTACTTTCACATTCGTAAAAACCTTACCCATCTCTTCATATTTCACTTTTGCTAAAGGAGGATACATCATCAAAATCAACCCAACAGCGAGTGGAATATTTGTAGTGCCCACAGACATATCATTGATAGAATCTGCTACTCCTGGAAAAAAGTAACCGATTCCCACACCAATTGCCATGGCTAAAAAGATCCAAACTGTTAAGTAACTATCTAAAAAGGATAGTTTCTTAGGTTGTTTTTGAGGGCAAAGCGGATCTTGTCCCTCTATTTCTAGTTCCTTGTTCATTACTATGGAAGTTATTTCTTTATTGAATGGATTAAATTACTGAGAAAGCATATAACAACTCTCTTGCAATCTGACGACATCTTTCGTCATACTTATCTTCTTGTTCCGGTGTGCCGTCAAATGCTTTTGGATCTTCAAACGGTAATGATATTCTTGTTGCACCGGGAATAAAAGGACAGTTAGCATCTGCATGACCACATGTCATTACAGCTCCAAAACCAGACTGTGCATTAAAAGCATGATCATATTTCTTTGAAAAAGCGATAATAGCAGGTTGGTTCTCATCGTATTTAATGGCATAAACCGGATTTGCTTCTTCTGATAATTTCTGAACGCTCAAACCTGCTCTCTCTAATGCATTGGCTGCAGAAGGAAATAAAGCAGTTGCTTCAGTACCGCCAGAATAAGCAAAAACATCAGAAAAACCGTAGTGGTAAGCCGCCACTTGAGTCCACACTTGTGAAAGGTGGCTTCTTCTAGAATTGTGAGTACAAATTAAAATGAGGTTGGCCAATCCATCTTCTGCTAATTTCGTTTTCACAAAATTTGAAATTACCTCAAGTGCTGCTTTTCTCTCTTCTGAGATAAGGTGAAACTCTTCTTTTGCAGATGTGATGTACTGCTCTAATGTTGAAACCGTTGCGTTTTCCATTTTTATCTATTTTTTTTAAAAAAATTCTAAATTAACAAGCACAGCTTTTACCAGGTGTGATCTGATCCGAAGAGGAATTGAAAAAATCCTTGATCTTATTCCAAACCTCATCATTAATACAATAGGAAATACAGTTGCCTGTAATAGTACCTTTGATCAATCCTACTTTCTTTAATTCCGAAAGATGTCTTGAAACCGTTGACTGAGCAAGTGGTAAGTGATCTACAAGATCGCCATTGATACAATCAGGACTATTAATTAAATATTCCATGATGGCTAATCTCGCTGGATGCCCCAATGCTTTCAGTATTTCTGCCATTTGAGTTACTTCAGGAGTAAACCCATCAATTTTTGTTATTCCCATATCGCAATATTACGATATTAAAATATAGAAAGGTGTATATTTAATGTTAACAATAAGTAAACGAGGCATAAATCACTCTCTGTCACCAAGGTAAAATGTAATTTAGATCAACTGAGAAGCAATATTCTTTTTGTGTGATATTATATTCAAGGGAGGAAGTAATAGAAATCGCATGTTTAGGCGTCACTTTTAAAACATAAGTCCCTGCCAGACCTGTAGACCAATCTCCATCAGAAAATTGATATTCCTGTCTTTCATTTTCGTTATTTAAAAAACCTTTTGCTATTCCTGAACCTATGGACCATCGATCATTTATTTTGTAACCTACCATATAAGCAACCGTCACATTTTGCAAGTATCTATTCTTATCTTTTTCCTCATCCCACATCATAGCAACCCCTGTCGAAAAAGGAGTATTTTTAATCGCTCTAGAATAATCTATACTAAAACCATAAAAGGGATTATCGTTTGTCATATTAACTCCCCTGCTTACAGAAAAAGAAAAGGAATTGTACTTTTCTTGTGCGTATGATGAAACAGAGATAACTACTAAAGAAAATAGAATAAGGATTTTTTTGATCATAACACTTGAGTTTATAATAATAAAAGTGTGTATGATCCTTTATTTCCCTATTCTATTTATAATTATTTGAAGGAAGAGGATACCGTGTAGGGATGTTGCATTACATCGTCCACTGAACCATCATAAAACCACTTTACGAACCACAACAATGCAATTATCTTCATTCTTATATCATCATTCAGGAAGCTCCCATTCTTCCCAAGTAATCAATTTTGTAAATTTTGTGGTAAACTGATGCCCTCCTAAAAATACAAAGGCAACAATAAACAACACATCAATGATCAGGTAGTAATACCACATTAATGAATCAAGTTGAAGCATCTCCACAAAACCAGGTATATATAAAGGAACAGTCAGCGATAATAACCACAGAAACATGATGGCTAATGCTAAATTATATTGTCTTTTAGTCGCAGGGTATCTCCCTTCAGGTAGTCCTAGCAATTTTTTGATCTTATTTTTAACGATTGTAATCCCCTCTTTTCCAGCTAAAGCCGAACCTAAAACTAGAAAAACCTCAGGACCACCCACCATAAAAAGAGCAACCAATGATGTTGTTAATGTCGAAGAAAGATTTAATAATGGTATTAGTAGCCCGATAAGGGGAGAGATAAAACCCAATACAATTAATACAATTCCTATTCTGCTTCGTAATGATGTTTTTTCTGAACTCATATGAATAATTTGAAGATTGAGAAGCAATATAAGGAATTGAAGATTTTTATGATGATAGTTTAAGGCATTTCAAAGTAAGTACTCTGTCGAAATTAACTTATATCTAGTTTTCTATTTAGTTTTTGTGAGTATGAACTAAGTATATGACAAAAAAATGACTCTCCATGAAATTGATTAAATTTGAATTTCGACATACAAAATTTATCAATTATGGAGAGTCAACACGAATATACGAAATTGTTTGAAAAAATAAATTCACAGATCAAAATCAACAAAGCTAGATTAGATTGTTTGACATATCTA
>NZ_JABANE010000061.1 GCF_012844305.1 Flammeovirga aprica JL-4
TGCAAATCTGCCTTGATTAGAATAAAAAATATTAAACTAAAATCATCCCTTTTCTTCTGTCACAGTACTTACCTCCTCTTTTTATAAGAGGCTAATTTTATTATTCATTTCGTTAAACTAAGTTATTCAGTGAAAGAAATCATCTATTACATAGGCGTTGTCGGTTCCTTCGCATTAGCAATTTCAGGTGCTTTGGTGGGGATGCAAAAGAAATTAGATCCTTTTGGCGTGATCATCGTAGCCTTTGTAACTGCAGTTGGAGGTGGCACTCTGAGAGATGTTTTAATAGAACAAAGAGATGTATTTTGGATTGCAGATCCAAGTTACATTTATTTTATTCTTGCCGGAGCCATATGCGCAATGATATTTCAAAATAAACTAGATCGTTTTAGAACCTCTTTACTGCTTTTTGATACGATAGGTCTAGCCTTATTTTCAGTAGCCGGTGTACAAATTGGACTTACTTATGATTTACCCTATATCATCTGTATTATATTGGGGGTAATCACTGGTTCATTTGGAGGTGTTTCAAGGGATATTCTGGTAAACGAAATCCCTGTAGTCTTTCAAAAAGAAATTTATGCTACGATCAGTATCGTTGGTGCTGTTTTTTATATCGTTTTACATCATCTAGAAATCAACCGCCTCATCACAGAACTCCTTCCTATTTCTACAATTTTTATTTTGAGAACTTGGGTGGTATATAAAGAAATCACTTTACCTTCTATTTATAAGAATGATGAGACTGTGGATGAAGAGGATTGGTAAGGCGTCCGAAAAGAAGATGAAAACAAATTAATATTTATCCTCAAATAATTTTCAGCTTCGCTATAAATTCTCTTATTTTAGCTTTTAAAAAAACTGAATCAGAATTCAAACTATTGATTAAATGAAAAACTATTCACTAGCAATAATTTCAGTCCTACTGCTATTATTAAGTAACTGTTCCCTTGTTGATAAGGAAGAAACAACACCTTCTGTGGCTGAAGGATATTTAAATCTAGAAGAGATTTCTATCAATTTAAATAACAAAACAGTCGTACTCCCACCTGAAATGATCAACATTACTTATAAAAGTAAAAAAGAAAATGGGCAATTCAGCAGCGAGTTTACAAAAGAAGGTTATGACTTGTCGGAGATACCTTTTTCTCCTGGCTCATACAAGGTCATAATACAAAGATCTGACAACAAGACACCTTTACCAGGAGTTCCGCTTACAATCTTACTTGAGAAAGAGTTTGAAATAGAGGACCAAGAGACCCTAACACTCAATATAAATGAGGAAATAACTATTGATGACAAACTAATGAGTGTAAGTATTACTGATAATTTATTTTCAAAATTTGAAAACTTAAAAGTCACTTTTAAAAGTAAGTCAGGAGAATATATTATCGACAAGGAAAATAATCAAGTTGACAATACATTCTTTGTGGAAGAGGAAGCATATGTAGTAGAATGCCAAGCTGATATTAATGGCAAGACTAAGTATCTTACAAAAGTTATTCTTGCTGACGTCGACTCTCTGTTTAGAGATTCAATTGTTATTGACGATGTATTAGGTGGAAGCTCACCTTTTTCTGATAGTAACACTACTTTATCTCTTTTAACATATTTCAGATTAGTTTCTGGTTTTGAATCTGATAAAAATGGGCAAGTATACTTTAGTGCTAACAAAAAAGAAGGAGCACAACATGTATCTGAAATTGAGATCTATAGATTTCATATACCATACAATAGACTTTCAAGCTCTTTGAGTGTGGCTCCGAAAGATTTTACAAATTATGACTCTTTGTCCACTTTAATTATTGAAGATTCAGACTTCTCTATGCTTCCTGAAAATCTTACTCAACTAGAATACCTTAGACTCTTTAATAGTAATTTCAATACTTTACCAAAGAATGTCACCAACTTAAAAAGTGCAATCATTGTATGGAATTCATTTGACAGTAATGACAGAGACGATATACAAGATTTTTTAACCAGCAATAAGAATCTAGAATTCTGTCAAATAAATGAGAATAGTTTAAAATCATACCCTGATTTATCTTTGTGTACAAAACTAAAGCACATTGTATTAAATGGTATTGACCATAATAATTCTCAAGTATTACCAGAATGGGTGAGCAAGCTTTCCAACTTAGAAAGTCTAACCTATCGTAAAGGAGTCGATACTTCTATTCCTGAATCTATCAAGAATTTACAAAAGCTTCAACAACTTACGTTTGAAAATTGCAAATTGACTAACATACCTGAGTGGATTGAAGAATTACCTCAGCTTCAGGAAATCAATTTTACATCAAATCAAATAGATGGAGAGATCCCTACCAAATTATTTAATTGTGATCAACTTAAGAAAATATACTTAACTAGAAATGCTCTAACTGGTAATATCTCCCCTGACTTCTCAAAATTGAAAAACTTAACACATCTATATCTCAACGAAAACAATTTAACAGGAGACATACCTAGTGATATATCACAATTGAATAATCTTGAGTATTTACACCTTCAGTTTAACGACCTCAATACAGACAATATCCCTCAAGAGATCCTAAATATGAATCTTATAGAATTTAAATATTAAAAAAAAGAGCTTCTTCCAATTAAGGGAGAAGCTCTTATAATATGATTGATTAATAATGTGGTTCTATTTTTCAGGTTCAAATTCAGGATTTTGCTCAATTCCTCGACTAATCATGAATGGCCAAACGCCACTGAATATTAAAATTGGAACATATACATAATAACGTTGGGGAACGACGATTCCCTGTGAAAGTAATAACGATTTGATATAAGCAAAAGCAAATAATAAAACGATCGTCAAAACGATTCCAAACTGCGCGATAGGCATCAACTGTATAGATCCAAATTTAATAGGTTTCATATAGTAACGAGGTTTAAATTTTCTATTTCTTAATATACAATTTATATACGTAAATATAATGACAATGTTGGATTATTTGTGTATTTTCTACAATTAATACTATTCTTATAAAATTTCAATTAATAGAATACCAAAATAGCCCAAAACAACACAAAAATTAAGAAAATGAAATATTCATACTTCTAATAAGACAATTTATATTAAGCCCAACACCTGAATTGATTTGTTAATTAGTCCAAATATTTCACAGAGAATAAACGTTGTGAATTTGACGATAATATTGTTTTAAATTTTGGTCTTTTATTTTGTTAAATGAGCTTAATGAAATGATAATTTTTGTAAACTATTCCAGATGATTTATAAGGTGTTTTACTCTACTCTTTCCTCATCCAAAAATTAATATGATACTTATAAGTATAACCATTCACTCTTTTTGCTTTATCATAATAACAATAGATTTGATTAGGTTTATCCTCGTACAGCTTGGCTTTTATTCTAGTGCTCCCCACTCTCAAGTAGGCTCTTGTATAAGGCAGAGAATCTTTTGCTTCTGTACTTAATATATTCCATTCCCAATCATCCATGTGCAAGCCATCTTGAAATAAGAAGTCTTCATCTACAATAAAATATCTTTTGATATCTGTATCGTCAAGACTTTTCTTCGTATCCCAATCGATCATTCCATCAATACCGGCATCAAGGGAAAAGATAAAATCTACTTCACCAGGACCATAATTATAAGTGGCTGATAATTCTCTTGTTTGAACATCAAAGTTGGTTACAAAATTTGCTTTTTGAGCAGACCAATTTGATGTGCTGATAATGTTAGTATTTCTCAACTCTTCAATAGAAGGGTCTGAATAGGTTTCACAGGAAAGTACTCCTAAGATCAATGGGATGTATAATAAATATTTCATTTGCTTTTTGGATATGATTAATTACGAATACTATAACAAGATGCTATCCCGCGAAAGTTTCCACTTAAAGGCGTCCTGCTATAGATTCTTTATTTAATGCATCACTTTTTTTGTACTTGCTTGAATAGTGAAAAAGTTTCTTCCAAAAAGAAAAGGTGATGCCTCAAAGAAGCACCACCTTTTTATCTTCACTTTTTAATCATGAACAAGTTAATATTCATTGATTTATACTCTTTTCTAGAAATAGAGCTATAGAATTATTAGATCGCTGGATTTCTGAAAAGAATAAAAACTCCTACAAAATAATTATATATAATTCATCCGTTTTAGTTCTTCTTACTCATAAACTGGTAAGCAGTAATAAAATCTGATGAAGGGTTTTCACTTTGGTTATCCACAGCACCATTCGCATTTGAAGGGTTTACTGTGAACTCTCTGTTTGGATAAGGGAATCTATTTGATCTGTAGAAACCTGTAATACCACCTGTGTGTAATTCTACTGATTGGCTACCAGTTGCAATGGCATCGTCATTCTCCAATGGGTTTTTGTCCATTACAGGAACCTCTACATTGGCCTCATTTCTTGTATTTGCTTTCACAAACGACGGGTAATGTGTTCTATTCCAAATTGCAAATGAGTTATAACCATTCCCTATTTGAGACAACCAATGTTGGTAAACGATATCTTCTAGAGCATCTCCGTTTTTACCTAAGTCATTACCAACTTGATTTATGTAATCTTGCACTGCACCTTCCCAGTTATAACTAGGGTTTGTTTGATCCTTATACAAATCAACAAATGCACTTACATAATCAGCACCACTGTAGAATGTAGGGTACTTTTTGATGGCATGCTCTACACCTGTTTTAAAGTGAGAACTGATGTCTGCAGAAACCCATCCTCTTTGCGCCGCTTCAGCAATCATAAAGTGAACTTCATCAGAAGCTAAAATCATTGTTGGAGAAGTCGCATTTAAGATTGTAGCTGGGTTTACAGCCACTAACTGTCCATACTGACCGCCATCTTTAAAAGTATAACCAAGGTTATTCACTGCATTACCATCTGAATCTGTTTTTGTCATAGTATATGCTGAATATTCAATATTACCATCTGCAATAAAGATACCTCTGTTACCATCAGGTCTGTCACCTTCTTTTACACCACGGTAGTGAATTCTCTTGAATTCGTTTCCTTCATTATCATTGTAAGCAAATGGATCATAGTCTGTATATTGATCTGTATTCAAAAATGCAGCTGTTGATGATCCTCTGTTATCAATATGTGAAGCTACCCAGAAAAGACGTGGATCTGCTTTCTCTTGCATTGAAACTAATGCGTTGTGAGAAAGGAATTGATAAGACTGTCCACCTACTCTACCTTCGTTGGCTACACCAGAACCATTGACTGTTTGTCCCCAAGGACCGTCACTTTCGTTGTGCTCCAATACTGCTGACTCTGTTAAAGAAGTAATATAGTTACCTGTGCTGTATGCTGCATTGAAGATCTCTCTACCTTTTGCATCATCACCTTCAGCCATGAAAAGACCGATTTTCATCAATAATGAGTTGGCTAATCTTTCCCAAGCGGCCGCATTGCCAGCGAAGTAAAAATCATCTGAGAATAATTCACCATTAGAAAGGTTCTCTCTCGCTTCAAGAAGTTCTTCAGCCATTGACTCAAAGATCTCTTGCTGTGTATCATATTTTGGATATAAAACACCTTCTGAATAACCTTTACCTGCTTCAGAGTAAGGAACATCACCATACATAGCAGTAATTCTCAAGAAGTTAATCACTTTTACAATTGAAACTTGTGCTAACTTACCTGTGTTTTCTTCTCCATTCTCGTCCATTCTCTTGTTAAGACGAACTTGGATGTCCTCAAGGTTCTTCACGATATCACCATAGAACAATGTCCAAGTTGCTTCTGTGAAAGCATCACTTCTGTTGAAACCTTGCCCTTGTGTATATTGAGGGTTGGCTGTTAAACCTGACATTGGACCTGCCATAATCAAGTTACCTCTGTATCCTTCATGACCACTTGAGAACAATTTGGCTTGGATAAAAGTAAACTGGTACTTTGGGTCCATATCACCACTTGTATAGTCGTTGTCATTCATTTCACGGAAAAGATCCGTACAAGAAGATGTAAGGGCTGCTAAAGCCACTACGAATATATTTATGATTAATTTTTTCATGAGATGTAGATTAGAAATTAGCGTTTAATTTGAAACCAAATGTTCTAGGTAGAGGCATGTTAAACATTTCAATACCTTGACCGTTACCTGATGTAAATGATGCTTCAGGGTCAATATTTGGTGTATTTCTCCATAAGTAACCTAAGTTGTTACCGTAAGCAGTAAACGCTAAGTTTCTGAATGGAGTTTTTTCCAATGTTTTCGCTGGTAAGCGGTAAGAGATCGATACCTCTCTTAATTTGATGAATGATGCATCATAAACGAAATGCTCATCAATTAAAGCCACTTGTCTATAGTATAATTCTGGATCAACCGAACCGTTGAAAGGCTCACCATTTTCCAATACTAAGTTACCAGGGTTCCAGCCGTTACCGTAGTAGAAATCATGTCTACCTTCAATCGTATCCACGTGCTTACCATTAGAGTACATTGATGCGTTTGTCTGCGAGTAGATTTGACCACCAAACTTACCATCAATCAATACTGATAATGAGAAGTTTTTATAGTTGAATGTGTTTCTTAAACCTGCCATCCAAGGTTGAATAGAGTTACCAATTTCTGAAACTTCATCTGATACTAATGGAAGACCGTTCTCATTTACTACAACATGTCCTGCATCATCTCTCACATACGTTTTACCCATAATCACACCGTAAGCTTGACCAGGAATCGCTTGAACTGAAACTGATCCAGATGTTGGCATTAGTAAGTAAGACTCCACTCCTTCTGTCAATGAAACTACTTGGTTTTCATTGTAAGCGGCTGTCACAGTCATGTCCCAACGGAAGTTATCTGTTTGAACTGGGCTGTAGTTGATCATTAATTCCACACCTCTGTTTTGAATTTCACCAGCATTAATTAAAGCTTGGTTGTATCCTGATGCGTTAGAAACGTCTACTGGTAAAATCTGATCCGTAGCTACTTGATTGTAGTATGCGATATCGAAACCTAATTTATTGTCGAATAATCTTAAGTCTAAACCAAATTCATAAGAGTTAGACATTGAAGGTCTTAAGTTCTGGTTTGGAATCACAGATCCTTCGATACCACCCATTGGGAATCCAAAACCTGGACGTCCACCCAACATACCGTTTACATTATACTGTAAGTACAAGCTGTAAGGGTCTGTATCTGAACCCACTTGTGCCCATGATGCTCTCAACTTACCAAATGATAACCATTCAGGTGTATTCCAGTCCATATCTGAGAATACCCATGATGCTGAAACTGAAGGGTAGAAATATGAATTGTTATCTAAAGGAAGTGTTGATGACCAGTCATTACGACCTGAAACATCTAAGAATAAGAATCCTTTATAACCAATTGAAGCTGTAGCGTATACTGAAGCAATTGCTCTTTCGTATCTGCTGAATGCTAAGAATCTATCTGAACCTGCACCTGGATGTTGCTGATCATCAGAAATAAAGTTTACTGAACCTGCGTCTGTTGCATCAATCAATTGGTGCATATAAGAACCACCTGCAGTTGCATTTACATCAAAGTTTCCAAATTTCTTACTGTACTGTAAAAGAAAATCAAAGTTGTTTTCTGCACTAAGGTTTGTTCTTTCAAACGCTCTACCTTGCTCATATCTTGGAGTATAAAGAGGGTCAAGAACATTTTGTCTGAATGATGTAACGTCTGTACCACCACGAGCAACTAAGTTAAGGTTTTCGTTAAACTCATAGTTTAAGCTTAACATACCTAACATACGATCTTGCTTGTCATAGTTTTGTACTTCATTCATTGTCCAGTAAGGGTTGCTATTGATTTGATCATAACCTACAGGACGTCCATTTGAATCTTTATAATTGTTTTTCAACCAATCCATGCTAATTGTATTAGGAATACCCATTAAAGCATTTTGGTAGTTGTATACCGAGTTACCCATCGCCATTCTGTTATTCGCTTCCTGGTGAGTGTATGTAACTCTTGAGTCTACTGTCAATTTATCATTGATCATTTTTGTTGTACCTCTCAAGTTGAAGGTATGTCTGTTGAAAGTTGAATTCTCAACGTTACCTTGGTTACTCATGTTTGAGTAAGAGAAACGTACATTTGATGATTCGTTACCACCTGTCAATGAAATACTGTTGTTGAATGTTACACCAGTTCTGTATAATTCATCATAAATATTATAATGCTGAACAGTTCTTGTTTTACCGTCAAAATATTTATCAGTAGTCATACCTGGAGTAAGCATAGGACCCCACATTCTGTTACCTTCCGTAGATCTAGGGTCAACTGGGAAGTCACCCATTGTACCGTGAGCATATTGGTTTTGCATTGTTGGAGTAATACCAACCACGTCAAAGTTTACGCCTGTTGAGAAGTCAATTCCTAAACCTTGTCTTTTCTCACCAGACTTTGTAGTAATTAAGATTACACCGTTAATAGCACGTGTACCGTATAATGCAGTTGCAGCAGGACCTTTAAGTACTGACATTGACTCGATATCATCAGGGTTGATTGACGAAAGACCGTCACCTGTATCAATACCACCGTTGTCATGGTCATCTGCATTTTCGAAGTTAGAGTTACTCATTGGTACACCATCCACTACATATAATGGCTGGTTAGAACCTGAAAGTACTGCATTACCACGAATTGTTACGTTTGATGATGAAGCAGGACCTGAAACTGGAGTAATTTGAACACCAGCTACTTTACCATTTAATGAGTTCATTAAATTGGCTGATGAGTTTTCACCAATATCTTCCGATTTCACTTCAGAAACTGCATAACCAAGCGATCTTTCTTCACGCTTGATACCAAGGGCTGTTACCACCACTTCTTCTAGTTCTTCAGCATCTGCTTCAAGGCCTACTTGAATATTATCAGCGTTAGAAACATTAAAATCAGTAGTTTTATAACCAATAAAAGAAAATGTAAGTGTATTATTTTCAGTAGATGGAATGATAACAGAGAAGTTTCCGTCGAAGTCTGTTACCGCTCCAAGGCTCGTACCTTTAATTAATACGTTCACACCTGGCAATGGAGAGTTGTCGGCCGCATCAGTCACCGTACCTTTTACAGTACGTTCTTGAGCATACAATGCGCCTGTTGTAAGCATAAACATGCTTAACAGCATTAAGTAAAATTTACTCATTTTCAGTATTAGATTAGTGTAGTAGTTAAAATTGACTTTAGTCAAAAATATTTTTTTTGAACCATGCTATTTTGCCAAAGGATATCGGCTTAAGCACCAAAGCAATAATAAATTACTTTTGCTTTAGCACTTGCTAGAAATTTCTATAAGTACAATGCACTTATTAATTGGTAGAATTTCATCGGTTTTATTTTAGCAAATGGTCGTAGTTTTTATAGCATAATTTTAAAATAGTATTACTCTTTTATAGCTATGAAATAGTAATAACTATTCGGACATTAATTCACATCCTAGTTAAGTATAAAAGCTCTTCTGATTAAACTTGTAAAAATCTTTCATTTCAAATATTGAGTTTCAGTTTAATGATTAGTATAACATCGAGATAAGTCAGACAGCTTTAAAAGTGTCTTGTTTACATTACAAATGTAGTATCATGCACGAATACGCACAACGTAAAAGGTTTTTTTAATACTATTTTGCGTTTTTATAGTTAAAAACACTCAAATTCCGCATTTTACTTTAACAAACAAGCATAAACGGGAATTTTTATGCATGTTTTAAGTGCAAACAGACGTTAACTGGCAGTAACAATTGCAAGAATAAAGGACGTTTTTAATGAAGAATTAAGAAGGAAGAATGAAGAAAAAATGGTTCGTGCATTGTTACTTGAAATGACTTCCATTAAGATTCTCTTAAATATTGCATTACCCCCTTCTATATTAGAGTAGTCTATACTTTTAATAATACACTTATTTTAGTATTGCATTACAGCCACTCCCAAAAACCACAACACGATCCACCTTCATTCTTCATTCTTCATTCTTCATTCTTCATTCTTCATTCTTCATTCTTCATTCAAGATAAATTCAACTTGAATGACATCAAACATTATTATTTTAAATAAATCAATAGAAATACTGCTTTTTATTTTACTGCAAAAGGCAGATTAATCTCATCAGGTAAATCTTTTCATCGGTATCACACAATGCTTATTCATGCACACCCTATCAACTAGAAAAACTTTCCAATTTCATAGTCCAAAAAAGGACTGTTTCTATAGTAGATTACAATTTAAAAAAAGGCTAAATTTAACCCATAACATTGTTTATAACATCTTTAAAGTAATATTAATATTTTTTATTAACCCTTCAAAAAACACTATAGAAACAGTGTTTTTCTTTTATTACCAGTGTTAAAATGGACCAAAAACATGCACCTCGAAAGCACAAACATGCAACATCGTGCATTTTGTTATTGCATTTTAAAAACAATCGTATACATTTGTGTTCATAATACACTTACAAAGTGTTTATACACAAACAAAATAAATCAAAACATACAGAGTTTATATTAAAGCAAAGATTTTTCGCACGATAACTTAAGTTACTAAGAATGAATTTTTACTGCATTTTTTAAATCGTTAAGTACTAAGCCAAAAATATTTGATAATTAATTTTTAATTATTTTTTGTGAGTACAACGCAAAAAAACGGATGAATAGTGGTTCTATTGACTGTTTTTTTAAGGCAGTAATCGCAAAACAATAATTTGAATTAGTATTAAATAATTTTGTCTTAGTAATTAAACCTAAATAGATGCATAATATAACCTCTTAATGTAAACTATTTTTATTAACTCATTTATCCGTAAAATGAAAAGAATTTTACATTCCATCAGTCTGATGATTGTATTGTTCATGACTTGTACGCTTACACTTCATGCACAAGAACAGTTGATCACAGGTTCTATTAAAGATACAATGACGGGTGAACCACTTATTGGTGCGTCTATCAAAATCAAAGGAACTTCAAAAGGGTCGATTACCGATTTTAATGGAGAGTTTAAACTTCAGGCGGGCCCGAATAGTATCTTACAGATTTCTTATATCGGTTATAAATCAAAAGAAATCAACGTAAACAATCAATCCACAATCAACATCAAACTAGATCCTGATGCTACTGAAATGGAAGAATTAGTAGTGGTAGGTCTTGGCGTTGAAAGAGAAGAAAGATCACTAGGTTATGCGGTTCAGGAAGTTTCTGGAGATGACCTTGGTGCTGTTACTTCTTCTTCCAATGTGATGAACAACCTAAGCGGTAAAGTTGCGGGTGTACAGATCAATCAAGTAGGTGGTTCGCCGGGTTCTTCTTCCAATGTTGTGATACGTGGTAATGCAATTCTTGACGGTTCCAATCAACCGTTATACGTAATAGATGGTATCCCGATGAACAACTCCAATATTGCCAATGCCAACGATGGCGACAGTGGCGGTATTGATACAGGTGACGGTATGTCAGGTATCAACGCAGAGGATATTGAATCCATCAACGTGCTGAAAGGACCTGCTGCTACGGCGATTTACGGTTCAAGAGGTATCAATGGTGTAATCATGATCACAACCAAATCAGGTAAAGGTGGTCAGAAAGGTTTGGGTGTAGATTTTTCTCACTCTTCTACCATCAGTACTTTGGGGATTACTCCTGACAATCAAGAAGAATACGCTCATGGTACAAACGGCATGTTCCCTACTGACCCAAGACGTGATTATGGCATGTGGGGTCCTAAAGTGACACCAGGTATGACTACTGATAAATATTATGACGGTCAAGAAAGAAACGTGCAATTCTATGACAACTATGACTTATTCTTCAAACCTTCTTATACTGCCAATACAGGTGTAGCGTTGACAAAAGTATCTGATGCAGGAACGCTTCGTTTCTCTTACTCAAACATGTCAAACAACGGTAATACGGATAATCAAAGTTATGAGAGAAATACTTTCTCACTAAGAGGGACAAGTGATATTTCTGACAAATTCCATATTGATGCTCGTATGAACTACATCAAAGAGGAAGCCTATAACAGACCGTACATGGGTAACAACGTCAACAACTACATGAGCAATATCAATGCAATTCCAAACACTTATGATGTGACTTGGATGAAGGATTATAAAGATGAAGACGGACGTCCGATCGGTTATAACGAAAATAACGAAAACCCTTACTGGACAATGTATGAGACGAAATTCCATGATACAAAAGACAGAATTTTGGGTATGGCTACTGCCACTTATGATATCACAGACCACTTGAAAGTACAAGGTAGAGCAGGTACAGATTATACTGCTTGGAGAGCTGATGTTTTACAACCTTTGTATACACCTTGGTATGAGTCAGGAAGAGCTTATGAAAGAACACAGCTTGACAGAGAAGATAACTTTGATGCCATGGTGACTTATGATAATAAGTTTGGAAAGTTTGATGTTGTGGCCAATGTAGGTACTTCATACATGCACATCTACAGAAGATATTCTGACACAGGTTCTTCTAACTTCTCAGATCCATTACAGCAAAATCCTCAATCAGGTTCTGACCGTTTTTCATCTTACGACACGTATGAGAAAGCCATCAGTTCTGTATACGCCACTGCTTCTATCGGTTATAATGGTTACTTATTCTTAGATGTTTCTGGCCGTAATGACTGGTCTTCAACACTTCCTTTAGATAACAACTCTTACTTCTACCCTTCTATCAGTGGTTCATGGGTATTCTCAGATATGGATTGGGACACTCCAGATTGGTTGACTTTTGGTAAAGTGAGAGCTTCATGGGCAAAGGTAGGTTCTGATACAGACCCTTATATGTTGCAACAGTACTACCAAATTGATGGTCAAACGCAAGATGGTCTTCAAACAGGTGCTATTTATGGCAATACCATCAACAACAGTCAGCTAAAACCTTCAATGCAGACTTCATATGAATTGGGTATGAACTTAAGAATGTTTGATGACCGCGTGAATTTAGACATGACATACTATAATTCAAGTTCTGTGGATCAGATTATGAAAGTGCGTATTCCTGAATCATCAGGTTATGAAGATGCCATTATCAACGCTGGTGAAATCATCAACAAAGGTGTGGAAATCTCTCTAGGGTATGATGTGATCAGAAAGAAAGACATGAACTGGCATACACAAGTGAACTTCGCTTACAACTACAATGAAGTGATTTCATTATCTGAAGGAGTTGACCAGTATTTAGTAGGTGAAGGTCCGGTAAATATTGTAGCAGCGCCAGGGCAAGCGTATGGTACTATTATGGGTACGGCTTACAAAAGAGATGACAGCGGCAACATCATTGTAAACGAAGATGGTATGCCAATGGTGGAAGATGGATATCAGCAAATCGGTAATGGTGTTCAGCCGTTTATGGTAGGTTGGGTCAACCGCTTCCAATACAAAAATTTCTCTTTCGGCATGGTGATCGATGCGAAGTTTGGTGGTGACATCTACTCTTCTACAAATGCCAATATGTACTCTAATGGTAAACACCAAGATACGGCAGACGGTAGAAACACAATGCACGAAACGGGTACTTACAACCCTGGAGGAATGGTTTACGAAAACGGAGAGCCTTTCACTGGATTCACAAACGATCAAGACCTTCAAAACTACTACCAAACAGTAGCAGGAATTGATGAAGCGCACGTTTATGACGCTTCTTACATTAGAGTGGCTGAAATTTCAGTGGGTTACACATTCCCTAAAACGATGGTCAAAAGTGCAAAAATGCAAAACCTTCAGTTATCATTCGTAGCTTCTAACTTAGGCTACTTATGGAAGAATACTGATAACATTGACCCTGCCGCTAGTTTTGCTTACGGAAATGCTCAAGGTATGGAAGTGGGATCTTACCCTCTGCCAAGAACATTCGGTTTAAAACTAAACGCTAAATTTTAATTAATCCATACACTTCTGCCACTTGTAAAAAGGAGGTGGCGGAACTACCTATAAATTGATAAAAACGATGAAAGCAAACCAACTATTTTTGGGGGCTGTTTTAGCCGCAAGTATGTTTTCTTGTACAAATAAATTTGAAGAAATGAACTCAGATCCTTGGGCTTCTGATGAAATGAACCCTAAGTATCAGTTCACTCACATTCAAAACAAACCTTATACAGACGGTGGTGAATCATGGAGAACACAAATCATCATGACTGGCCCTATGTCTCAAGCTACCGGTAACTTATACGCTGCAGGCGAAGCATTCAGCACTTCATATAAAGACTGGGCTTGGAACAACATCTATAAGGATGTGATGAAAAACGTAGCCGATTTAGAGGCAAATCTTCCTGCCACTTCTGCTCAATTAGGTCAGGTGAAAATTACAAAGGTGATTGACATGCTGAAAGTGTTGTCACTTTATGGTGATATCCCTTATACAGAAGCAGGAAAAGGATATGTGGAGCAAATTTTATATCCTAAATACGACCCTCAGCAAGTAGCTTTGGAAGCAATGGTGACGGACTTGAAAGAAGGACGAGACTTTGTCGCTAACGGAGAGACATTTACAGATGATTTCTACTACAGAGGTGACGCTTCTAAATGGCAAAAATTGGCCAACTCATTATTAATGAAAGTTGCACTTTACATGTCAGAAAGTGATGCTGGAAGAGCAAAAGAAATATTCTCAGAAGCATTCACTCACTCTGCTGGTTATATTTCTTCTTTGGATGAGTCAGCAAAATTAGAGCACTCTTTAAATGGCGGTCCTTGGGGGCAACATATGAATGGTGTAGGTGCATGTATGACTTCTCAAGTAGGTGGTTTTGCTTATGGATATATCAGTGAAACTTCATTGAAATCAATGCAATCACGTAAAGACCCGCGTTTATTCTGGGTGACAGGTATGCATGATTACTCTTCTTCTCCATCAAAAATGGTCATTCCTTCTGAAGATTTTGATCCATTTGAAATGGCGGAGGAATGGGGAACTCCTTACAAGCCTGTTTCATTAAGAGGAACAAGAATGGGTGATCAAGATGGTCAAACAGCCGTTTTTGCAGTGGAAGCGGATGGTGATATCAACAATGCATCGCCTGTGAATGCCGCTTATTTTGCCAGAATGAATAATGGTGACTTAAAAATCAACGATAAATATCGTTTAGAAGACGGCGGTGATAAATTTATTTTCGCCTCATTAAACAACATGACTTTATTCAACCCACTTTCACCTACCATGATCATGGGTTCTGATGAAGTGAATTTTATGATTGCAGAAGCAATTGAGAAAAACCTTATCAGTGGTAATACACAACAGTTTTTTGAAGCAGGTATCAGAGATGCATTTGATAAATACAACCGCTTCTACCCTGGTTCTGATTATGTAGAGGGGGCTATTGATGCTTATGAAACAACAGAAGATGGTCAAGGGTTTGATTACAATGCAGCAAAAGAAAACTACATTGCTTCTGAAGTAATGGCCTTCGCTTCGTCTGCCAACAAATTAGACAACATCATCTACCAAGCATGGATTTCACAAATTGGTCACGGTATCAACACTTTCACACTTTGGAACAGAACACACCTTCCTTCTTTTGTAACACCTGAGTTGGATAGAAATCAATACGAAACACTTGATATCCCTGTATACAAAGTAGACCCAAGAGATGAAATCACAGCCGGTCGTCCGATGCCTGAGGTAGTAGGTTACAAAACAATTCCTTTCCACTCTCCTGGTACTACTTCATATGTAAGATCAAGAAGATTTGACTATCCAAATAACGAGATGTCAAGTAATGCGACAAACTACAATGAAGCAGTAGAAAGACAAAGAGCAGAAGCAAATGGCAACACTAATCAGTTCAACACTGTAGACCAATGGCTTTCGTATAAAGGAACATTCCCTAACAGCAAGGGAGTGGAACTTATCAAAGAATAGTATTTTTCATATTTTCAGATAGATTAGACAGAGGGGTGCCGGGGTCAGACGGCATCCCTTTTTATTTTATCTAGGGCGTTTTTTTCACCTTACTTAAAATCTTAACAAGCTTTCTATCAACCTACCCTAATTTATGGAAATAAATTTTAGCGTGGAGGGTGTATTGAATGTAAATGCATCATTTGCATATTATGCTGATACATCCACATTTGATGACGTAATATGTCATTTTGATTAGAGAAGAACCAATATTGACTATTAATATTTAATTTAAATGGCAATACAAAAGTGGTTGGCTTCTTCATCGGCTTTGAATCAGCATATGCCATTTTCAGTTTACCTTTCTTTCCTCCATTCAATAATTGCTCTTTTACAAAACTATCCACCTTTTTATCAAAATCAGTATTCGTCCTGTTCAGGATTTTATATTCTCTAATAACCCCCATTTTATCTGTCCACACTTGCACCAAAATTGGCCTTAAAATAGGTTTATCACTAAGGAAAGAATCATCTATATACTTATCAAAAAGCTTATTTAGCTTTGCTACTTTTAAAGGGTTTTTAGGATCAGTAATGTTGCTGTATTCTTTACCTTTATGTTTGGTATATACCTCTTTCACCAAAAGATTTTCATTTCTTATCCTCTTTTTAGTATTATCTAATACATCCATATAATCTTTCCATTCTGCAAGACGGTCATCATCCATGAAATTAAAATAGCATTCTGTTGTATTATTCATCCTATCCTCTCGTAAATCATATTTATAAAGCAATTTACCTTCATGATAAACTTTCCCACTTTTCATTTTGTCTCTATCATATAGCATTTTCATGACCAATTCACCATCAATAAAGAAGGAAGACGGGCCTTGTTTTTCTCCATTTTTTTTGGTGCTCCACTCTATGCTATAAACCTTCTGATCATCCAATGAATAATACTCTTCTGTATAGCTTCTGTCATTCAATGCCGTGACTAATGAATAATATTGAAAAGACTCAGCTGTTTTTGTCTTTCTGAAATATTGGTCATAATACTCTTTTTTCTTGTAGACATGCCTATTTGTCACCAAAGCAAGATTGATTAAAGCTCCAATATTTCCTTCATTTTCCTTATAGTTAATTTCATATCGCCCTATCATGTTAGTGTAAAAATTCACCTTTTTGTGTTCGATGTTTTCACTAGCAGCAATGACATTATCATAATCCACGAAATACTTTTTAATCACTGCATCGATTGATTCTTTTTGAGGGTTAATTTCCTCCCATCGCTCCTCCCCACTTTTTTTTGCGATATATGTTTGGTGAAGAATAGATTTATCGTAATTATTATTATAGATTTTTGCAAAGGTAGTACTATCAAGCTTGGCAATAAATTGTACAAAAGTTGGCCTTTCCCTTGTTCTACCTCTAAAGTGAATATTTTGAGCGACAAAAAAGGAATCCAACCCTACTTTCGCCCCTGAAAAGGTATCTACAGACAATACGACTTCTGAACCTGTTTCATTTTTCATGGCAAGTTTAGCATCTTCAAACTTCATTAATCGTTTTTCACTTTTACCATCTTTATAATAAAGAATAGAAGGCATATAATTACCAAGATCCTTTGAAATACTCACCATCGGAGCATAAGAGATAGGGTCGATGTAGCCATGAATAGGCAGACCTCCAGCATCAAAAAGCAATCCCACTTTTTGTTGTGCCTGAGTTTTGAAAGAGAGCATTATTAACAACATCAAAGAAGCTAATAATAAAAAAGTTTGCTTGTTCATATCAGTTTAAAAATTAGTAAGTCCTGTGACAAAAGAAATAGAACAATAATATCGTGCACCACGACTGGAAGTCATGGGCTTATGGGAAGCTATCCCATTCTCCAACTTTCATTATAAACTTGATATATCTCAAAGATTTACAGTTTATATAACCTTGCTAAATAAAAATAAGCTAAATATTATTATCAATATTTGATCAATGAGTTATCTTCCCAAAAGTCCATAATTTCAATTATGGGAATTTAAAGGTAAAAAAAGTGGTTTGTGTTGTGGTTCAATAATTTTTGGCAGAATATCATTTATGAAGGATCCAGTTGTAGGGATGTTGCATTGCAACGTCCACTGAACCACCATAAAAACCATTTTATGAACCACAATTCTTCATTCTTCCCTTTTAACTCTTCCCTAAAAACATTTCTTTTGTCCTAGTTCTTATATAAGACAATCAGAATGCAATTCTAAAGCTAAATATTCAATTTACCAATAAGCAATACCTCTCCCCAACACAACTTCCTAATCCTCAAACCAATAGCACTTTTTATCTATTTTTTAATAAAAATAGTTTCCAAAATCCATTGAAATAGCTAATTTTGTAGTCCACTCAAAAGAGGGTGGCCAGTTAACTTGGGGTCGACTGGTTTTGACAGGCTGAGATTTTGCAAGTATAAGCATGCAGGCTCATGGGATGAGAGCCTTGAAAGATAATTCCAAAATCTAGTTGGCAACAATTCGTTTGCTATGGCTGCCTAGTCTCCCTTAGGGTTGTAGACATCTGGGCTTAAATGGTTGAACGCACTTGCGTTCCCGAGCTACATCGTCCTTTGCCTTGATCTTTGGGCGAAGAATCGGCGGTGCCGTAATCATTGATCTAGTCGGATACCTGCTGTGGGTTGAAGATGAAGCTTTAAGCAGATAAGGATAAGTTTAGGTTGTTTCCGGCTGGGCTTCTCTCGAAAATTTAAGAGAAACTAAGCATGTAGAAGGCTTGACGGAGTCCTTCTCTGGACGAGGGTTCGACTCCCTCCGACTCCACTAGAAACCGCGTTTACAGTAATGTAAGGGCGGTTTTTTTTATTTTTAAGGGAAAAAAGTGGTGAAATGATAAAACCACCAACTTTCACATAAAAGTTGATGGTACATTATTCATCATTTTAGATATTTACACCCATAGTAAACTCCTTTGGGTCATTACAACCAATTACTATTCATGACACAGTCTATAATTGATAATATGGGTTTACCCAATTTCACAATGAGGAAGCTGACTGCTTTTAAAGTGAGATAAAGTTCGCTTACTTTTCCATCTAAAAGTTTTCTCTTAGAATTTACTTGTTTTATTTGTTCTGCTGACAAAGTTGCGACTTTATTTTCGAGTTGAATCAACCTTTTTTCTAAGGATTTATTAGGGTTGTTAATAGAAGTACCTATTACAATTTTTAAAAATAAATTTTTCATAATGTAAAGGTATCTATCGGCAAAATTGGAATAGTTGGATCCAATTGGAACTTAATATTCCAATTAAATAAAGTCTTTAATAATCTCTTTTAATTCATTTATTTCTTTTTTCCTTTTTAAATCCCCTGCTTTTTCCAGCTGCTGCCGAAATCCTTCTGATAAACTTTTTAAAGAAGTTGATTGATTCCCTATGCATAAACTCCTAAAAGAAGATACCCTTTGCTCATCTGTTAAGTAATAATCTTCATTTAATAATTCTAATTCTTGTAAAGCTTTATATAGAATTGATAAATCCTTTCCCTTAGCACTATCAGTAAATTTTGATTTTAAATATTCTAATAGTTTTTCATTACTACTTACGTTATTTAATAACTCAAATTTTAGATATTCTGGCTCATCACTATCGAAGTCCTGAATATTATCTTTTTTCCAATTGCTTTGAGGATTAATAATAAAACTATTAGGTAAGGTAATCCTATCTCCTTTTCTTAAGTGTTCAATTCCTTCCTCAAGACTATTTACAGTAATAGTTCTTTGTTCAAACCTTTCATATTCATTTATCTTCTTATCTTCTTTAAAATAATCAAATAGTCTTTTTGTTAATTCATCCAATTCTGTAAAGAAAAAATCTAATGATAAAAAACTTTTATGAGTATGAGTCCTATAGAACAAATACTTTTGTTTATAGTCAAAAATGTCTTCTAAGTCATTTTCATTAAATTTTTCTTTGAGAGTATCTATCTCTGCTTCAATACCATTGAAATAATAAAGTGGAGATTCAAATGAACTACACACTTCTAATTCAATTGCTTTTTGTTTGATTAATAAACAGGTATTTTCTTGTAACAAATCATACTTTATGTTCAACTTTTCATTTAATGAATTGTATTCTATCCTTTCTTTATAGTTAACATCTGGCTCTAATTTTTTCTTTTCCGCTGATAGCCTATTTATTTCCTCAATCAATGAATTATACTTGTTAAATGCATCAATATTAGAATATAAAAAATCAATAAATTGGAAAAGAGAATTTATTTTATCAGTTATCATACTTAATTAATTTTAGTTTCATCTATTCTTGCTGAAGCAGCATATGAAGATATTTTTTCCAAACACCTTTTTGTTCGTGTTGTTAAATTATGATTTCAAATTATACCCCAAAAACTCCCTGCTCATTTCCGGATTATTAAAAGATCTAGCTATTGCTTCTCTTTGTTCCAATTGTTTACTTTCTCTTGGTTTTATGATAAATCGATAATGTGCATTTTTGAAACCTTCAGGGTCATTACATTTCAATTGTGAATCAGGAGTTTTCAACCCTTTTCTGAACGTTTGATATACTGTTGATTTAGCTTGTTCTGTTTCTATCAAACCTAACTTGTTGTCAGTTGAATTCACATCATTCAGATGACTCATAATATGAAATAAGGATCTTAAAGGTCCATTAATAAACTCACCATTGTTTTCTACTCCTCGGATCAGAATCCCACCAAAGCCAGTTTTTCCTCTTAATGTGATATCAAACCCCATTTTATGAAACCTCCATTTCCCTTCTTTTTCATTATGCTGATGGGTATAGGCATCTTGATGTTTTTTTTCAGAATAGTAATAAAATTCTATTTCGGTAAATGAAAAATGTTCACCATTTACGTTCAACTTTTTAGTGAACAAGAGCTCGTTTGCTAATCTTTCAAATTCTTTTTCAATTTGGTCTTCGTCAATAAAAAAATCCATGGTTAAATCTTTGTTTGTTATAATTGGCTATTTCCTATCATAAGTGATATAAATATAAGGAGAAGCATGAACATTTTATAACATCATACAATTTGAATTTCTGCTTTTAATGGTGTTTCTTATCTTTCGCAAGTCAGAAGACTTGCCCAATAGTCAGTTCCAAGTGACTCTCGCACTTAACACTTGAAACAGGGTGTGGTAAATTACCACCGTAATGTAGAGCCACAATGCTTTGTGGCTAACGAACCACTTTGTAAAAAATTAAGTAACAAAGTCTATTGAATGGTGTTAAAATCAATATATTGAAGAAAATAAAAATGCAAACACTTGTAAATAAGCTATCTTACTCTTATCATTACAGCCGATTTGAATAAACTATGTTACTGAGACGATTCTGCATTGTTATACCTTAAAAACGAAACTAACTTCATCTAAAAACCTGCTTAAATAGGTGTATATAACAATATTTCTCATCATCAACGATTCAAATCCTATTTTAATTTTCACAACTTAAATCAAACATTTGCCATGGCAAAAGAAACCAACAAAGTGGACATACAGTTGTATGATCTCGCCGTTACCCCAGATCCTAATGACTATTTTGGTAGAGTAAGAAGCAAAGGAACTATTGACAATGAAACGATAGCTAGTCGTATCAAAAAAGAGGGTTCTGAATACCAAGCTGAAACTATAATTGAATTACTTAATCGTGCAGACCGTATCAAGGGAGAAGGTTTGGCACAAGGCTACAATGTCAATACAGGTTTTGTCAATGCAAGACTGAGTGTCAGCGGTGTATTTTATGAAGAGGTTTTTGATCCTAAAAAACACCAACTCAACGCTAGTATTAATCTAACTTCTAATACTAAAGAATTGATTGATGAAACTAAAGTGACGGTACTTGGTCAGGCACAAACCGGCCCTGTATTACTAAAAGTAGTGGATAGTTTTACGGGTGAAGTCAACGCCCAAATCACTCCTAATAATGCAATGACCATTTATGGTGATCGGATTAAAATTGATGGTTCAGAGGAGTTCAAGGATGAAGTGGGATTGTTCTTTATCAATCTTGATGATCAAAGCCGTACGAAAGTAACGCAACTGATCAATAATGAAAATAAAGCGGTCATCTTTATGGTGCCTGCGTTAGCAAAAGGCAACTATGAGTTGGAGTTAGTTACTCAACTTAATAGAAATGCTTTACTTAAAGCACCCCGCTCTGAAAAATTGGAAGCTGTGCTGATCGTCAATTAGAACGTTTTAGATAAGCAGGTTTTTAGCATCGCCCCTTTTATATTTTTTGATATTAAAGGGGCTTTTTGATGTCCCAATGAAGATACAACGTGTACATGCTAGGATGTACGGTGTGTACACGCTAGCACTTACATACCATACATGCTAGGACCTACGATGTGTACACGCTAGCACTTACATATCGTACATGCTAGGATCTACGATGTGTACACGCTAGCACTTACATGCCGTACATGCTAGGATCTACGGTGTGTACACGCTAGCACTTACATACCATACATGCTAGGATCTACGGTGTGTACACGCTAGCACTTACATGCCGTACATGCTAGGATCTACGGTGTGTACACGCTAGCACTTACATACCATACATGCTAGGATCTACGGTGTGTACACGCTAGCACTTACATGCCGTACATGCTAGGACCTACGGTGTGTACAGACTAGCACTTACATACCGTATATGCTAGGACTTTCGATGTGTACACAATCAGGAGGTGTATATAATAACGTGCACCAGGATTAAAATCATGGGCAGGTGACCAACACTAAAGAGTTGTCTTCGTTACCAACCTTCAAGACTTCAGTCTTGATGAGGTTGCACTATTACCTGTGGGGCTGTCCTTTTCTTAAGGATGATGTAAAATTGAAGTGTGCAGTCAATGTGCACATGTGGAATAATGAATGTTATTTTATCACTCGTGTTGATCTATTACTTATTTTGATAAAAGCTGAAATAATGGTTCATTAATAAAGTAGTTTTGATTACCCAATTTATGCTTTACCAAAAGTCCATCTTTTGCTAGTTTATTGAGATAACCTGAGGCAGTCACTCTGGAAATAGATAACTCATCCATTAGAAATTCTATTTTGGTATAAGGGTGCTTAAATAAGTTATTCAACAAATCCTGACTATAGAATTTATAATTCGCACGAATTTGTTGTTTATACTGCATCATTAATTTTTTAATATCATGAATTCGTTGAATCGTATCTAATGCTGTTGTTTCAACTCCTTTAATCATAAAAAGTAACCATTCCTGCCATTCTTCATTATCTCTTACTCCTTGTAAGAGGTTATAATATTCCGCTTTATGATGAATGATATAATTACTTAAGTATAAAATGGGTAATTCTTGTAAACCTTGAAGTACAAGGTAAAGAATATTAATAATCCTTCCCGTTCTTCCATTTCCATCATAAAAAGGATGGATACTCTCAAACTGAAAATGTAATAATGCCATTTTTATCAATGGGTCAATATCATCCATTTCTGGAGTATTAATATATACTTCTAAATTTGACATTAACTTTTCTACTTCCTGTTTATGTTGAGGAGGAGTATAAATTACCTCCCCTGTTTTGGCGTTTTTTAATGAAGTTCCGGGTACACTTCTAAAACCTGCATTATTCTTTTCTAGCTCTTCCTGAATACTTAATATTGTTTTATTTGTTAGTAGTTCTTCCTCCTTTGTTTTATAATATCCCTTTTTAAGTGCTGAAATATAGTTTTGAACTTCCTTTGCTTCTAAAGAAGATACATTCACGAGGTTTAAAGTAGATTTATATAAATCATCATGAGTAGTAATAATGTTTTCTACTTCAGAACTGTCTTTTGCTTCTTGTAATGCTAATGTATTTAAGAGAATTTCTTGATTTGGAATTGAGGATACTTCTCCTTTTAATTCTGCCAATGCAAAATGGGCTTTTGGCAACGCTTTAAGTACTGAGTACTGCTTTTGATTCTAAATCATAAGATTTATAAGGTATCGTATCTAATTTCCACATTATTAATTCTATTTTCTTTATTGTGTATGTAAAGAAAATAGAAAAATCTTTACATAGGTCATTTAGTATGTAAAGAAAATGAGAAAATCTTTACATAGTTGATATCACTTATGTAGAATCTCATCATAAGCCCACTTGCTCAATAATCCACCATACGTAACACTACCCCCTAAAACAGAATAATCAAAAAAAAATCCATCCGATTTCTCAGATGGATTTTTGAATATTAATTCTTCTTTTTTGCTGGACGGTAAGGGTAAATCCAACTTGTAAATGGCCCTACCTTTCTCGTTTGGATCCATACTTTTCCTTTTCCAGAAAAACGGCAAACTAAGCCTTCTCCGGAGAAGAAAAGGGATTTATAACCTCCCACTTTTGAGATATTATAGTCTAAGCCTTCTGTGAAAGCGACAATGTGACCTGTATCGACAACATAGCCGTCTTCTACATCAATTTCTATGATTCCGCCATAAGAGTTGAACCACAGGTCTCCTGTTCCTGAACATTTTATCAAGAACAAGCTTTCGCCTGAGAAGAAGCCTTTTGTTAACCCTTGGAATTTTGTTTCTACTTCAACACTCATTGCTGAAGCTACAAATGCAGAACTCTGAAGGTAAATTGATTCATTCTCTAAATACACATGTTCTACATCGCCTGGAGCGCCTGGGGCAATTTGAATTTCTCCTGCTCCATTCTTTGCTTCAAACTCGTTAATGAAAAGTGATTCTCCAGAGAAAATTCTACTGAATCCACCTTTCATTTTTGTATGCATTTCGATGTTGGTGTCCATCGTTGCCATTGCCGAAGCTTCTACTTTTATTTTTTCTCCCGAAGGGATGTTGACTGTGATAAAACCAAAATCAGGTTTACAGTCAAATCTAAAATCTAATCCTTTTTTATCTTCTGTAAGCATGATCTATCTTGGTCTTAATGTTGGTCCTAAAATTTGTCCGAATGAACTTGGGTTATGGGATTGTACCCAAACGGTTCCTTTGCCTTTAAACTTACACACCAAGCCTTCTCCGCCAAGGAATGAACTCACCCAGCTTTTTCCAGCTTTAGTTACTTCAAAGTTTAATGTCTCTTCGAAAGCAACGATATGCCCTGTATCTACGATATAATCACCATCAATTTCTAGTGGATAAATAGCACCATATGAATTGAAGATTACAGTACCTTGACCATTTAAATTCAACCAGAAAGCACTTTCTCCTGAGAAGAAACTTTTAAAACCCTGCCAGTTAAAATCTACTTCAACGTCTGGCGATGAGGCCACGTATGAACCCGCTTGAACAACTAGCCCCTCACCATGTAACTCATGCGTCATCATATCACCTGCTAGGGTTGCACTTAACCAAACGGTTCCAGGCTCGTTTCCTGCCGAATAGTGATTCATGAAAAAGCTCTCTCCCGATAGCATTCTTTTTAGACCTTTCATGATGCCTCCTCCACTTTTCTTATGCGTGGTGGTAGTCATCTTAATGGATGGACTCATGGCAATCATTGCTCCTGCCTCGGCAGTGAAATGTTGTCCTGGCTCCAAATCTATTTTGACAGCTGATGCCCCTGGCCCCAACTGAATCTCAGTTTTTAATGATGTTTTTAATAGTTCTGCCATGATTATAAGTTTCTATTTACCCATGATGTCATCCCAGACAAACTTCTTGTCTGAATAAAAATCTTTCCTGAACCTTCTACTCTAGTTACTAATCCCTCACCTCCAAAAAGAGAAGAGAAAATACCACCAGACAGTTGAGGCTTCAGTTTCATTCCTGGCTCATAACCAACCAAGTGACTTGTATCGACAATAAATTCGCCATTGACCTCTCTTTCGATTAAACCACCGAAAGAACCAAAAATGACTTTTCCATGTCCAGATACCATCAATTTAAAGAGGCCTTCTCCGCCTATCCAAGAACCAAAACCAGCCCATTTTACACCCAGTTTTAAATCTGGCGTAGATGCGATATATGCTCCTTGCTGTAAACAGAAACTCTCTCCATTCAGCTCCTTCACCTCCATATCTCCAGGTGTCGGTTGAGTAATAGTTAGAGTAAGAGGTTCTGAAGTGTTGTTGGTAAAACGGTTTACAAAAAGTGTTTCACCACCGAAGACTTTTTTAAGTATGGCATTAAAAAATCCTCCATTGAGTTCGGCAGTCATATCAAGTTGAGCTGACATACTTGACATCGCATCTGATTCTGCGACAAACGACTCCCCGGGTTCAATTGTGACATGAACATGGGCAAAAGCAGGTTTGCCTTTAACGTCTAAATTCATAAAAAATTTAATTAGTTGTTAGTAATACACCCTCTTTAAAATCGTCGTAATTCGATTGGAAAGAGATATAGTTATTTTCGTTTATATCTGTGATCTGTTCTTTCAGATCATTTATTCTATCTGGAGTGGTGGGATGTGTAGATACAAATTGAAGCAGACTATCAATCTGAGTCATTTCATGTTTCTCATCCAACATTTCAAAGAATTGAACCATACCTTCTGGATTGATTCTACAATGCTCTAAATATTTAATGCCTTGAGTATCGGCTTCTTTTTCTAAAGTTCTTGAGTAAGCAGTCGTTTGTAATTGAAACAGGGTGCTGGCCAAGGTTCCCATTACAGCAGATCCATCTCCAAAGAATAAATAAACGATACTGAAAAAGCCAATTTTATCAATTGCTCCTCGAACATGATGCCTTTGAGAGACATGAGAGATCTCGTGTGCTATTACTCCAGCCAGTTCATCCCATGAAGAGGTATTCTTTATCAGGCCTGAATTGATCATCACCTTTCCCCCTGGCAATGCAAAAGCATTTATGGCCGCATCTTCCACCAAGTACAATTCGATTTTAAACCCTTCTGCCGCCACTTGATTCATTAAGGGTTGCAATTCATTTTCCAACACCCCAATCAAAGAGTCGCTTTCGATAAAAGTGTATTTCTCTTCGATGGATTCGAAAAGCTCATCACCCAATTGTTCTTCCCAAGAAATGGGCACATTCTGAGCGGCTACTTTTACGATACTGTCTTTAAACAGATAAAAGCAGGTGACAGTCAACACACAGAGACTCAAAAACAAAGCTACTCCTCTATAAAGGTTAGTCAAAGCAAATTTGGTCTCTTTGATATGTTCCCGAAAACGAGGATCACTGATCAAGTAATCGTCTTTGAGAATGGACTTGTCTTTTGTATAGAAGGAAATATCTTTCTCTTTTCTTGATTTGAAAAAGATAAACTGACCAGAGGCTCCTCCAGCTTCAATTTCTAACTCAGCATAAGGAATGGCGTAATAGAAATCGCCTGCTTGGATATCTACTTTCTGAGATCCAAACCGCACGTCTCCTTGCTTTCTTGCTGAAGGTAAATCAGGATGAACCAAGATGGCTTTATAAGAGATAGAATTAGTCTTGTTAGTTATCGTTTGCATTAAATAATTTTTTAATTGAAGCTTAAGTTTGTTATCCCGTTTTTAGTAAGCTTATGATTATAATCACGGAAGCGTAAAGAGTTACATTGTATGAGTTGAAACTTATCCAATTATGCATCCCTATTCATCGAGACATTTGTACTTCTAAGCATATACAAGTTATAGGATAGAATTGATAATTCCTAACACTAGGAATGAAGAAGATAACAACTTACTGTCAACATTTCTGTAAGCTTTTTATGACCTGCTTTCAAGTTCCATTTTTCCATTGATAAAAAACGAAGCAAAAAATCTAAACTTTGAAGGGAAAAGCGATAAGAATTTCATGTATTGAGCCGTTAAAAATGATTTTCCTGTTTGATCTTTTGGGAGTTTAAAATCATTTAGGTGAAAAGAATGGAATTTAGCTTTTGACTTCAAAGCCTTGAATTTTCGAGCCGTTTCAATACCATGAAAGCTCTGTTAGATACAGCACTTGTTATTTTTCTTACCACACAAGTTTATCTGTTAACAAGTGTATACATAGACTTTATTTAAATGATGTCACATCCATAATTGTGCATTTTAATAATCTAAATAAAAAACTCATTATTAGCATTTTACATTTTTACTTAAGCGTTAAACGTACATTTTTTCATATTTTTAAATAAAAGAAAAAAGATCCACCTTTGAGGTGTTCAAGTTACACTAATTAGACGATTAGCTTAAAAACAAACCACTATTTATTACAACTAAAACTATTGATTCAAAGTATGAAACGATTTTTTTTACTAAGTCTTATATCTTTATGGCTTATGAGTACTGCTATTGCTCAAACTAAAGATATATCAGGTAATGTTATTGATGAGCATGGCGAAGGACTTCCTGGTGTTTCTATTCAAATAGAAGGAACAACAAGTGGAGCTATTACAGACTTTAATGGTAATTTCCAATTAAGTTTTGATGAAAAGCATCATAAATTGAAGGTATCGTACATCGGTTATCTTACTCAATTCATTGATGTCAGTACTGTGACCAATGTACAAGTCCAATTGGTTCCAGATGTGGAGGAATTGGATGAATTAGTAATTGTTGGATATGGTGTACAGAAGAAAGCCGTTGTTACGGGTGCAATTGCCTCTGTTAAATCAGATGATATTACATCCACTCCTGTGATGTCTCCAGCACAGGCCATGCAAGGTAGAACCGCCGGTGTTCAAGTACAAACGGTTTCTGGAGCCCCAGGAGCAGGTGTAGATGTGAGAGTGAGAGGAACTGCAACAAATGGAGATAATAGGCCCTTATATATTGTAGATGGGGTACAAATGCAGGATATTGATTTTTTAAACCCTTCAGATATAGAATCTATGGAGGTTTTGAAAGATGCCGCTTCTTCCGCAATTTATGGTTCTAGAGCTGCCAATGGCGTTATCATCATCACTACAAAGGGAGGGAATTCTGGTAAAATGAAGATCAGTTATGATGGTTTTATAGCTATACAACAGCCTACTAATAAAGTTGATTTGCTGAATAGTCAACAATATATGCAACTGCATAATCAGGGCCGGATAAATGATGGACAAGATCCAAAATTCACTGACCATCAAATAGCTAACCCTGCTCACAATACAGATTGGCAAGAAGAAGTTTTTAATGCTGCCCCCATGACAAGTCATAACATCAGTATTAATGGAGGAAGTGAACAATCTACCTATTTATCAAGTCTTGGGTATTATGGTCAACAAGGAATTGTCTCTCCTGACAAGTCTCATTTTGAAAGAATAAACTATAGATTAAACTCCGAGCATAAAATTAATGATAAGGTAAAACTTGGACAAAACTTGACTTATAGCTATTCCAAACAAACAGGGATAAGAGAAAATAATGTTCATGGATCGATACTTCAGAATGTTATGCTTCATGATCCTCTGACACCCGTTTATGTGACTGACCCGAATACCATAGAAGATTATGATAACTACCCTGTCTCACCAGTGAAAGATAGATATGGAAGATATTATGGTATTTCAGAACATGTTACTAACAGTATAGCAAACCCGTTAGCACAAATTGAAAACACATATAATGAAACACAAAGAAACAACTTGCTTGGAAATATTTATTTGTCGGCGGATGTATTCGAAGGACTTACTTTTAAAACTGATTTTGGACTAAAAGTTTCCAGTGTAAATACTAGAACATATGAACCTGAGGCCTATTACAATAGTGGAAACATTATCGATCAATCGGCAATAACACAGTCTAATAGAACTTTTCAGAACTGGCAATGGGAGTCTACATTAGTTTACAATAAGAGTGTTGGATTACATAATTTCTCTGGCTTATTAGGCTTTACTTTGCTTTCAGAAGATCAAATTTGGACTCAAGCCAACAGGAAAAATAATCAAATACCAGGTTGGGATTTTGGATATGTTGGAAATGGAGTTGCTGATGGTTCACAAGCGGCAAATGGTATGAGATATGAACACCGATTAGCTTCTTTCTTTGGTAGAGTAAATTATGATTATGATAATAAATACATGGCAACCCTAGTGTATAGAAGGGATGGATCTTCTCGATTTGGTGCCAATAATCGTTTTGGTAACTTCTTCTCTGTGCAGGCAGGTTGGACCATCTCAAATGAAGATTTCTTGAAGAATAATGAACATATTACATTTTTGAAATTAAGAGGAGGATATGGTCAAACAGGTAATGAAGCCATCGGTGATTTTATGTATTTATCTACAATTGGTGCAACTCCTGCTTATCCATTAGGTGCTAACACGAATACTATTTATAATCCAGGGATGGCAATTACTGCAATGGATAACCCTGATTTAAAATGGGAACAAGTTGAAGAAATTAACATTGGAGTTGATGTTGGTTTATGGCATGATAAGCTAACTTTTACAACAGATATATACAGCAGAACAAGAAAAGGACTCTTGGATTACTTACCTATTCCTTCATTTGTTGGTAAAGGATCACCGGCTGCAAATATTGGTGATGTAAGGAATCAAGGAGTTGAACTGGCATTGACTTACAGAAAAAGTGAAGGAGATTTTAATTATTTCATCACCGCTAATGCGGCATACAATACGAACAAGGTCTTAAATATTGCTAATGATGAAGGCATTATCTTCGGCGATACTTTTTTCCAGCACACAGGACAATCTGCTATGGTAGCTGGAATGCCTTTACCAATATTCTATGGTTTTAAAACGGATGGAATTTTCCAGAATCAAGCGGAGATTGATGCTCATGTCAACGATAAGGGAGAACGTATTCAACCCAATGCACGACCTGGTGATATCCGATATGTAGACTCGAATGGTGATGGAAAAATTGATGCAAATGATAGAACAAATATAGGTTCTCCGGTTCCTGATTGGATTGCAGGTCTTACCGTTGGGTTCAATTATAAAGGATGGGATTTTTCAATGTTCTGGCAAGGTCAATTCGGGGCTCAAATGATCAATGCTGTTCAAAGAAGAGATTTAGCACCGCTTCAAAATTACAATTCAAGATATGCGAATACTTGGAATGGTGAGGGTTCTACAAATTCTTTCCCAAGGATGACTTTCAATGATCCTAACCATAATTATGACTACATCAATGACATGGTTCATATCGAGGATGCGTCCTATTTAAGATTAAAGAATATTCAAGTAGGCTATACTTTTAATGATGAGGTTTTAAACAAGCTAAAGATTAACAGATTAAGGGTTTACTTATCATTGAACAATTTACTCACTTTTACAGATTACTCTGGATTTGACCCTGAATTATCATTTGGAGGTGCTATGGGCGCTGGCTGGGATAAAGGTTCTTACCCACAAGCTATGTCATTTATGTTAGGTACCAATATTTCATTCTAAATACGCAAACAATGAATAACTTTATAAAACTTATATTTTTGATGGGAATTATTTTTACTACTTCATGTTCCCGTTTCTTAGAGCTTTCCCCTAACGATAAAGTAACTGAAGATAACTTTTATAATAATGCTGATGATGCTTATAAGGCATTAATAGGGATTTATGAGAAGTTAAGACATGATCACACCAATATCTATATTCCATTAGCTTTAACAGCAGATGCCATGTCAGACGACCTGTATGTTGGAGGTGGCGGTGCCGCTGATAATATTGGATTAAAACAACTCGGTGCTTTTAGAGGAGATCCTGCCAATATCAATGGGGAAGAAATTTGGAAGAAATGCTATATCGCCATCCAACGTTCAAATACCCTATTAGATAAATATGATGAGATCACTTTTAAAACAAATGAACAGAAAGAGAAGGATAACTATAAAGGTGAAGCTTTATTTTTAAGAGCCCATTTTTATTTTGAATTGGCCCGTTTCTTTGAAAATGTACCGCTCACATTAAAATCAGAAGATCATTTATCTTGGAGGGAATACACTCAGGCATCACCTGAAGTATTATATGCTCAAATCACAACAGATATGCTTGATGCAATACCGCTAATGGCCGAATCTGGGATTATTGAAGGTCGTTTAACTTCTTGGGCTGCAAAAGCTGAATTATTAAAGATGTTTATGTTCTACACAGGTTACTACCAAAAGGATCACCTCCCAAAAAATGATGGCAGTATGTTTACCCATCAGGATGCTATTCAGATGGTTGAAGATTTAATTCATAATTCTGGCCATGGATTATTAAATTCATTTCATGACATTTTCACCTATGATGGTGACTTTTCTAAGGAAGTTGTTTTTGAAATTAGCTTTGGAAACATCAATTCAAATACTTGGGGTATCAACTCCTTAGGAAATATGCAAAGTATGCTAGCAGGGCCTAGAGGATATAGAAGTGATTTATTAAGTAATGGTTGGGGTTTTGGGTTACCGACACATGAACTCATGGATTTATATTCTGATCAGGATAAACGAAAAAAGTCAACATTTATAACTGCCAAAGCACTCATGGAAGATGAATCTGGTAATGGATTAAACCCTAGTTTCACAAATACTGGAGCATTTGGTTATAAATATACTACACACGCCTACCGTGCCAACCCTAGCAACACAGCAATCAATTATGATCAAAATTATCATTATATCCGTTTCTCTGATATTTTACTTATTGGTGCTGAACTGCAACTCACTTCCGATATCAGTAAAGCAACGGACTATGTAAATAGAGTAAGAAATAGAGCAGGACTTGAAAACTTATCATTAGTTACTCTTGATGATATCTATTTAGAAAGAAGGTTAGAATTAGCCATGGAAGGGCACCGCTATTGGGATATCCTCAGAAGAGGTTTTCAATTTGCTCAACAGGAATTAGATGTGGTAAATTATGAAATGAGGCCCAATGAAGAAGAACCTTTATGGGGTGATATTGGAGTGCCATCAGATTTTGAAAAACAGTTTGATGCTGGAAAGAGAGGCTTCTGGCCTATCCCTCAATCTGAATTAGATAAATGTCCTAATTTTAAACAGAATGTAGGATATTAAATTAAAGAAAAAGTAAAACTCATTAATCAATGATATTAATGAGTTTTACACTTTTTTAAGTGTTACCAAGTCAATATCAAACATTTATAACTTTCATCTTTTTATTGCAAAAAGTACCTTTGCATACCATATTTAGCTTAAGTACTAAGACAAAAGAAATGGACATTTTATCTTATCTTTTTTATCCTACTCTTCGTTAGATTTTTATCGCGTAGCTAAGGCTATGCTCTGCAAATCTGCCTCAATTAGAATAAAAAATATTAAACTAAAATTATCCCTTTTCTTCTGTTTTAGTACTTAAACAAGACCAACTTCACCATTATAAATGCAATTCTTATTATCATTCTTATTAACCTTATCATGTTATTTCTTCTTCTTTGATTATGCCTACTCAATGGATCAAAAACATAGGGGTGAATTTTTAATTCCTATTGACAGAATAACACATTACAGTTCTCAAAACCCGAATGAAGGTATTGAAGATGTGAAGTCAAAAGAATTTAGTAAAAGTTCCTACTATGAAAAAATTAAAAAAGGATCAGAAATTCATTGGGTAAAAATTAATATTAAAGCAGAAGACTCCAAATCAAAAAAAAGAGTACTAGAATTGATGGCTTCAAATATTGATTCTATTTCTGTCTATTTTTCCTATGATAATGAACAGAACTATGAATGGATAGGAACCTATACTAAATACACTCAATTTAAAGAACGACCAAGAGATCATAAAAACTTCACTTTCGACATAAAAGATAACGCAGATGTGACAGTTATTATCCGTTATTATAAATCTTATGGGAGAACCTTAATTTATAAAATCAGATCTGAGAATGTATTTAATGCCTACTCTAATAAAGAATACTGTATTCTAGGTATTTTTTATGGTCTGTTTTCCATGATATTACTTTATAATTTTTTGATGGTGACCTACTTTAAAGAGAAGTTTTATTTTTATTATTCACTCTTCTTGCTGAGTTTCATTATCACTTCTCTAGTCAGAGACCGACTAGGGTATCAATATATATGGTATTCTTTTGAGTCTCTTAATATTTATCTAATCAACTGGTCCCCAATACTTTTATTAGTTACATTTATTCTATTTATAAAGTCATATATTAAAATCGAAAAGAGATTAAAAAGAATTAAGCTCTACTTTTTTTTATATGTAATTGTTCTCTGCCTATGGAATAATTTTGTCATCACGCCACAACATCTAGTGATTTGGAATTCATTACTTTTCTATATTCCATTAATTGCAATATTCCTTTATTTGGTCTATTGGTCAGTGTTTGTGAACTCACTTGACAGGTATTTTTGTATTGGGTTATTTTTTGTGATGTGTTCCTTCTATATTCTGGGTACAGAGTCAAATTCTTTTTCAGGAGTCATCAATGAATCAGGTATCATTAACCATTATAGTAGCTATTTATGCATAGTTATAATGATTATTTCTTTTAGTATTTCCCTATTTAAAAAGTTCAATACAATTAAAGTTCAAGAACAAAAAGTACAAGAAGATTTAATCATTTTTTTGAAAGAAAAAGAGCAAACTATTAGCCAAGAAGTAGAAGTTCGCACTCAAGAAATAGAAGAACAAAAACAAATCATTGTCAAGAAAAATGAATCCTTAGAAAATGCAATACAACAGGTATTCCATCAAGCAGAAGAAATCAGAAGGATAAATAATTTGTTAACTGAAAAAAATAAACTGTTAGAAGCCGACAATGTAGACATTAAAGAAAAGATGTCTTCTGGCAGTTATATGTCATTTGATGACTTTAAAAAGTTATATCCTCAAGATGAAAATTGTAGGCAATTAGTTGCAAGTCTGAAATGGGAAAATAAATATCAATGCCCTAAATGTTCAGGTCACTTTTTTACAAATTCAGATAAAGGGAGAAGGTGCAAAAAATGTAATTATATCGAATCCGAAATTGTAAATACAATTTTCAGCAGAGTGAGATTCCCCTTACAAAAGGCCTTTTACATTATGTATTACGTTTTTATCCATAAAGGAGACGTTAATATTAAACAGCTTTCTGATGAAATAGATATTCGTTATAATACTTGTCTTTCATTTGTTAGAAAAGTAAAAACTAATATCGACAAACATCAAAATGAAATCAATTATTATGATGATGATTGGAAAAAACTTATTAAAACAACCATTGATTTTAATTAATAAGTACTGTGACAGAAGAAAAGGGATGATTTTAGTTTAATATTTTTTATTCTAATCAAGGCAGATTTGCAGAGCATAGCCGTAGCTACGCGATAAAAATCTAACGAAGAGTAGGATAAAAAAGATAAGATAAAATATCCATTTCTTTTGTCATAGTACTTACACTAGGCTAAGATTAAAATGGTATTCATTTAATTCTGCTTTCAAAGCAACTACATTTTTACTCATTAATGCTTTTCCCTTCAAGGTCATGGGAAAGCACTACCCAATGAATAGAGTAAAAAGCCCACTGGCGCGAATGTTAAGCGTAAGCGTCATTCGTGCCCTACAGATCATCAGAGATCTCCTGATTTCTAAATACAATAAATAACGTAAACTTAGTTCATAATGTAGCAACGCTAAATGAAAAGATATAGAATCAAAAATGGACACCCTCTTCATTAAAGGGTGCCCATTATTATGATGTTTTAATAAAACAATAACGTTTAGAACTCGATGCCTAAAATAGTTATATCGTCTCTTTGTTCAGTTTGACCTTGGTGATCTTTCATGCTATCGATCAAGGCATTATGCTGATAGGTTAATGACTGACTTACCGTTTGTTCGAGCAAAGTGGTTAGTTTGGTAGAGCCAAATTTCTTTCTCTCGTCGTTACATTGATCAATATAACCGTCTGTCATCAAGAAAACTCTATCACCTTTTTCGATGGATCTTGTATGAACATCAAAACTCTTTTCTACTTTCTTCTTACGGATACCTCCAATCGCAATACGGTTACCGGTAATTTTCTCTAGCTCGCCTTTTTCTCTATTGAAATAGAAAATAAAACTTTTTGCTCCTGAGAAATGTAATTTACTTTTTCCATCAACGAATGGATCAATACGCATCACAGACAAATCCATACCGTCTTTGTTGTTTGACTTTTCTTGTTTTAAAGCCGACTTAATTCCTAAGTCCAACTCTTTTAAAATCAAGTCCGGTTCGTGAATATTGTTTTCGTTGACGATTTTTGAAAGCAAGTTGGTACCAATCATTGACATCAATGCACCAGGTACACCGTGTCCTGTACAGTCCACACAAGCAACAAATAATGTATCTCCTGCTTTTTTACTGATCCAATAGAAATCGCCTGATACAATATCTTTGGGCTGGAAAATTGCGAAGAAGTCGCTGAAGTTAGAATAAATAAGGTCTTTTTCCGGTAAGATGGCTTGTTGCATCGTTTCCGCATAACGAATACTATCCGTCACTTTTTTATTCTTTCTCGTAATATCTAAATTGGCTTCTTGTACTTGTTCGATTAGTTTAGAAACCTCTTCATTTTTATCGTAAAGTGCTTGATTTCTTTCAGAGATAATCAAGTTTGTTTCAGACAAGTGGTCTCTTTGAATTTCCAGCTCCTCTGCTTGTTGCTGTAACTCTTCCGCTTGTTGTTGAATTTCGTCAGCCTGAGTTTTAATTTCAATTGTTCTTTCTTCTACTTTCTGCTCTAACTCTACTTGCTGTGCTTGTAATTGCTTTACTCTCACTCTATACCCTAATGCGACTAATGCGATTAAGCCAAGTAAAATAAGCAATTGAACAATTGGACGTTCATACCAAAAAGGAAGTTTGATAATGGTCACTTTTGCGGAGTTTGTATTCCACACTTGATCATTGTTACAAGAAATCACTTCAAACTGATATTTACCCGGAGGAATATTGGTATAAAATGCTTTTCTTGATGAACGGCTATCAATCCATTCCTCATCATAACCCGTCAATTTGTATTTGAAGGCAACTACCTCAGGAGCGACAAAACTTAAACCTGTAAATTTAATTTCAAGACGTTCATTTCCTGCAGGAATCGTCACTTCATTGGATTTCTTGAAATCTTGCTCTTCATTATTAATGTAGACCTCATTGATCAATACATTTGGAGGGAAAGGATTGACGTATAAGTTTTCTGGATTCACTACAACAATACCTCCTAACGTTGGAAACCAGATTTCACCATTTTCTCTTTTTAGTGAGACACCATTGGCAGTAGCATCATTCGACGCTAAACCATCATTGTGGTTGTATAATTTAATTTCTGTATTTTCTTTTTCTCCAGAACGAATAGCCAATAAATCACGCTTAGAAACAGTATAAATACCATTATTACAGGTCACCCAAAACGTTTGGTTTTTATCTTCTACCAAATCAAAAACAGTGGTGGTAATACCAATTACTTTGTTGCCAAATTCAAAAACACTTCCGTCTTTATAGCAGAAAATACCATTGTTTGTTCCGTACCAAATCGTCCCCTCTTTATCTTCATATACTTTAAATACAATCTGATTTTTCAAATTATTTTTCTTCATGAAGTTCTCAAACTTCCCATCTTTATAGGTCGTCATCCCTTCACGAGTACATATCCACAATTGATTTTGGCTGTCCTCGTACATCGACAGAATAAAATTGTCGATCAAACCATCTTTCATAAAGAACTTCTCAATAGAGCCATCTGGATGAATTACGTTTAAGCCATTGGCTGTACCTACCCAGATATTATTTTGATGGTCTTCCAAAACCTGACGAGCATAATCATTCGATAAACCGCTTGCCGTAGTCAGTACCGTTGTAGTGTGTCCTTGATCAGTACTTTTGATTAATCCCTTTTTAGAACAAACCCACATCACACCTTTGCTATCTACAAATGCATCTTTCACCACTGGTGTGATCAAGTGCTTGGTGATACGGTGCGTGAAGAAATCTCCATCTTTGTAAATACTAATTCCCTCATCAGTACCCACAATAAACTCGCCTTCATGATGTCCTTTTCTGATAGAATAAATCACATCATCAATCACCCCTTGTTCCTCTTGGTAAGTGATGAACTTTCCGCGGTTTAATAAGTAAATACCCGAATGATAAGTGGAAACCCAAATACTTCCCTCATGATCTTCCGTTATATCAAGCACAATATGCTTATCGATCTTATCATTTTTGACGATATGACTAATGTTGCCATCAAAAAACTTAGACAATCCCGATTCTGTACCAATCCATAAGGCACCAAACTGATCTTCATAAAGTGCCGTTACATGTTTGTTGGGCAGTTGATTTTGAAGCGGGAAAGGCTGTACTTTCTCATTTTGATCTATAAAAAACAATCCCTCTTTTGTACCTACCCAAAGCTTACCTGTGGCAGATTTAAAAACCGCGTTGATTTGATTGGAGGTGAAGTTTGAATTGCGCTTATTGAAATTGATTAATTTATTATCCGCTACCCCATACAGACCTTTTGTATTTGTACCTACCCAAAGCACATCATTCTTGCTTGAATAAATGGTTGAAATATGCGTATTCTGTAATTCTGGAGTAATGCCTTCTGTGATGAATTTATTTTCATGAGGAGCATAGAAGGCCAATCCGTTGGAGGTTCCCACCCAAATCTTGCCCTCTTGATCTTTACTGATAGAGGCAATAATATTACTTGGAAGCCCTTCTTGTGTTCGGAAAGAACTCCAATCTTCATCCGTTTCTTTACTCAAACCTCCTTGAGTACCGATCCACAACGTATCTTTATCTTCAAGCATGGCCTGAAAAACTCTACCGTGTATCTCTTTGGTATTGGATGGCGTAAAAAATGTCTTCTGAACCCCATCGAATTGTATTAACCCGTTGTACGTTCCGATCCAAATGTATTTATCATTAGTTTGCTTTACAAATAAAGCACCGTTGTTAGGTAACCCGTCCTTGTCAGTGTACACCTTCATCTTATATTGAGAAAGTGACAACTGGGAGGTGTTCCTAAGTTGTGCTTTTAAAGAATTGGATAAAATAAATAAAAGTAGAAAAATACTTACGATCTTATTTTTCATAAAGTAGTTTACCGAAAGTCAAAAAATATGAAAGTTTAAAAGTATTTTTTAGCATACAATAATGATGTCCATTTTTTCGATTATTAATTTCATAGACATTTGTTAACACATAAACTGATATTTCTAAAAGAAGAAAAAGTATCAAACACTAATTAATGCCTTAATGGAGATAAAAACTTAACAAGTGGGGCTTCTATTAGATTTCTTAAGGTGGGTAATTCTGATCTATTTCCAATCAGTAAAAGATGTTTTTATAAGCTTTCAGAGTGCTCCTCTTAATTTTGTCTTCACTCAAAAATGAAAAGGAAGTAAGTTGACAAATACTCAGCTCACAACATAATTCACGATGTTAACCACCCTATTTTTTAGTGAGATTATTGATCTTTTCTAATTCAATATAGAGTGTTTTAAGGACATAAATCAGCACATTCTTTTGAGGATTGCTTTGCCATAATTTTCAATATATAAAATTTTAAAATTACGGACAGGGTTTATTTTATACTCTAAATTCACGCTCACACTCAACACCTGAAATAAGAAATCTTGTTTGCACCACAGTTCTAACTATGGTGCAAACAAGATCAACTTTCTTTTAATAGAGAAAACAGGAAGGTGTTACATACAACACTTCTTATACTTTTTCCCACTCCCACACGGACAAGGATCATTTCTTCCTACTTTAGGTTCATCAGATAATGATTTCTCATACAAGTAAGCATTCATTATCTCTTCCGCTTCTTCTTCTCCATCTAAACCTAGTTCCCTTTCAAGGCCCGAAAGATCAAACATTTTATCATCAGGATCATAGGTTTCTTCTAATTCAAGGTAGGTTACTTTTACGACGTCTATAATAAAGTTTTCTTCCTTCAATGCAAACCCTTCTGAAAAGGTCTGATATTCTTCATAATCACCACAAAACGACTCATCTATTCTGTCAGCATCGTATAGTTTCTTTATGTAAGGCTCTAATTCATGTAAATTTGCATTTTCAATTTCACCTAAGATCATCGCGTTTAGAGAGGGATCTATCACCTTTGAATCTGTTGACGTTAGATATTCATGCAATACTTCATCCATAAAGTTTAGTAGCTCCTCTCTACGTTCTGGTTGATAAACAGCTATTGCACACATCCCTCTAACCATAGAAGATTTTGCAAATGATGATTGCAGAGGAGACACTAAAAATTCTTTTACTAATGCTAAATCATTGTTCAGCATTTTGTAACATACATTATAAAAATCTACTATCTCTTCTAATAAATAAAAGTCAATGAACTCTTCAGATTGAGCATATAATTTTAGTAATAACTCTTTTCCTCTTTCAGGAGCCATCTCTCCTAAAATTTGAAGCCCATGGTAAACAATTCCTATTTCTTTTGGATCCTCTGCATCTTCGTATATATTTCTAAAGTAAGTATAGCGTGATAGTCCATCTTCAACTCCTTTAACAAGGTCTTCTATTAGAGTATCATAGGGTAATTTTTGGATATCTTTTATGGTAAAATAATCCATATCCAAAAACCTCACGTACAACTCTTCCATTTCTTTTGGATGGTGAAAATCAGGTAATCCCTTTAGTATTTGTTTTTCTATATCCTTCATAATTAATAGTTAAAAGCTTCTTTTTTTCAGTTTAACTGAGTAATAACAGTCAAATATGGCTAATTTTTATAACCTTCTCAACAATAACTCCGGCATTACTATTTTCACTTCTTTTTCATGTTCTTCTGACCACCAATAAATAATATAACTCACTTTCGCTTTTGCTATGGCATATCCTTTTTGAGATAGCTTTTGAAGCTCCTCTTTAAATGCTTTGGAGAATTTTAAGATGGGATTTCCAGAAAACATTTAAGATAAATTACATTACCTCCCAACTTAAACATCGGCAGCTATAACAAGAACAATATCCTTTTATTCCAACCACAAAAAAATGCTTCCAATTTCCCCCATTCTATTCAAAGGAAAATCAGAAGCATTTCTTCTTTGGAAGTTTGTACTATCTCAAACCTCTTCCAGCATAAATACGCCTGCAAGTGCTTTTCTTTCAATATCTTTAGCGAAGAGCGGTGTTTCTTCATTGATATGAAGTTGGAAAGGTGTTTCCTGAGGATCAATGTCTTTTGTTAGCTCGTGAGTAGCTTCGATAAATTTTTCATTTTCAGTTTCTGAAATCACTTTACAAGTAAGCAGACTGGTGTCCTCATCTATTTTTTCAACTGTCAACTCCCAAGTGATTTGTAATAGTATATAGTTGACATCATCCAACCATAGTGTGGTATTGGGTGAGACTGTCAATACTCTGTGCTTTTCAGAAATTGTTTCTATGTAGTGCTGAACCATAAAGTAACCCGCTACATTTTCTACATTCATAGACACCCTTTTTCCGGAAGGCAATTGTCCTTGTGCCGCACTTTGATGTCCAGATGAACAGGCGGCATATTCTTCAGATGTAATCGTAAAAAGCCATTCTGAAATGTTGATACTTTCAATGTTCGCGTTAATAATGGCTTGTGATGTTGCTTCTCCTAGTTTTGTCATGATGTTATTAATTTGAAGAGAGTGAATGGTTTAGAAATAAGTGTTCTCGTTTTTGAATTTTCCGCCAACCATCCAGAAATAGAATCTCATTTGACCGTGAATAGGCTGTACAGCATCCCAATGTTCTGTGATTTGACCGTCTTCTACTTTCCATACATCTATGATATTCAAACCTTTTTGAGGATTTCCTCTATGCTTTTTATCATTTGTTGCATGAGAGTGGACTGTTACGTGTTCACCATCTACATAAATATGTTTTACGTCATACATATAATCAGGGTATGTTTTCGCGAAATTTGAAACCACTTCCAATACTCCTTCTAAGCCATCTACCATACTTTGATTGTGTTGCTTATAAGGGTGACTTCCATAAGTATTCTTGATGTATTCAAAATCATGATCATTCATCAAGTGCTGCACAAAGTCAACTACGATCGTTGCGTTTTCTACTTCTTGTGCTGTCCATGTTGACTTTTGATACTGCTGTAAATCAATTTTTAACGTTTCCATTTTAAACTTTATTAAAAGGTTTTTCAATAAATAATCTTTAACTTGCGTTTTGCAATCTATCACAAACATAAAGCATTAACTTGCATTTTACAAGCTATAAAATGAAAAAAGATGAATTAAGATCAGAATGTCCTATCAATTATGCCCTGGAATACCTTGGGGATAAGTGGACATTACTGGTAATTAGAGACCTTGTTTTTGAAGGAAAAAAATTCTTTAAAGAGATCCTGAATTCGAAGGAAGGCATAGCTACAAATATCCTTACAGACCGTTTAAAACGACTTGAAAGTTTGGGCATTGTGGAGTCACATCCTTATGAAAAACAAAGAAAATTTAAAGTTTACTCACTGACAGATAAGGGGATAGACTTAATCCCACTATTATTGGAACTTATACTCTGGTCTGCTAAACATAAGGATGGCTTAAATGTGAGTGCTGAATTTATTGAACTCGTGAAAAAGGATAAAGAAGGAGTTATCAAAGCGATTACAGAGAGTGTCGGGACTAATAAATTTAGTGCTAACCGAGAGGCTTAAGATCAGTTGATTTTTTTGAAAAAGTTTTTTTTAAAATCACGATTAGAAAAGCATTTAGTTTTTTATAGTGGTTAATGAGTGGACGTTGTTTTGAAACGTCTATTCATTAACTGCTTTCTCTTAGTAGAATGTATTCGACAATAATTTGAGTAATGGAGTTTTTTTTATAATTTAAATACGTCGGGCTTTTAAAGTTTGCTACAAATCAAAAAAACTACTATGAAACTACTTGAACACACAACAACCTGGGCCAAAGGCGATATTTATCAAGGAAAGGTGATGTTATGCGTAGGTGCTCTATTTCTAATTGCTGTTATAATGATTCTGAGAAGTAATCATGAATTATTAAAAGGCACTTTGATTCCCTTTTCACTGGCTATTGTAATGTTACTAGGCTATGGAGGTTTTCTAACTTTTACCAGAAATGGGCACATCACTCAGGTGGAGTCCGTTTATAATGAAAGTAAAATGAAAGCAATAGAACAAGAATATGCAAAAGCCAAAAAAGACCATGAAGCCTATTCAAAATTAAAACCAGTATGGGCATTATTGATTGTCATTGCATTGGGATTATTTTTTTTGTTTAAAACAGATTATCTCAAAGGTTTAGCTCTTGGGTTTATTGGCCTTTTCTTTATTGCTTTAGTGATAGACACAAACCTACACTACAGATTACAACCCTATTTTGAATTACTAAACAGCTTCTCTTAAAAAAACAGTTTATGATTACTTCAAAAGGTATTGGATTAAAAAGATTAATACAATGGTCTGGCCTACATATGCTTTGGCTTCTACTTTTCATGGCCTTTATGGCCTCTCTGTACCATTTTAAAATTATTGAATTTAGGATTCCCTGGTTACCGATTTCTGTAATAGGAACAGCTGTTGCCTTTTATGTTGGTTTTAAAAACAATCAGGCTTATAGCCGAATGTGGGAAGCACGTAAGATATGGGGAGGTATTATAAATGATAGCAGGACATGGGGAATGATGGTTGATGGATTTATAACCAATCAGTTTACTAATGAAAAGGTAAGTGAAAACGAAATAAAAGCCATCAAAAAAAGATTAATTTACCGTCATATAGGATGGCTTTACGCCCATCGAAGTCAACTTTTAGTGGCTACACAATGGGAGCATTCAAGTCAAAAAGGTCATATTGGAAATACTGCTAAGTATTTTCAGAAAAATTTTGGAGTGGGACTGGTAGATGATGAAGTGACGAAATCGGAACTAAAAAACTTTTTACCTTTAAGCGAATATGAAAGGTTGACTAATTATGTCAATACTGCCACACAAATTATCAATGAACAGTCACGCGAATTAACACAGCTAAGGGCATCTGACTTGATTGAAGATTTTAGACATATGGAAATGATGAAAATACTTTCCAGTTTCTATACTTTACAAGGTAAAAATGAAAGGATAAAGAAGTTTCCTTTGCCTCGTCAATATGCCAATATGAGTAGGTATTTTGTAACAATTCTGATTTTCTTACTCCCTTTCAGTATGATACCTGAATTAATGAAATTAGGCAGTTGGGGCATTTGGATATCTGTTCCTATTTCAGCTTTAATAGGTTGGGTTTATGTAATGATGGAAATTGTGGGAGATTATTCAGAAAATCCATTTCAAGGTATGGCCAATGATATACCGATGTTATCTCTTTGTAGAGTGATAGAAATAGACCTACTACAAATGCTTGGTGAAAAAGATTTACCTGCACCTATTCAAGCTAAAAATGATATCTTGATGTAAAATTTCCGTTTACTTATTTAATAACCTTATTCAGTAAAATAAGGTTATTAAATAGGTTTTCATCAACACAACTAACCTTCGAAAAACTAAATATTTTTTCTCCTTTCAAATTAACTCGAAGTAATATAAGTATTTGAGGCCAAGAAATAAGTAGATTAAAGGATAGACCCTTGTTAAGTTTTATTAACAACGTTATTTGGTGGCAAAAAAAATAATCCAAAGTCTAATAAATAGATAACACACTGACTTTCAATAATAATTAAATCTAACAAGCGGTATTACCCAAAATTAAAACTAATGGATTATGAAGAATATCATTTACTTATTTTTGCTCCTATCATCCAATACTGTTTTTGCACAAGAGTGTGAATCTGATTTTATTATTGTCGTGGATCAAGAACTTTCGCCTATTACTTTTAGAGTCAATACTAATTCATCCTTCTATATCGACTGGAGCAATGATGGTCATTGGGTAGAAGTGACTACCAATGGAATGGAAACGATTGAACATCATTTTACAGGATCTATTGATACAATCCGCATAAGAGGAGAATTAAATCATTTCAATGCTCCGCAAAGCATTATTGATGTAGCACAATGGGGACATACTAATTTCACCTCATTCCAAAATGCCTTTTACCACTGTACGAATCTTATTGCTTTTTCGGCAAAAGACACACCTGATTTATCCTCTGTATCAATTATGTGGGCGGCTTTTGCTCGAGCTACACACTTTAATGGTGACTTAAGTAAATGGAATATGTCTTCAGTGACTGATATGGGATGGATGTTTTCTGGTGCAAGTAGTTTTAATGGGGACCTTAGTAAATGGGATGTGTCTTCTGTAACAGATATGCCCATGATGTTTGAAGAAGCATTGAGTTTTAACGGTGATATCAGCAATTGGGACGTCTCATCTGTAGAATATATGTCGTGGATGTTTTATGGGGCCGTTACATTTAATAGTGATATTAGTTTATGGGATGTTTCATCAGTAGTAGATATGAGTGGGATGTTTCATAGAGCTAAAAGTTTTAAAGGAGACTTAAGTAAATGGGATGTAACATCCGTATATGCTTTGCGGTCTTTCCTTCTTGATACAAATTACCCAAGCGATAAATATGATGATCTATTAAATAGTTGGAGTCAATTAGACCTGGTAAAGTACCTTGAGATAGATATATCGGCTACTTACTGTAAAGGTGAGGCAGGTAGACAAAAGATAGTGAGCGAGCATGGCTGGGAAATATATGACCATGGGAAATCTTGCCCTAATTCTATAGATTTTGTTCAATACAATGTAAATAATGCGAACAATCAGAAAACAAAAATAGAAATATCAGGAAGGGTAAATTGGAAACTATACGACTTCAATGGACAATTAATTGAATTTGGTTCGTTGAATTTAAAACCTGGAGAAGAATTAAAATGGTGGGAACTTCAAAAGAAATATCATACTGCGAGTATACTAAGACTTCATGATAGTTCAGGGAAAATATCTGTAATTAAATTTAGTAAAGTATAAATGCACTATCAACTAGGTTTTCACCAACTTCTAATTAAATTTTCTGTGCTATGTTATGCTTTAAAGTAGAGGATAGCACTACTCTCACACTTGCTGGCACTAATGTTAACCTACTGTATCATTCATGACTTTTAGATTATCAGAAATCTTCTGATGTATAAAAAAGCATGAAAAAATACCCTCTCAAAAAGTAAAACACTACTTAAAGAGAGGGTATTTTTCTTATTCAGATAACGTTTTTGTATCCCAATATTTCTCCACTATCGCTTGAATTTCCGGATAGTTTTCATCTGTCTCATTCAAGTCTTCTCTTTGTTGTTTTAATTCTGATTTCAACTTTGCAATAATATCCTGGTATTCTGGATCATCGTAGCGGTTATGCAATTCCTCTGGATCATTTTTAAGGTCATAGAATTCCCAAGTGTGAGGCGTTTCTCTTTCGATACCATAATATTGTTTTGCCCAGTAATGTTTTGCGTACTCTGATTCTGGTAAATAGTGCTTTCCATAATAGAATACTAACTTATAATCTTTGGTACGTAAACCGAAATGAGCCGGTACGTAATGATGAATGATATGCATCCAATAACGGTAGTAAGTTGACGTTCTCCAACCCTTCTCTTCTTTTCCTTTTAGCGTCCTTGCAAAGCTTCTTCCTTGCATGTACTCAGGTGCTTTTCCTCCTGCCATTTCTATTAATGTTGGAGCAAAATCTGTATTGTTAATTAAAAGATCGGCTTCCTTCCCTTCTTTAATCATTTTAGGATAATGTACGATAAATGGCATACGCATAGACTCTTCATAAATCCATCGTTTATCTTGCAAATCGTGCTCACCCAACATCATTCCTTGATCTGCCGTGTAAACAATGATAGTATTTTCCCAAAGGCCTTCTTTCTTTAAGTAATCAAATAAACGACCTAAGTTATCGTCCACTCCTTTTACACAACGCAAGTATCTTTTCAAATAATCTTGATAAGCAACGTGTGCCGACTGTTGCCCTTTTAGAGAATCCTCATGGAAAAATTTATTATAATTTCTATACATATGACGGTCAGAAACCGAAGTACCAATATAGTTTGTCAAAGAATCATTGGCTCCTCTTGTGCCTTCCGATCCCCAATTGGGTTGATAATATAGACTTGAAGGCTCTGGAATTTCAGTATCCGCTAAATAGTCTTCGTAACGAGGTGCATATTCAAAGAAATCGTGTGGTGCTTTGTAATGATGCATTAAGAAAAATGGCTTATTCTTATCTCTATTTTCTAAATATTCGATCGTCACATCCGTAATTACATCACTTGAGTGTCCTTCCGTTTTCACTTTATTTTTTGGCCACTCTCCTTTTCCCTTTTCATGGAATGAAGGATTGAAATATTTTCCTTGGCCAGGTAACACTTTATAATAATCAAAAGCAGTTGGTTCAATATGCAAATGCCACTTTCCAATTATCGCAGTACTGTACCCCAACTTTTTCATTTCTTTTGGTAAATATTGCTTTTCCGGCTCTAAGCGAATATCCAAGTCCAATACACCATTTGTCTGAGGGTACTGACCAGTGATAATTGATGCTCTACTTGGTGTACAAATAGAGTTATTACAAAAAGCATTGCTAAAACGAATTCCTTCGTCTGCCAGCTTATCTAAATTGGGTGTTGGGTTTAATGATGATAATCGTCCACCGTAAGCACCGATAGCGTGTGCGGCATGATCATCTGACATAATGTAAATGATATTGGGTTGTTTTTTTTGAGCAAAAGAAATTGCTGAAGACAACAAGAATGCGAGTAACATTCCTGTTTTTGTGAGTAGTTGAAGATTAAATATTTTCATTTCTGTTTTAATATAATGTCTATTTCTAATGTTAATGATGCTCAGCTTGGTTTGAGCTATTAGTTTATATAATAAATATCATGGATTGTAATATGGTTCGTGAGAACGTTGCAATGCAATATCCTAACGAACCATATCATAAGTATTATTTATTTTCTTTAAAATTGATCTTAAATACATAAGCAAAATCACATGGCTTATCTTTAGGAAGCGTTACATTCAATGCTTCTTCCGTTCTTTCCCATTTTAATTTCCCTTTGTGGCCAATCAATTCTATATCTTTTACTTTCGAATTATATGCAATTAAACCTAATGATTTGATAGGCAATACTCCTGATTCAGGCCAGCCTAATGCAATAGCATATAACTGATCTCCTTTTGTTGTGAAACGGATATCTTCAGCTCCAAAACCATCAAATTTTTGATCGGCTAAGTGACCACTTTTCGTTTTCGTTGGGCCTTCTCCAAAAATCAACCAAGGACGGCTATCGTAAATTGCTTCTCCATTTAACTTTAACCATGCTCCCATTTCCAACAAACGTTCTTTTTGTTCTTGAGGGATTGTACCATCAGGATGTGGTGCAACGTTTAGTAATAGACAACCATTTTTACTGACAATATCCACAAGGTCATCAATTAAACGGTTCGTAGGATAACATTTTAAGTCTGATGCATAAGACCAAGAAGATTTTGAAATAGATGTATCCGTTAACCATGGATCAGGATAGATATCCGGCATGCGTTCACGCTCCAAATCTACTGTTCCAACACCCAATGGGAAGTCAGGACGCTTAAATGTAAATACTCTTTCTATATTATTTTGAGCACTGTGATTATGTACATAAGCCACCATTTGCTTTCTGATACCTTCTGATAAAATTCTAACTCTGTTATCAAACCAAAGTAAATCTGGTGAATAGCCATCCACTACTTCTTTTACTTTTTCTAGCCAAATTCTTTCAAACTCAGGGCTAGGCATTGGGTAAGACCCTTTTTCATCACCAATCTTAAGAAGACGAGAAGTTTCAGGAATTTTTGGTCCATATAAACCTGCAAATTCTGGATTAGCACAATCCGTATTTTCATCCCAAGTGGGATACCAACCCCAAAGCCAAGAGTGATGCAGACTGACCACGTATTTCATTCCTCTCTTCTTTACCGCTTTTTTCATCTCCGCAACCACGTCGATCTTCGGGCCCATTTTTACCGAGTTCCAAGGGTTCACTTTAGAATCCCACATTGAAAAACCGTCAGCATGTTCTCCCGCCGGTCCTGCAAACTGTGCCCCTGCTTTTTGGAACAATTCAGCCCACTCATCTGCATTAAATTTCTCACCAGTCAGTTTCGGCACTAAATCTTTATAGCCAAATTCTTTCTGATCTCCGTACGTTTCTTTATGGAATTTGTAATTCGGGTGCCAATCATTGTACATGTTTCTTCCGTACCAATCTGAATTACCCGTGGCCATAGAAGCCGAGTAAACACCCCAGTGAGTATATATACCAAACTTGGCATTTCTAAACCATTCAGGACACTCGTATTGACTCAATGATTCCCAATTCGGCTCAAAGTGTTTTTTAGCTTCTTTAGGTTGCTCTTGTTGTTTATTGCATGCTCCTATGAACAGTGCAAAGACAAATAGTGTAATTAATCTAATTCGATTCATTTCTATCGTTATATTCATTAATCTAGTGAAGTGCTAGGACAGAAGTCCAATAAGCTAGTCTATATTGATTTGCTGAATAAACTAAGTCAATTTTAAGGAAACGGAAGTGTGGTAAAAAAATTACACCCCACTTAATATTAAAATTTACACTCTTATAGACTTGAATTTCTATTGTAAAAGGTTGTAAAATCTATTACAACGGACTTATAAAAGGCTTTTTCAATGTTTTTTAAGGATAGACTTTGTATAGACAACAGGTATTATGAGGAAATAGATTACAATAATCCCGTTTATAATAGATGCAGAAAAAAGAGATCAAAAATATGTACCATATCTTCATTCCTAGTTGATTAAAAATAATACACTTTTCTCCAGATGATTAATACAAAAATCAACGAATAAGAAAAGGTTATGTTATTATGTTACTTGATTTTATTTAAAGGACAAGTGTATAAATTATATATAGTCGTTTGAAATTGGGAGTGTCTGATTTTTGATGACTTTTTATTATCATTCTAAATAATATATTCTCAGAATAAAATCCCACAATCTCTCCTTACATTAACAGAATAATTGTTAATTTTGTTAACACAATGATTTTTCACTTAGCTACATTAACAAATATGCAAACATTTATTACAACAATTCTCATCTTACTATTACTAACCAGCAGTGCTTTCTCTCAAAGTCAAAACGACTCAACTGCAACAGCTGATTCTACCAAGGACGCAACTGCAAGAAAAATAGCTCAAGAAAACAAAGAGACTATTGAGCTTTTAAAACAGTACATCAATGAAAGTTATCTAGACACTGTTGGTTACTTATATTTTTACGATAATTTCCAAGTCCAAAAAGATAGAGAAGTAATAAACCGTGATTCTGTAAAACTTTCGATCAATAATTTTGATATACTTATCAATACTAATAAGGATCATATACAACTTAAAGAAGATACAATTTCACTTGATATCTTTACCAGAAATGACACTATGATAATTAAACATAAAAAGGATACTTTAACAACTTTACGCATCCATTCTATAGATAATGAAGAGCATAAGGGTCATTTCTTCAAACCAAGAGCATATGAAAGAAAAATCAACCTAAAGATTTTAAACGATAACGATTCAACTGACGATTACAAATTAGAATATCCAATTTATGACATTCGTTCAAATAGTACCATCCCAGAACAACTAGATTGGTTATTATTAAAAGTTGGAGGTAGTACATTAAAAATTAGATTCAGAGAATTTAAATCAAAAACTAGAACATATTATAGAAAATCAACACATGTAGAAGTCAATGAAGATGGGATATTATTTGTGAAAATAATTACACATGATTATAATACTTTTAGTAGTGGTCCAATCAACTTAAAACAGGAAAACAGGTTAAATAAGTTAGAGTTTTATAATAAAAAAGAAAAAGAAACGGTAAAGTTTTATGATGTAATTAACTGGATGCCTAAGTCAGAAAATGTGATGTATAGACCGGGTAAAGGCAACTATGATATTGAAGGGTTTAAAAGTAAATTACCTCTTCATAAAGGTGTTTCCCTAGATCATTACCTTGATGTTAGAATTTTCACAGATGCTTTAGGTTTAATTGGGCAAGCTGATAATGGATTAGTAGATACCGAGCTGTCAATGCCATTTCCATTATTCAATGACATTATACCCTCAAAAAAGCGACGAACTTACTTGAAGTTCCTAAGTCGAATAGAATTTAACGGAAGATTTTCACTACTTGATAGTTCTTCAAGATATGCCAATATCGATACGGTTTCCTTTATAAATGGCACTGATACTTCCTCTGTTTTTAGAGTTAATAATAAACTGAAAGTGAAACAGCAATCGTTCTTGGAACTTTCTGCCCAATTGAATCTTATCAAGTGGAAAGTTCATAATAATACATTTGAGATAAATGGTGGCTTTAATTATTATTTAACAGACACCAGAAATACATTCACAGGTGATGTTGGTAGAATTTCCTCCTCAAGTTTAAATCTCAATTTCCATTATTTACTTCAAGCCTATACTAATTATGGACTAGAAGTTTCTGGTGGATATGAATGGCAATATATCAATGATCCAAAATTCTTTGAAGCCAGAAATGATCAAAGATTAGTAAATATTGGAATTGAATTATTCTATAACCCTAAAAGCAACACACAAAAGAGAGTGTTTTTAAGGTTTATGTATTCAAGAGCTGAACTAACAGAAAACCCTCTGTACTATTATGGTACACCAAATGAAGTGTTAGCCAATGATGCTAAAAATTACCAAGACCAATTTGTCAAGTTTCAAATTGGTTATAAAACAGGTATTAAGATCTTTTCAAAGAAGTAGCCCCTCCCTAATTAATAAACGGAATCATCATTCATTTGGGTAGGTAACTATTTAAGTGTTGTTATACCACCTATCTATTAATATTTGTTCTTTTTTAGATGGACGTCCTTTCTTTTTAGGGGGCGTCCATTTTTTTATCGACCTATGTATTAAAGTCAGTTCTTCAAAGGTAAGTTTCTGATTTACAATGCCAGAAGCTTGTGCGGGTGTTTTCTTTAATGATTGATGCACTCTGCAGAAGTTGTAAAAACCACCGAAAAGATATAACCACTTTTCTGACAAGCTAGTATTTTTGACCACTGATCTACTTCTTCGTGTGAAAGTATGTATACTGCTTCTCATTGTCGCATTAAATCTTTCAATAAAAGCAGTATGAATTACCCCTTTATTATTTAATTTCTTCATCAGAAAGGGGATTGCTTTTGGGGTACCCAAAGCAATGTTGCAATGATTAACACCATAGCATAAATAACGCTTTCCTTTTCGAACATAGTTTTTGATACATTGTACTAACACTATATTTATAGGAAAGCAATAGGAAGACCTTCCTGTTTTACCATTTCGGGGAATTTTCTTATGAAAATGTTTTCTTATACCTGTTTTGTAACTACTTAATCCATCTGTCGCAATAAGTAACAACTTTTTATGATCACAACATTTTGATACTAAACTGCATAAGTTATCAATTAAAGAGGCATTCCTACTTGTACTGACATGACCTCCTAGCCATAACTTATAAGTTGATGATAATGCACTTGTTACCCAATGTTTTCCTCCAGGAGCAG
>NZ_JABANE010000062.1 GCF_012844305.1 Flammeovirga aprica JL-4
CGTATGAATTGAGAGGTTCACGTACGGTTCTGTGAGAAGTTAGGGGTGAGATTCCCCTAGCTTACTCGACTGTGTGGTGTTTTATAATTTCTTTCAACTCGTCAGTTCCAAAGGCACTCATTATATCATCTGACAGATATGTGATATCGGCTCCTTTGTCTAGAAGACATTTAAGAATAGTTGCATCTTTCTCATTATAAGCAGTTACAATTGATGTATTGAGAAGTTGTCCTTTATTTACGTTAATGTCAACTCCGTTATCAACGGCAAATTTCAATCCTTCAAATTCATTGTTGTGAACCGCATAATAAGTTCCTTGGTAATCATAATTTGAAAGGTCAGAACAAGGGAAATTAAATATTCAGCAGTTTCTATTTTGGAATATGCAATTGCGTTTTCAAGAGCTACATCAATTTCAAGTTGAGTATAATCTGTCTTTAGAAGATTTTTCAATTCGCTTAAATTTCCATCTCCAGCAAGAAGTTCAATTTTAGTGGCTCTCGACTCTTTCATTGGCCTTATTTTCAGTATTCGTTCTTTATTTCAATTACCTGACCTGACGTATATAAGTCTTCCAATTTTGACTTTAATATCTGCCAGGATAGTTCCCCAATTGAAGTTTTATATGTGGGTGTCGAATCTATAAACTCTTTCAAAAACCAAGGTTCAACGACTCTGAAGTTAGGATGGTCAGCTAACTCCACTTCTACTGTTAGTCCATTTTTATTATAGAATCCACATTGAGTCCCGTGAAAAGCATATTTCCAACTATCATTCATTTGTCCCCTTCTAGGAATTTTTTCATTTCTAACCCAAATAAAATCTTCGAATTGGTTTTTATTGCTGATATCGAAATCAAATTTATTTCCTAGTTCGAAAATCAGCTTCCTACAAAGGAGTCTATATTCTTCAATAGCATTTATTAATTCCTGGTTTTCCATTTTCTCAATACCACACAACATTTGATAAACACCACCATGTCATATTATATTTTGCTAAACACCATGACGTTTATCCATTAGTATTAAATTTTTTACTTTAACAGACTAAAAATAACATTGCTCTATGAATTATCAAATAATTGATGTTGTTATTTTTAGATGTAATACAAATTGACTTTAGAATTTGTAAAAACTGCTTTTCTATATTTATTCAATCATGTATGTATCCTCATGAAAAACCTCTATTTAGACTTGAAGTTGTATATAATACTAAAGTGAATACGCGTCTTATTATCAAATTTGCAAAATGCTTGAGATTTATCCGAGTTGTAATCGTTTATACACGTTTATATTTGCTTATTATTAGAAAATTTGAAATTAGGGTTCCATTACTTCCTATAATTTTTATCTAAGAAATGGCTAGAGTTTACCTTTGTATTTAAGAAACCAAACCCTAACCTAATTCCACAAATTTATCTCCATCAGAAGAAAATTAAGAGAAAGCCACAGCCCCATATCATCCATAAAATTGAAGTAACTACCATTGTATTAAGTGTTGAATAGAGCAGCATTTTCCCTTAGGTAATACAAAAAGAATAAGCACTGCCATTTTCAAATGTTACAAATCAAACCATTCTAAAATCCAATGCCAATAATTTTTCGTTGAAAAACGACAAAAATCACAAAAAACTTAATGTTGTCATTAAGATGTGCGCATATCTTAAAATCTTGCTTTATGTGTGTTTAAATGCGGTTTTTTCTTGTTTTTAATCTGTGCATATGCGTTTTTTTGGAGTGTAAAAAAGTCTTAAATTTTACATTTGTTTATCTCAAAATTCGGTTCAGATGCAACTCTTTCTAGTATACTTGAAGTGTTATTTTACTTGCGATTAGAAAATCAATTATACCTATTAGAATTACGAAATGAAGAACTTGTACTTGATCAGTTTACTACTGTTGATTACTACTACAGCTTTTTCTCAAGAAAAAGACCAACGTCCAAATATCATCTATATAATGTCAGATGATCATGCGTTGCAGGCCATCAGTGCTTATGGGCATGAGATTTCAAAAGTTGCACCTACGCCTAACATTGATCGAATTGCGAAAGAAGGAATTCAGTTCAATCAAAGTTTTGTGACCAACTCTTTATGTGGGCCGTCAAGAGCGACGATGCTTACGGGTAAGTACAGTCACAAAAATGGTTTCAGACATAACTCAGATACGTTTGATGCTTCTCAAAATACTTGGGTAAAAGAGTTGAACAACGTTGGTTATGCAACGGCTATTATTGGTAAGTGGCACTTGAAAAGTACGCCAGAAGGATTTGATCACTGGAATATTTTAAATGATCAAGGTGAGTACTATAATCCTGACTTCATTTCTGGTGGTGATACTACTATGGTAGAAGGGTATACTACTGATTTAATCACTGACTACTCGTTGGGGTGGTTAGAAGAGCAAAAAGACAAGAATGAGCCATTTGCTTTATTGATTCACCACAAAGCACCACACAGAAACTGGATGCCTCCATTGAGATATGCGAATGAGTTTGACAATGTGGAGTTCCCTGTTCCAGATACTTATTTTGATGACTACGAAGGGAGAGTAGCGGCATCTACGCAAGAGATGAACGTTTACCGTGATATGCAAGAAGGACATGATTTGAAAATGTCTGTAGAGGAAGGAAGCGACGAATGGAGAAAAGATATCTGGCCTCACTTATTTGCTCGTTTAACGCCTGAGCAAAAAGAAGGATGGCACAAGGCTTACAGAGCTAAAAACGACAAAATGCACCAAGCAAACTATTCTGAAAAGGATTTGGCACTTTGGAAATACCAACGTTACCTTCAAGACTACTGCGGTACTGTAAAAGCAGTTGACGAAAACATTGGTAGAGTTTTAGATTACTTAGACGAGAACGGTTTAGCTGAAAATACAATCATTGTTTATACTTCAGATCAAGGTTTCTACTTAGGTGAGCACGGATGGTTCGACAAGCGTTTCATGTACGAAGAGTCTTTCAAAACGCCATTAGTAATGCGTTATCCTAAAGAGATCAAAGCTGGTAAAGAAGCAGAAGCATTCGTTCAAAACATTGACTACGGTCCAACTTTCTTGGATTTTGCAGGGGTAGAAGTACCGGAAGATATGCAAGGAACTTCTTTAAGAGAAATCACGAAGAAAGGTAAAACACCAAAAGACTGGAGAGAGTCAGTGTACTACCACTACTATGAATACCCTGGTTTCCACAAGGTGAAAAGACAGTATGGTGTAAGAACACAAGATTACAAATTGATTCACTTCTACTTTGATAACGATGACTATGAGTTCTATGATCTAAAGAAAGATCCACAAGAAATGAACAACGTGATCAATGATCCTGCTTATGCAAAGCAAATCAGTGAGTTGAAAGTAGAGTTAGCACGTTTGATGAAAGAAGCAGATGAGCCTGATTTTGAAGAGTGGAAAGACACGAACTACAGAAAAGAGGCACGTTTGAAAAAGCGTAAGGAAATGATGAAGCAGAAGAGACTTCAACAAAAAAACAATAGTAAATAATTTTGTCAATAATGGTTTTAGCTACTATGAAAACGAAAACTATATTATCAGTTTTTGGATGTGGACTACTTTTCATTCTAATGGGTTACACGTATAGTGTGACCCGTCTAGAAAAAGAAGAAGATCGTTTTCAAAAGGATAGAAAAATCTTTGAAGAAACGCACAGAGCTTCTTTTGATTATTTCTGGGAATTAGGGCATCCGGTATCAGGACTCACTCCAAGAAGGTCATTGAAAAACAAGAAGTATGAAATTGGTATCGGGGCTTCTGGTTTTGGTATTCAGGCAATTATTGTTGGAGCACATAGAGGTTGGGTAACAAGAGAGCAAGTCTTGAACCGTATGTTGAAAATGACGGATTTCTTAGAAAATAAGGCCGTTCGTTTCCACGGTGTTTACCCTCACTTGATCCACGGTAAAACGGGAGAGTTGATTCACTTTGGTGGCCAAGATGGCGCGGACGTTCAAGAAACGTCCAACTTAATGATGGGGTTATTGATGGCGAGAGCTTATTTTGATCAAGATACACCAAAGGAAAACCAACTGAGAGAAGAAATTACAAAATTATGGGAAGCGGTAGATTACACTATGCATGAGCACCAAAATGCGTTGTGGTGGAATCACTCTTACCAGCAAAAAGAGAACAAAGGCCTGAAGTTGTTGATGAAAGGGTATACTGAATCAATGACAAGTTATGTTTTAGCATTGGGTCATCCTTCAAAAGGAATCAAAAAGAGTTCGTATAGAGGTTATGTGGAAGGTAAAAACTTTGTAAACGGTAAAGAATACTACGGTTATACATTGGATGTTGGAAAGCCAAAAGGTGGACCATTGTACCTTGCTCAAACTCCATTCTTGGCGTTAGATCCAAGAGACATGGAAGACCAATATACTTACTATTGGAAGAGAAGTATCAATCACTCATTGATCAACTGGACCTACTGCAGTAAGTTCGCTCCAAAAGAATTCCAATACAACAAGGAAGATTGGGGCTTAACAGCTTCTCAAACTCCATCAGAAGACGGTGGTTATAACAACATGGCAGGGCCAGGTCCAAAAGACAAGGGTGTTATTGCACCTTCGGCGGCATTGGGTGTATTCCCATATGTTCCTTATCAGTCGATGTTGGCGTTGAGAAACTTCTACGAAAACCATAAAGAAGGACTTTGGGGAGAATACGGTTTCAAAGATGCTTACAGCAAGAAACGTGATTGGTATTCTGACCGTTACTTAGGTTTGGATCAGGGGAGAACAGTGATTATGATGGAAAATTATAGAAGTGGTCTTTTCTGGGAATTGTCTAAGAAAGTTCCTGAATTACAAGTGGCTTTAGGTAAGATGGGGATCAAATCTCCAAAACATAAGAATGGCTTCCCGTTAGCAGTGATCGAGAAATCATCTAAATCAGTTCAGTTATATCGTCATCCTGATTTAGAAAAGTATCATCTTGATTTCTACACAGACAAGGATGCAACTATTTCATTCTACTTGAAATCTACTAAAGCAGAAAAGAAGTTGGAGATCCAATCGGAACAGAAGTTTGAAGCAGGTTTACATCAACTTCAGTTCGAAAAAGATAATATTCTAGCTGGTACAAAAGGCATTTTAGTCATGAAAATGGGTAAAAAAGAAATTGAATTACCAGTTCAATTATTCTAACTACTATCTATATTGGTCGCTTTTATTGTTTAAGATGATCTCTTTGTGGAGCGTACACCATAGTTAAAACTATGGGCAAGTGGTAGTTGAACCTATCCAAGACTAAAGTCTTGAAGGTTCATAACGGAGACAACACTTCAGTGTTGTTGGAGTCGGTATCACCTGCCCATGACTTTAGTCGTGGTGCACGAATCACAAGAAACATTGATAATGTAGTTCGAAGTCAGGAGACAATGTTCAGTTCCAAGTGACGCTATCGCTTAACACTTGAAACAGGGACATCATCAGCCCATGACTTCAGTCATGGGACTACAAGACAATACATTTTAAGGCAATAAAAGCCCAGGATAAACACAAAACATACATTGCAAAAGACCTAGTTGAATACTGCTAGGTCTACGCTAACATTTCAACATTGAATTACAGAACTACCTAATAGATTGAATATGAACAGAATTTTATTTACACTTACAGCCTTATTTTTAGGCAGTGCTCTTTACGCTCAAAATATTGAGGAGAAGGTAGAGAGTTTATTAAAAGAAATGACTCTAGAAGAGAAAATTGGTCAGATGACACAGTTTACTTCTTCAGGTGACGTTACAGGTCCTACACTAAGAGGAAATGTAGAAAAAGAAGTGAAAGCAGGTAATGTAGGTTCATTATTCAATGCTTTTAAAGCTTCATATACAAGAAAATTACAAAAGATGGCCGTAGAGGAAACACGTTTAGGTATTCCTTTATTATTCGGTTATGACGTAATCCACGGTCACAGAACGTTGTTCCCCATTCCACTAGGAGAGGCAAGTTCATTTGACTTGGAGGCGATGGAAGAAGCGGCAAGAATTGCGGCCGTAGAAGCATCAGCTGAAGGTATTCACTGGACATTCGCGCCAATGGTGGACGTAAGTAGAGACCCACGTTGGGGTCGTGTGATGGAAGGTGCAGGTGAAGATACTTACTACAACAACTTAGTAGCAAAAGCGAGAGTGAAAGGTTTCCAAGGCGATGACTTATCTAAGGAAAATACGATTCTTGCTTGTGCGAAACACTTCTTAGCGTACGGTGCTCCAATTGCCGGTAGAGATTATAATACAGTGGATATGTCATTACAGACATTGCACGAAGTGTATTTACCTCCATTCAAAGCGACTGTTGATGCAGGTGTAGAAACATTCATGACTTCATTCAACGAAATCAACGGTGTTCCAAGTACAGCTAATCCTTATTTATTCAAAGATATCTTAAGAGATCAATGGGGATTTGATGGTATGGTTGTAACGGATTATACTGCTATCAATGAGTTAGTTCCTCACGGTACTGCCAAAGACTTAGCACATGCAGGTGTTCAAGCATTAAAAGCAGGTATCGACATGGATATGGAAGGTGCTGTTTTCTTAGAGACATTAAAAGAGTCAGTAGAGAAAGGTGATGTAACAGAAGAGGAAATCAACGTTGCAGTAAGAAGAATCTTAACGTTAAAGCACAAATTAGGTCTTTTCGAAGATCCATACAGATACTCTGACGAGGAAAGAGAAGCACGTGTAGTGTTGTCAAAAGAGCACAAACAAGCGGCGAGAAAAATTGCTAGAAAGTCAATCGTATTATTGAAAAACGATAATCAAGTTTTACCATTAGACTTAGAGAAGCAAACAAAGATTGCGGCGATCGGTCCATTGGTAAAAAGCAAAAAAGACGTATTAGGTGCTTGGAAAGCGAAAGGTTCTCCAAAAGATGCCAAGTCATTATTTGAAGGTTTGAAAGGAGCAACTAAAGGTAAAGCAGAATTACTTTACGCTAAAGGTTGTGACATGAAGAGCGATGACAAAAGCGGTTTTGTGGAAGCTATTGAAGTAGCAAACCAATCTGACGTTGTAGTATTGGCAATCGGTGAGCCAAGAACAATTTCTGGTGAAGCAAAAAGTAGAACAGACATCACGATTCCAGGTGTTCAAACGGAATTATTGGAGGCTTTAAAGGCAACTGGTAAGCCTATCGTAGTGGTATTGATGAACGGTAGACCACTAGCACTTGAGAAAGAAGATGAGTTGGCGGATGCAATCCTTGAGACATGGCACTTAGGTACTATGGCAGGTCCAGCTATCGCTGATGTGATCTTTGGTAAATACAACCCAGGTGGTAAACTGCCAATGACATTCCCAAGAAACGTAGGTCAAGTGCCAATCTACTACAATGCGAAGAACACAGGTAGACCATTTGATCCATCACAACCTTCAGGTTATAAATCATATTATTTAGATGCACCTAACAGTCCACTGTACCCATTTGGTTACGGTTTGAGCTACACTACTTTTGAGTACGGTGAGATCACATTATCATCTGATAAAATGACAGATGAGGCGATCACTGCATCTATTGAAGTAACTAACACAGGTGACTATGACGGTGAGGAAGTAGTACAAATGTACATCCAAGATGTGATCGGAAAATCAACTCGTCCTTTAAAAGAATTAAAAGGATTTGAGAAGGTTTTCATCAAGAAAGGCGAAACGAAGAAAATCACTTTCACTATTGAAAAAGAAGCGTTGACATACTTCAGATGGGATATGTCTGAAGGAGTTGAAGCAGGTGATTTTAATGTATATATCGGAACAAACTCTGATGATGTGAAGTCTGCAACATTTAATCTGACAAAAGACTACGAAGCATCTACAAACTATAATCCTATCGGATCAAAATAAGCACTAAACAAAGCTGATGACTGGTGAAAGCCAGTTGTCAGCCCTCTTACTAATACACTAAATTTATAAATGAAATGAAGATCAGACAGCTCTTTTTTTTAACGATAGCGACATTGCTATTGGCATCCTGTCAAAAAGAAGACAGTACTATGTACGTGGGTGCACCAAAAGACCTCCGCTATATCGGCATTGGAGAGTACTTTTGTGGTGAGCCATTTACTACAGATCAGCCGTCAGTTTTTTCCGGTGGAGAAGAAGTGAGATTCTCTCTTATTGATGTAAAATCTGACGATTACAAAGGTGAAAATTTAATTGAAAACTTTAGAATTCATAGCGGAACGGGAATTATTACTATTAGAGATTTTAACGACCTCACTGTTGGTCGCTACACAGTAGATGTAGAAGTAAAAAACAGTATGGGAAGCACGACTTTCACAGATGTTCTTGATTTTACAGCAGATCAATCGATCCCTCAAGACATCATTTACATGCCCAATATTTATTCATTCTATGGAGATGATTTGGAGGTAGCCACAAGCCGTCCGAATGTAAAAGGCGGTGGCCCTTACGAATTTACACTTTCTAACTTTTCGGATGTCTTTGCGATTGATACGGAGATTGGTAAAGTAAAATTACAACAAACTTATCCTATTGGAGAGGATGATATTGAAGTATTTGCATTGGACATTAATGTTGAAAATGCGTTAGGTTCTTTATCTAAAAGAACAGCGGTGATTATTGAGGTAATCGGTAAAAATGTAGGCCGTCTATTCTACAACGCTATTTCTTTCTTAGGTTCTCCCACTTCTTACGGTTTGCAAAATGCAATCAATACCAACACTTATGGTGTAGTAGAAAAGGAAATTGATGGCGAAATGTATTCCACTGAACTAGAAGAGGGAAATAACGGACCAAATTACACAGGTGGTTTATGGAGAAGAGCATGGTCAGGTGTTGCTTTTGATTTTGAAAACGAAGAAGGTTTTGTTTCAGAGAAAATTGTAAAAGCGTACTGGTCATGGAATCAGGAATCAAGAGCTGATTTAGTTTCTGATGTAATTGATCTGACAACGGTCAATGAGGAAGCTTATGTAGACGTAACTGGATTCTGGAGATATACAGGTGGTGCTCAAAATGTCAACCAACATTTAGGGGTAATGGTTTGTAAAGCTTCTGATTATAACGAAGAGGCACCAGAACAATCGAACTGGTTGTTGCTTGAAAACGATATTTCGGAGCATCTAATGATGTATACCACAGCCATTATCAATGAAAAGCAACTAAAAGCAGAAGGAAATCATCAAGTAGCTATTCCAGCTGAATTTTTAGGAGAAGAAATCAGAGTGGCTTTAAGAGCAGACTTCTTCAATCCTGCCGTTGGTGGTTTAGCAAGAAGATTTTATATCTATCAACTACAAGTAAGAGCAAAATAATTCAGCAAACTAAACTTCCTGAAGAAATGAAAGACTTAACTAAAATGAAACTGTCCTTGCTACTAATTGGATGTATATTCTTTTGTACTCCGTTGGTTTATGCACAAGGAAATTATATAAAAATTAAAGGTACTGTAACGGGTGATGACGAAGAGTCAATCCCTGGTGTGAGTATCAGAATCAAAGGTACACACAACGGTACTGCAACAGACTTTGAAGGTAACTACTCTTTGAGAGTAAAACCTGATGCTCGATTATTGGTTTCTTATGTGGGTTATCAGCCACAAGAAATTCCAGTAAATGGCAGAAAAATCATTGATATCCACTTGTTAGCCGAAGTAGAGGAATTAGACGAACTAGTGGTAGTTGGTTACGGTAAGCAAGACGCGAAAGAGGTATCAGGTTCCATCCAATCTATGGTGATGGGTGAGGAAGTGAACTCTATGCCAGCGGCATCATTTGATCAAATGTTACAAGGTCGTATGGCAGGTGTTCAGGTTTCAGCTGGTGAAGGTGGACCTGGTCAAGCCATGAACTTTGAAATTCGTGGTGCTAACACAATTACAGGTAGTTCGGCTCCATTATATGTAGTGGATGGTTTCCCATTAGAAGACCCTTCATTGTTTACATTAGACCCCGCTGATATTGACAGAATTGACGTATTGAAAGATGCTTCTGCTACAGCAATTTATGGTTCAAGAGGTTCGAACGGTGTAATCTTGATCACAACGAAGGCAGGTATGAGTGGTAAGCCAGTCATTACCTTTAATACAAAAGTAGGTGTTTCTCAAATTCCTCAGAACAGAAGAATGGAAACATTAAACGCACGTGAGTATGTACAATTACAGCACGATTTAGGTGGTGGTGACCCTTGGGGTGAAGTTGGAAACTACACGGATGCGGATATGACGAACTGGCAAGATGAGATTTTCACTACTGCTCCTTTCCAAAACTACAATGTATCGATGAGAGGTGGTTCTGACCTTTCTAAATTCTTCGGTTCAGTAGGTTATATCAACCAAGCAGGTACATTGATGAACACTGGTTTTGAGCGTATCAACGGTCGTTTCAAACTAGATCAGAAATTAGGTAAGAGAGTAAATATGAGTATGAACGTGAACTACGCTCATACGGAACATAAAGGACAGAAGACTTCTACAGCAAGTGTATCGGCCATTAAATCAGCTATCATGTTTAGACCAATGACGCCAAAGAACGGTGATTTGGATGATGATGATGAATTAAGTGCAGGTTTCTATCCTCCAACACAGACACTAGAAAATACAGATCGTTCGGAGATCTCAGACGTAATGCAAGCCAATATTAACTTTGATGTTGAGCTCGCAAAGGGTTTGAAATTCCGTTCACAGTTAGGTTACCAAATCAACTACACGCAGGTAAAAACGTTCTTTAGAGAAGGAACCAACCAAGCGGATAGAGGTAGTGACGGTATCAATGGTCATGTCTCACAGATTAGAGCACAAAACTATATCAACGAGAATACATTATCATATGATTGGTCGAAAAACGGTCATAAGATCAATGCACTGACAGGTATCACATTCCAAAGCAGTAACAGATACAGATTCCAAGCTACAGCAATTCAATTCCCATTGGATGATCTTGGATGGGGGAACATCGGTTTAGGTAACGTAGCGAAGATGCCATCTTCGGCACAAACAGGACAAAACTTAATGTCAGGTTTAGGGCGTATCAACTATGCTTACAAAGGAAAATATATCCTTACAGCTTCAGTAAGAGCGGATGGTTCATCAAGATTTAAAGAAGGGAACCGCTTTGGTATTTTCCCATCGGTTTCAGCGGCATGGAGAGCAGGTGACGAAGACTTTATTCAAAATTGGGACGTATTTTCAGACCTTAAATTTAAAGCAGGTTTAGGTACTACTGGTAACAACAGAGTAGGTGATTTCGACTTTATCCCTACCATGGCTGTAGGTCCAGGATACTACTTCGGAGGACATTATCACTCAGCATTCTACCAAGAAAAATTAGCCAATACAGACTTGAAGTGGGAAACTACTCAACAGTTCAACGTTGGTGCTGAAATGGGCTTCTTGAACAACCGTTTATTAGTGGATGTTGAATACTATTACAACTTAACAGACAACCTTCTTTTCGATGCAAAAGTGGCTCCATCAACAGGTTATACGCAAGTAAAACAAAACATTGGTGCGGTAGTCAACAGAGGTGTAGAATTGAGTATCAATACGGTGAACGTACAGACGAAAAACTTCAAGTGGACGTCGAACTTCAACATTTCATTTAATGACAACGAAATCAAAAACTTATCTTACGGTGAGGATTTCAGATTATATGATCCAAGCGTAGGCGGTATGTTTGCGGGTGAATTGTACTACGGTCTTTTCGTAGGAATGCCAATGACGCAGATGTACGGTTACCGTTATGATGGTATCTATCAGATGGATGATTTTGTTAGAAACTCAAATGGTGAGTTAGTATTGAAAGATGGAGTTCCTGGTTTCGATTCACAAACAGGACAAGTAAGACCGGGTATGCCGAAATACAGAGACGTAAACGGTGATGGTGTAATTGATGAAAATGACAAAGAAATCATCGGTAACCCTAACCCAAGACACTTCGGTGGTTTTACCAACAACTTCACCTATAAAAACTGGGACTTAAGTATCCTTTTAACTTGGTCAGTAGGTCAAGATGTATTCAATGGTAACATGGCTGATTTTGGTGTAGTAGGTAACCAAAGAGGTAGAAACTACCTGAAAGATGTAGGTGACCGTTGGACATTGAATAACCCTGTCGGTGATGGCGTTTGGGGTGCTCCAGGTCCAGGACAAGAATATACTTATCAGCAAGTGTACGGTGGTCATCAGATGAGTGATTACTTTATTGAAGATGCTTCTTTCTTAAGAATCAAGAACATCACATTGGGTTACACATTTGAACCGCAAAAACTGAAAAAGCTGAGAATCGATAGAATGAGAGTATACGCTTCAGTAGACAACCTTTGGGTATTTACAAACTACTCGGGTTATGATCCTGAAGTATCTGTCAGAAATCAAGCGATGTACAGAGGTATTGATTACTCATCGTACCCAGCATCACAATCATTTATTGCAGGTTTCCAAGTTTCTTTCTAATAGCTACAACCATGAAAAATAATTTATTAATACTTATAGCCTTGTTCATTTCGTCTTGTTCTTTCCTGGAGATGGAACCAAAAGATGAAATCAGTAGAGATGATTATTATAAAAACGACAAACAAGTTTACCTCGCACTATCAGGTGCTTATGGATCATTAAGAGATATCTACGATCAAGATTTCTCGATCTGGTTCAATGTGGGAACGGATGAAATGTTGTACAGAAGATCTTTATTCAACCATGAATTGACAAAGATGTCTTACAATGAATCAGACGTTGATTTGAACCGTATCTGGACAAGAAGTTACAGAGGTGTAAACAGAGTCAATGACTTGATTCAAAACTTAAGTGAAAGAGATACTATTGAGAATTTATCAAGAGCCGATCATGATTTAATGATTGGTGAAGGTCTGACGTTGAGAGCGTTATACTACTTTAACTTGGTAAGAGTATGGGAGCACATTCCATTAAGATTGGATCACTTTACGGATATTGACGGTAACTTGGATATGTTGAATTTACCCAACACGCCAGCTCCAAAAGTATACAATCAGATCATTGAGGATTTGGACAAAGCCATTACACTTTTAAATGACCGTCCAAAAGAATACGGAAGAGTAAGTAAGCAGATTGCACACGGTTTGGCCGCGCGTGTTTACTTGACAATGGCAGGAGCAAGAATCCAAGGTGGAGATATTGGTCGTGATGTTTGTCTTCAAAAAGTAATCGAGCATACGAATGCAGTAACAGAATTTGGTTACCACTCACTTTTACCCGATTACAAAGAGGTTTTCATGAACCAGATTCAAGGTATTCGTAGAGATGTAGAAGTAATGTGGGAAGTTGACTTTACGGTAACTGAAGGTCGTGATTTAGGAGGTAGAATTGGAAACTTCAATGGTGTTCAAATTCAGCTGACTACAGGTACAATGCCATTCAGTATTGGTCACGCTTATATCACGCCATCAATGCACAAAAGCACTTACGGAGCAGATGATACACGTTATGAGTGGAACTGCGCCAACTTCAGTTTCAATTACAGAAACGATGAATTTGTAGTAACAAACATTGGCAATGAATTACGTTGGTATCCTGGTAAATGGAGAAGATTAGACAGAGGTAGAGACCATAACGGTGAGCTAGACGGAACGGTAGAAACATTAGAAAACGGTGTGATTATCAAGGATAGAACATCGATTAATTTCCCAATCTTACGTTTCAGTGATATCCTATTGATGCGTGCAGAAGCAAGCTACTTATTGTACGGCGCAGGTGGACAAGCTACGGCAGATATTGAAGCGGTTCGTGCACGTGCCAATGCAGGTTCATTAAGCCAAGGTTTGAGTGATGCCAATCAAGACTTTATGAAGTTGATTCAAGAAGAGCGTAAAAGAGAGTTGTGTTTTGAAGGACATAGACGTTTTGACCTAGTGCGTTGGGGAATTTTAGAAGAGACAATGCAGGAGGTAAGTAGAAACGTGAGATCCAATAAAGATTTCCGTCCAGACAACGAGGAGCACTTGGCTTTCCCTGGTGAAAGATGTGAAGAGAAGCACGTAGTTTTCCCTATTCCAACGGAAGAATTACAATTGAATTACAACATCAAACAACACCCTCTTTGGTAATCTATAAATCTTAGAATCATGAAAAAATTAATATATATCGTTTTCGCATTCATCATCACAAGTTGCCTTACCAACCATGAAGTGGACTTTGATGTGCCGAATGTCGCTCCAGAAAACCTATTATATCACAGAAATGACCTCACCGTAGCACACAACAGAAGTGTACAAGGTGATGCTCCAGAAGTGATTTCTCAAGGAACGCCTACTTTTGATATTGAAAGTGTGGCATGGTTTGAGGATTCTGTAAGAATCGATGTTTCAGATGAATTGAATCCTTTTACCATTGATATTGAAACTGGTCAATTATCATTAGAACCTACAGATGAAACGGCTCTAGGGAAATACCATGTAAATGTCATGGCTTCTAATGAATATGGAACATCTACTTTTGAAGATGCTTTCAGAGTAATGTTAGTAGACAAACGCCCTGAACTTTCTTTAGAGACAAAGAAAGATTCCATCATCATTTTTATGGATGAAGCAGGTACTCCACTTACTACTCAATTGGAAAGTATCAGCGTGATGGCAGAAGGCGTATTTATGTCAGATATCAATGTCACAACATCACCAGCATTGCCTTCTGCAACTACAATTACGGTTGATGCAAATGGCCGATTCAATATTAGAGGAAACCTAGAAGAAGTTGATTATGAAATCACAATCAGTGCTGAAAACGAATACGGTGCATCTGAAAATAACCCTTCATTCACATTATACACGAAAACGCTAAAAATTGTAGAGCGTGATATGTTTGTAATGAATATTGAAGAAGGTTTAAAGCCAGATAATCAAGATGAATTCATTTTTGCAGGCATGGATTTCATGAAGATTGAAGGTCCAGAATTGCCAAGTGGTCAGACATGGTGGAACATTGCTATTGATAGAAACAACCACCCTGATGCAGATCGTAAAGAGAACTTCATTACAAGAAACTATGCTAGAAATTACGACGGAATTTCGACAGCAAAACACATGATTGTATCGCCTTCATTATCAACAGAAGGTATGGAAGTAATGACCGTTGACATCGGAGCAATGTTCAATAACATCACCGGTGTCGGAGGAGAGCAAAGAATTGAAGCAAGAGTAGTGAGCGAAAGTGCTTACCAAGAAGCTTTAACTTCAGGAAACATCAACAACGTTTACGAAAACTGGACATTAGCATTTAACTCTGCTGATTTCCAAACGGACGAAAAGAAATTATTTATCCATAATTCTTCAGAACACAGTAACCTTTTCGAAGGAGAAGATCTTAGAGTAGTCGTAGTACTAGTTCACGGATTGACTTCAGCAGTCAACAGAGGTTTTATGGGAATTGATGAATTAGAGATCAAAGGAAGATTTTTAGAAATCGATTAGTGTAGTTTATTTATTCAGGTCCCTAGATGAAATAGGGGCCTGTTTTTACATATTACATAATCGACCATCAAGCAACCCACGACTGAAGTCATGGGCTTTTGGGAAGCTATCCCGGTTTTCATCTAGCATCATAAATCATAGGAATAATAGAGATGTTTCGTACACCATAGTTAAAACTATGGGTAGATAATAAGGCAATCTTATCAAGACTGAAGTCTTGAAGATTGAAAACGAAGGCAACACTTCAGTGTTGGTGGAGTCAGTATCACCAGCCCATGACTTCAGTCATGGTGCACGTCATAAGCCTATAAATAAAAGTTTGCACAATAAAAGCCACCTCTTCACTCTCACAATAGATACAATAATTATGAAAAAGTCGATTTTACTAAGTTTTATATTACTGAGCATATTACAATTTGCAGAAGCCAAAACACCACCTAATGTTGTCTTGATTTTTGTTGACGATATGGGTTGGGGAGATGTAGGGTATCATGGAGTAAATACAATCCATACACTTCAAATTGATCAGCTGGCAAACGAAGGAGTTTACTTCTCACAAGGTTATGTCACTGCTTCAATTTGTGGGCCTTCAAGAGCTGGATTGATCACTGGAAAATACCAACAGCGTTTTGGGTGTTTCGGTAATAGTAAGCATGGAATACCAAACGAAGAAAAACTACTTTTCCATTATTTAAAAGAACAAGGGTACCAAACAGCTTCCATTGGGAAGTGGCACCTTGGAGAGGGAGAAGGAAGATTAATGCCCAACGAACGTGGAGTAGATTACTTCTATGGTTTTTTAGGAGGATCACATGATTATACAAAATCAGCAAAAGATGAAAATGTAAAAAGAAGTTTGCTGAAACCCATCTATGAAAATGGAGAAATACAACCTCCAATTCAAAATGACAATGGGTATTTAACAGACTTATTTACAGAAAAGGCTATTTCTTTTATCGATAAAAATAAAGAAAATCCTTTCTGCCTTTATTTAGCTTACAATGCGGTGCACCACCCTTGGCAAGTGCCTCAAAAATATGTAGATGCTTTGGATCATCTTGAAGTAGGAGAGGAAAGAAAACATTTTGCAGGAATGGTCTATGCTATGGATGTGGGAATTGGTCAGATTCGTGAAGCACTGAAAGAAAATGGCATCGACGATAATACCATCATATTTTTCATCAGTGATAATGGAACTCCCGCAGGTCAAGGTTTTAAAGAACCAAGACGTAAGAAAAGAGGAGAAACAACCATGTCTTCACCAGGACCTTTTAATGGATTCAAAGGATCTACTTATGAAGGAGGTATCCGAATTCCTTTTATCGCGCATTATCCAAAACATTTTCCAGCAAATAAACATTCTGAAGTTCCTGTAATCTCTTTGGATGTATTGCCTACCATCTTAAACCAGATTGGTAAAGGTTTAGGAAGTGATGATTTAGAAGGGAAAGACCTTTTGGAATTAATTGAAGAGGAAGAAGAAAGACCATTATTTTGGGCTAGAGATGGAGATATCGCGGTACGATATCAAGACTGGAAATTATCCATCAATAATAAACAAGGTAGTGGAGATGTAGAGTTGTATGATTTGAAAAATGATCCGGGCGAATGGAAGGATATTGCATCTAGTAATCCAGAAAAAGTGAAGCAGTTATTGCACTTTTTTCAAGAGTGGGATCAAAAGAATACAAAAGTCACAAACCATAACGGTTTAACTCCAAAATACAGAGCAAAAATCGAAAAGTATTTGGAAGAGTTAGGAAGATAAAATACATATTTCAAGTGTTGAGTTTATTGGCTTAACACTTGCGATATGGAGATCAGAAATCATACCTAAACACTTCCTAATAATTGAACTAAATTCGATAAAAAATTTCTATTTTTATACTATAAGAACATGTTTGAGTTTTCATTAAAATGAGGCCTCAAACATGTGCTAAGAACTGAAACTACTTTCATGAGAATCACGATAAAAAGGCACTTCTTAACTCTATTTTGTGCATTATCAATTCTAACTACGTTTGCTTCTGAAAATGAAACCCACCTTACTGTACGTTTGGATGATTCATTAGAAGAGCAAATATTGAACTTGGAGAAAATCCCCTTTTGGGAAGATTCCTCAAGGTTGATGACGTATGAAGAAATGATATTGAAATCGCCAGTATTTAATACCGTTGAAAGATATTCTAAAGAATCTTACAATGTCAATTCAGCCTATTGGTTGAAGTTGTATATTGATATAGAAAAGAATAATAGTAAATCTTGGACCTTGGAATTGTACGATCAATCCATTGATGAGATTGTCTTCTTTCTACCGCAGAAAAATGGCGAGATCAGAAAAGAGTTTATGGGCGATAGTTACCTTTTTGATCAACGTATTTATTCTCATAAAAACTTTATCATTCCACTAAATAACGATATAGACTATACTAAGCCAATCTATATTAATATCAAATCCAATCATAAAGTGGATTTACACGTCAATATCCGAAGTACAGAGCGTTTGATTAAACATGCTACACTGGAGTATCTTTGGTTTGGTATCTATTATGGAGCGATCCTCATTATGTCATTTTATAATTTTATGCTTTGGTTGAGTATCAAAGAATCAAAGTATTTAATTTACATATTACATATTTTAACTGTAGGTGTTTTCAATGCTTCTACTGACGGAACAGGCTTTCAATTTATATGGAGTGATAACCCAAGCATCAATAATTATGTGATTACGTTATTGAGTTATGCGGCGGCGCTATCCTTGATCTTTTTTATTAAAGAAATGATGAAGCAGGAGGCGAAAACTGTCAAGTATTTTCATTATTTGAATTACTTAGTCGGTATTGTCACCTTTGTTTTGATCATAGATTTATTCCATTTTAATTCTCAGTTAAGTGATACAATGTTGATTGTCACACTCGTTGGGTTGTCGATAATTGTTACAAAACTAAGGTTTGAGAATAAAAAGGTTTCCCCTTTCTATATTTATGGATTAGCGGTCATTTTATTTGGTGCTATTTTTCAGATGTTGAAAATCTTTGGGGTTGTTCCGTTAACACCGGTTACACAGTATACATTACGTTTTTCTATTTTCTTAGAAATGCTTCTTTTCTCTTATGCACTTTATGATTCACTTCGCCTTATTAAAGAAGAGCAACAACGATCGAAAGATGAGGTGATTGAGCATCAGAAAAAGACAGAAGCGATGCAACTGAAGGTCATTGAAGAACAAGAAAAAACGGTTTCCCTGAAAAATAAAGTCAACGAAGAACTAGAAGAGAAAGTAAGGGAAAGGACGATCTCTTTAATGCAAAGTGAAGAAAAACTCAAGGAGGCATATCGTAAACTGGAAGAAAAATCGGAGCGTTTAAATCTCATTAATAGAACCCTTGATGTCAATAATAGTAAGTTGAAAGAAGGGATTAAGAAGGAGAGGGAAAAGCGATTTATTCATAAAATCATCAGCTTGGAAGAGTTTATGGAGTTGTTCCCAGATCAGGTGTCATGCAAAAGATATTTGGACAAGCAGAAATGGGAGAAAGGTTTTACTTGTAAACAGTGCCATAATCATAAGCAATGTAATGATGACAACACTTCGGGGAGTGCACAGTTTTCAAGACGTTGTTCTAAGTGTGGTTATGTAGAATCAGTGACAAGCAATACAGTCTTTCATCATGTGAAGTTTGATTTGACAAAGGCTTTTTACCTGTCGTATATCTTCCGTTATCACGAAAATGAATTTACCAATATTGAGCTAGGAATACAGCTTGATATGTCAAGAAATACAATTGCGAAATTTAAGACTAAAGTGAAGTCTGCCAACGAAAATAAATTACTACTACCAACTTTTGAGTTGTTTGAAATGGCCTAGAGGATGTTTGAAACATGCTCTTAAAAACCAATTGAATGATATGAAAAATACAAGACTACTAAGTACTATAGTACTGCTTCTTTGGAGCGGTTACTTATGGGCTCAAACACCCAACTTTATCGTCATTATTGCAGATGACTTAGGTTATTCGGACGTAGGTTATCATGGTCTGCGTACGGATATCCCTACTCCTAACATTGATGCATTAGCCAACAAAGGAGTGCAATTTTCGGAAGGATATGTTACAGCCCCGGTTTGCGCTCCATCAAGAGCAGGGTTGCTGACGGGTGTCTATCAACAGCGTTTTGGGTTTAAAGATAATCCAGGTCCTTTCCGTCCTTCTCCAGAGATTGTACCGGGAATCAGTCATGATTATCCTACTATCGCTCAGGAATTAAAGAAAGTAGGTTACAATACAGCGGCCATTGGAAAATGGCATTTAGGAGGACAAGAAGACAACTCATTTATTCCCACAGGTAAAGGTTTTGACTACTACTACGGTTTCCTTGGTGGTGCTTCTTCGTATTATTTTGAAGATCATGCAACACAATTTTTCTTAGAAAATGATCAACCCATCCAAACACCAAACCGTTATTTGACATCATTGTTTGGGGACAAAGCTGTAGAATATATTTTACAACAAGATAAGGCAAAACCATTTTTTATGTATTGGGCGCCGAATGCTGTTCACTCTCCATTACAAGCACCCGAAGGGGTTTTAGAAAAATTCAAACATATCAAGGATCCTAAGCGTCAGAAGTTAGTAGCCATGCAATTTGTGATGGATCAAAACATTGGTAGAATTGTTGATGCCTTGGAAACGAAAGGTTTGATGGACAATACAATGATTGTTTTCATCAGTGACAACGGTGGAAAACCACATGAAAATGCGTCTTACAACTTACCATTGAACGGGGCAAAGGGATCTCTATTTGATGGTGGAATCAGGGTGCCTTATTTCATGTATTACCCGAAGATGATTAAAGAGGGAGAAAAGTACGATGAGATGGTGAGTAGCCTTGACATTATGCCGACCTTCTTATCATTGGCTAATACGAAGCCAACACAAAAATTATCAGGCGTCAATTTATTGCCTTACATCTCTAATGAAATCACCAAACAACCACATGATAAATTGTATTGGAAAAACGCCAACAAATGGGGGGTGCGTGATCAGGATTGGAAATTATTCTATGACCAAGACAGTGATAAGGTAAGGTTGTTTCATTTAGCTGAAGATGCTTATGAAAAAGAAGATGTATACGATCAATACCCTGAGCAAGTGGAACGTTTAACAAAAGCCTATCAGGAATGGGATTATCAAAACTCGTCTTTCTCATGGGGGTGGAATCCTTCTGCAGTTGGAAAGTATAAAACTGAAAATCAATTTACTTTTGAAGAATTGATTTCTGAAAAACTAGCAAGTGAAGAATTCGCAGATGTAATGGTGGTTGAAAACCCAGCTAAAACGGGAATCAATACGTCAAACAAGGTTTTACATCTAAAAGTAGACCAGCATCATGAGAAATACTTCTTAAGAGCCCGTCATTCTCCTATGATGAAAAGAGGAAATAAGGTAGCCCATATTAAGGTGAAGAGTAAACAAAATTTCCGTTTGAATTTGACAATGATCGATGACAAAAAAGGAAATGTTTCTGCCTACGCTCATAAAGAATATAATGGTAATGATGAATGGCAAGACTTAGTTTTTGATTTCACTGATTGGAAAGGAATGAAGTCAAAAGGTATCGAACTTTCATTTGAAGGATTGGAGAACAATGAAGATATCTATTTGGATGATATTTGGTGGAATGTTCAGAAGAAGGAAATCAAAAATAACGAAACGGTAAGAGTAGAGAATATTCAAGCTTACAAAAGTATTTTCCAGAAAGACAAACAAGTACTGGTTTGGAAACCTATTCCGAATGTAAATGCCTATACAATTTACCATAATGAAGAGGTGATTGGTACAGCAGATCAGCATTTCCACCTATTGCCAGTGGATTATCAATTGAAAGACATCAAAGTAAAAGCTTCAAAAATAAACTAAACCATGAAAAAGATTTACAAAATTGCGATAGCGATAGCAATTTGCATTGGCGCAAGAGTAGCACAAGGACAAACACCGAATATCTTATTAATCACAGCGGATGATATGGATTATTATTCGTTAGGAGTTAATGGGAGTAAGGTAGAAGACATCACTCCCAATTTGGATAAGCTAGCTGACGAAGGTGTTCGTTTTACCAATGCCCACGTAACAGTAGCTGTTTGTCAGCCTTCAAGAGGTGTAATCGGTACAGGTAGATACCCTAATAACAGTGGCATCTTAGGTTTCTATAATACAAAAGCCTCTGTTCCAACTTTAGCGGAAGAGCTTAAAAAAGAAAAAGGATATGAAGTGGGTATTTTAGGAAAAGTAAGCCACTCTACTCCAAAAGATAAGTACATTTGGGACTACGAACAAGATGCAAAAGATTTAGGTAGCGGACGTGGTACACAATTATACAGAGATCATTTCCAGAAGTTTGTACAGCAAGCAAAAGCAGGTGATGCCCCTTTCTTTATGATGGCGAACTCACATGACCCTCATAGACCATTTTTTGAGGATACACCAAACTATGAGAATGGTGGAAAGAAGCGTCCATCAAGAATTTATACTACAGATGAAATCGAAGTACCAGGATTTTTAGAAGATCTTCCTGAAGTGAGAAAAGAGTTGGCCGCTTATTACTCTTCGGTAAGAAGGTGTGATGATGTAGTGGGTGCATTTATGGAAGTCTTGGAAGAAGAAGGCGTTGCTGATAACACTATCGTTGTTTTCCTTTCTGACAACGGAATGGCTTTCCCATTTGCCAAATCAAATGTTTATGTTCAATCAACAAGAACTCCCTTTATTGTAAAATGGCCTAAAGGATTTAAAGGTGGAAAAGTAGATGAAACACACCTTATTTCCATGGTAGACTTAATGCCTACTTTATTGGAAGCTGCTAAAATCAAAGCACCTAAGAAATTGGATGGTAGAAGTTTTTACCCGCTATTGAAAGGGAAAAAGCAAAACGAACGAGAGTATGTATTTACACATTACAATGAAAATATTGGTAGCAGAGCTTACACTATGAGAGCGGTTCAATCAAAGGACTACCTTTATATTTTCAACCCTTGGGCTGTGGGAGGAAGACAATATAAAACATCTTCTATTAATGGCACATCATTTAAAGCTATGCAGGCCGCTGCTGAAGGTGATATAGAACGTGAAGAAAGAGTGAATTTCTGTCTTTTTAGAACTGTTTCAGAGTTTTATGATTTAAGTAAGGATCCTCATGCTTTAAACAACTTAGCAGGAAATCCTGAATATGCAGAGCAACAGAAAATAATGGAAGAGGAAATGATCAGAAGTATGCAGGCCACTAAAGATCCTATGATCAATCTGTACACTCAAAGAGACAACGAAGAATTCCTGATCAAAGAAACGCAAAAAATCCAAAAGGATGCGAATATGAGAAAGAAAGAGAGAAGAGCATTGAAGAAAGCAAAACAGCAATAAATCAGTATCATAAATCAAGTGAATAGACTTATTTGAGAACACTAAAATCCCATCTTTATTAGGTGGGATTTTGTTTTTTTGAGGGGTGTGTGTTGTGTATCCCAAAAGCCCATAATTTCAATTATGGGTCTGCGTTTGTCGATAAACATGCAACACCGTATACATCAATAACTTATAAAGTTTCCTAAAAACAAAAATCAATACACAGCTCTCCTTATATTTAGAATTATAAATGAAATGAATGTATAATCGGGGTTCAAACGACTCAGGTTATACCACTAACTAAAACAATCTAATCTTTTTTTTAAATGAAACTGTATTATTATTCTTTATTATTAACTACACTTTTTTTTGGATGTACGACCAACCAACAACTCGATCCAGTTGAACAAAAAGTAGAAGAACTATTGTCGAAAATGACGATAGAAGAGAAAATTGGCCAAACTGCTTTGAGGGGAACCTCAAGTAGGGTAAAGGGGGACTTGCCTGAGTCTCTTAAAGAGGCCGTCAGAAAAGGGGAGATCGGCGCTTTTCTGAATATCATGAACACGGATTATGTAGATGAACTGCAGAGAATTGCCGTGGAGGAAAGTCCGAATAAAATACCATTGATTTTTGGTAGGGATGTGATTCATGGTTTTAAAACGATGTTTCCTATTCCATTGGCTGTAGCGGCAACATGGGATCCTAAACAAGCCGAAGAGACAGGTAGGGTATCCGCTTTTGAAGGAACCTCTTCAGGAGTGAATTGGACGTTTGCACCGATGTTGGATATTGCTAGAGATAGCAGATGGGGAAGAATTGCTGAATCCCCAGGGGAAGACCCATTGTTGGGTAGTTTAATGGGAGCCGCTTATGTGAAGGGTTTCCAAGGTGATGACCTCACGAGCAAAACAAGTATGATTGCTTGTGCGAAACATTTCTTGGGGTATGGAGCGGCTATTGGCGGACGTGATTACAATACGGCCATTATTCATGATCCTTTGTTGTACAATGTCTACATTCCACCGTTTAAAGCGGCAATTGCTGAAAATGTACAAACGTTTATGTCTTCTTTTAATGAATTGAATGGAGTGCCTGCATCGGGAGATAAAAAAATCATGATGGATCTGTTGAGAGGTAAAATGGATTTTGATGGTTTTGTGGTGAGTGATTGGAATTCGGTGACGGAGATGATTCCTCATGGTTATGCCAAAGATGAAAAACATGCGGCTGAGTTGGGAACTAACGCAGGCGTAGACATGGAAATGACCAGTGAGTCGTATGAAAAGCACATCAAAGAATTACTGGAAGAAGGCAAACTGTCGTTGACGCAATTGGATTTTCTAGTGAAGAATATCTTGAGAGTCAAAATCAGAATGGGTCTTTTTGAAACCCCTTACAGAGACAAAAACCATGATGGGGGCCTCTATGCAAATGAGCATCTTCAAAAAGCCAAAGTTGCGGCAGCAAAAAGTATTGTGGTATTGAAAAATGAAAATCAAGTATTACCACTTACTAAAAACAAAAAAGTAGCATTAATTGGTCCATTAGCTGATGCACCTTTAGATCAGATGGGAACGTGGTCTTTTGATGGTGAAAAAGAACATTCACATACTCCTTTAATGGCCTTGAAGGGTCAGGTAATTGGTTTTGAAAAGACATTGGATTTCAGTAGAGATAAAAATAAAAAGTCATTCCAAAAAGCGATTGATTTAGCCAAAAAGGCTGATGTAATTTTATTTGTGGGAGGAGAAGAAGCGATTCTTTCAGGAGAAGCACACAGTAGAGCAGAGATTGATCTTCCAGGTGTACAAGAAGAGTTGATTCTTGAATTGTCTAAATTGGGAAAACCTATTGTACTGACCATTATGGCAGGGCGCCCGATTACCATTGGTAAAATAAAAGACAAGCTAGATGGTATTGTGATGGCTTGGCATGGCGGAACAATGGCCGGTCCTGCTTTGAATGAAGTGCTTTATGCAGAAATGCAACCGGAAGGACGTTTACCTGTGACTTGGCCGAAAACCTCAGGACAATTACCGTATTACTATAATCATAAAAATACAGGTAGACCAGCTATGGAAGAAAAGTTTGTTTCTATGTATGAGATACCTGTGGGAGCATGGCAGAGTTCTTTGGGTAATGAATCACATTATTTAGACGCGGGCTACCTACCGGAATATCCTTTCGGCTATGGCTTGACGTATTCCACTATTGAATATTCAGCGACTACAATCTCTTCTGAAAAAATCAAGGAAGGAGATGAGTTAACCGTTGAGGTGAGTATTAAGAATACAGGCGATTATGACGCTGTTGAGACAGTACAACTTTATGTGCAAGACGTTGTAGGTTCTATTACTCGACCTGTTAGAGAGTTGAAAGATTACAAGAAGGTTGAAATTAAGAAAGGAGAGCAGAAGAAAGTGACTTTCAAGCTTCATACAGATCAATTGAAGTTCTACAATAGAGATTTAGAATATGTATTAGAAAAAGGTGATTTTAAGGTTTGGACTGCTCCTCATGCATTAGGAGGAAAACCTGTAGCTTTTGAATTAATGTAAAAAAGAAATGATTCTTGATGTGGTTCAGCGGACGTTGCAATACAACGTCCACTGAACCATTTTTCTTAACTCTCAACTAAAATTACATTCAAACCCTCCTCTGGAGACTCTAGTGTTAATCATAAAAAACAAGTCCTCTTTTGACTGCTTCAACTCAAAATACTCGTTTTGGTGCTACATTTGAACAGATGAAAAGTCAAAAATTCCCACCTGTGTATATGATGAAGTTGGAGGAAGAATTAGATTCCTAACCCTAGAACCCTTAAATTAAACCTATCAAAAAAACAGCTGAAGATTACTGACATGAAAACAATCAAATTTCTAATCTATATAGGTATCATATGGTTCATCATACATGAAGCTTACACTATTATAGATGGCATCTATTCTCAACCTAAAAAAAGTGAATTTGCCATTATTTTTGGAAACACTGTAAATGAAGACGGTTCACTTTCATCACGGTTAGAAGCCCGAGTAAAAGAGGGGTTGGATTTATACAATGCTAAAAAAGTTTCAAAGTTATTTGTCAGTGGTGGATTAGGGAAAGAAGGGCATTATGAAGGACAGAGAATGGCGTTATATTTAATTCGAAAAGGAGTGCCCCAAAAAGATATTGTTATTGATGATAAAGGAAATACCTCTTGGGCTACAGCAGTGAACTTTAAGGAGCAGTTCCCTGATTGTAAATCTGTGGTTGTGGTATCACAGTTCTATCATATCACAAGATCAAAATTGGCCCTAAGAAAAGTGGGACTGGAAGAAGTTTCAGGTGCAAGCCCGGATTATTTTGAGGCAAGAGATTTTTATGGTTTGTTCAGAGAGTTTTTTGGGTTTTATAAATACTGTTTTATGTAATACACTAATGCTACACTAGGATATTTAATATGGATTATTCAAGTTTTTATTCTTCATTGATTTATCAGTGTAGAAAAGGTTACATTGGGATGGATTTATGATGTAATAAATCATCTAAAAAACAAAAAAAAAGAATCAAAGATCTTTTTTCTAACTATAAATTTCCAGCCAAATTTTTCATTTAATTGCACATTGTAAATCTAAAATTGACTAATCATTTGTTTTTATTGTATTTTTCTAACACTTCTTCATAAACGTGAACTTATCATTCTTAATGTATGTAAATGCTGTTGAAACCTAAATTTTAAACCTAATTAGTCTTTCTTTATGAACCGTTTTTTTCGAACTATATCCCTTGTTTTATTTTTGGGGTATGCATTAATTGGATGCTCTATTAAAGACGAAGATCCAAGTAATCAAGACCCAGTACAAGATGGTCAAACTTCACTAACTGATTTTGACATTCCAGACAACTTTAACTATGAAACTACACAGGAAATAAATCTAAAAATTTCTTCTGAAAATGTCTCAGAACCTGCTGTTTATAGTATATATACTATAGAAGAAGGGAACAATTACCAATTGAGGGGTAAAGCGATGTCTGACCCTGAAGGTAATTTGGAATACAACACGAACTTCTCAAAACATATCCAATCTCTATATATAAAAAGGCACAGTCAAGGAGTAGATCATTATGAAGTAGTACAACTTATATCAATGATTCATAAAGTTGAGTTTACACAATTTTCTCAGAAAGTGAGTGCAAGTAACGCAAGGACTTTACAAGAAGCAGATTCGGATAATGACGGTATCGTAGATGCATTAGATGATTATCCTAATGATGCTAATAAAGGTTTCAACAATTATTATCCATCACCAGGTGCTTATTCATCTTTAGCCTTTGAAGATTTATATCCCCAAAGAGGTGATTTTGATTTTAATGATATCATAATCGAATACAATATCAATTTGGTCACGAATGCTGATAACAATGTGGTTGAGCTGGACATGGATTTTGTAGCTAAATCAGTGGAAGCAGAATTACCATCAGGTTTTGCTATAGAACTGCCTTTCCACGCAGATTCAATCAGTAATGTAACGGGTTCAGTTTTAACAGGAAATGTAGCATTTACAGGGAGTAAAGGACTAGAAAGTGGAATTGTAGCCTCAAAGCCCGTTGTCGTTGTTTTTGATAAATCGACAGATATTTTAAGTGGCGATGGACCTGTGAAATCAAGTGATCATATTTATATCACAGTGGCTTTGAGTAATCCTATCGCATTATCAGCATTAGGAGATGTTCCTTACAATCCTTTCATTTTTGTGAATAATGAAAGAGAGCGTGAAGTGCATCTATCAGGTAAAACACCTACTTCCAAATTCAATGATGCATACCTTCGAGCAGGTGAAGATGTGGGTGGTTATAAAACGGTTGATAATTACCCATGGGGAGTACATGTCCCAATTCATTTTGCACCACCAAAAGAGAATGTAGATATCACGAATGCTTACTTAAACTTCTCAGAGTTTGCAACTTCTGGTGGAACATCTAAAGGGAATTGGTATACGATGCAAGAAGGGAACAGAAACTCAAATAATCTTCATGAATAAAAGTGTAGTGAAACAATCATTTATTGAAGGTTTTAACACAATTATTCCTATTCAAAAGGTTTGTTAGCTTTCATATAAACAGGGCATCAATATTCAAATATTGATGCTAGAATTTTCACATTCATAATCTCATGCTTTCCATCACTTCAAACTTTACGGTTTAGCGTAACAGGTTACGCTTCTACATGTGATTATAGATATCAAAAAATGTTTCGTGATAAAAAGTCATATATCACGAAACATTTATCAGAAAAAACCCTTCACAAACTCATACAGTTTCATAAACTCCTTATCATTTTCAAAAAGAGGATTGTTTTGTAATTGCTCAAGGATTTTCTGAGGGTTTCTTTCAGAATAATCAAATTCCTTTTGAATATCATTATTTTGGTTCACAAAACCTTTGGCCCCCTTTTCAAGAATTTTTGCTTCCGATTGATTTCTGACAAGATTATTTTCGAAAATTGTTTTAGTAGGAAATCTCTTCCCCCAGTCTTGAAATTCTACTACATGATTTTCCATTTCAGCTTTTTCCTTGTCAGGAATGATCACAATATTATGGTGAATAGAGGTGTTATTTACCGGACCTGTGATATGGAAAGTGGGAGCAAAGAAGCGTTTATTGTGTGCTTTATAAGGACGTATACCATCATTGATACTCAAGTTATATTTGACAATAGAATTTTCTGTTCCCTTATTCATAGGTTCTCCTAGTGTGAATCCATTATTACAGATCAGAATAAAACCGCCCCAGTTGTCAAAGCTTAGGTTGTACTGGAACGTGGTATTGAAGCAGTTAAAATCTGAATCATAACCTTGACCATCCCATTTTGCTCTATGGTCGCTAACGCTATTAAACTGTACTAAAGTATTGTCACTACTCCAAGGCCAAATACCAGCGGCAGCATCGCCCATAGGCATAGAGTCAATTCCTTTTCTAATAATATTGTACTCTATCAGTGCACCATCACACCCAATAGGCACAATACCGTCGCCCGGGATATTTTCAATCAAGTTGCCTCTGATCACCACACCCAAACTAGGGTGCCAGTTTGTTCTTTGGATATTCCCTTTAGAATTGATGGCATTTCTTTCGCAGTGGTGCATATAGTTGTTCAAAATCTGAAGGTTGATAAAGCGGGTCTTTTTTACTTTCCCTTTATTTTGCCAGAGGATAGCTGACCCACCACCTTTTTTCTTCTCCAATACACCGTTAACATCAAAGATTTCTAAGCCTTCCAATACAATGTGATGGCAGTCGCCAAAGTCTTCTGCTCTTACCACTACTCCTCTACGTTTTGCTTTAGCTTCTCCACCTTTATTGGTGACTTTAAGGTTTCTCACTTCCCAGTATTCCACATTATAAAGATATACAGTAGACTCCTTTAGCCCTTGACCGTCAATTTGAGGTTTTTCACCCTTGCCATAACGGTCAATTTTGATCACAGCCTCTTCTGTACCCGAACCTTTTGGCATTAATTGTCCAGTGTAAGAAGTACCTGAGGCAAAGAGAATCTGATCACCCGGTTTGAACTCTTGTTGATTGACTTTCCAAAGGGTTTTCCATGCTGTTTTTTTGGAGGTACCATTATTTTTATCGTTACCCTTTTTAGAGTTCACATAATAGGTTTCGGCAAAAAGTGAAGTTGAAAAAAGTAAGAATAGTAATGTGATAAAGGTTTGTTTGTTGAATGTCAGCATAATATTAGAGTTCATTTGATGGTTTATTCCAGACAACGTTTTTCATTTTAGCTTCAAACGATGCGATGATTTTTTGGTACTTTTTGTTAGACGCAAGGTTGTTCCATTCGTGCGGGTCTTTCTTCAGGTCGAAAAGGAATTTCTGACCATCAGGCATAATTGTAAAGCGGTATTGATCCGTCACTACACCATAGCAGTTTTTGGCACAAGTGAACGTAATATTTTCCCAGTTTTTACCCTTGCCTTTGAGAAGAGGTACCAAACTGTTGCCATGCAATTGAATATTATCTGAAACTTCAATTCCAGCAAGCTCCATCAATGTAGGGTAGATGTCGATATTCTGAACGATATTTTCCATCATTTTCCCTTTCTTCGAATGAGGCACTTTTACGATCAAAGGACAACGCAAAGAAACATGATACCCTGTGTTTTTTCTCCACTTACCATGATCCGTTAAATGATACCCGTGATCGCCCCAAACGATAATAATTGTATTTTCATAAAGGCCTTCCTCTTTCAAAGCATCAATTACTTTTCCCATTTGAGCATCAGCATAAGTGGTACTGGCCATATAGCCTCTGATCAACTTTTGTGCGGTTTCATCATCTACGCCTTCATTCCAGATTTCACTTCCCGGTCTACCTTGATAAGGATCTTTCGAAAGGTCTTTGTCTACATTTTCTGGAGCATAAGCAAGTTTGCCTGCATGCTCAGGATACATATCAAAATACTTTTTAGGAGCAACCCACGGCATATGAGGGCGGGCAAATCCACATGAAATCATAAAAGGCTTGCTTTTATCTCGGTCAGACTTGATGAATTTGATCACATCATTGGCGGTTTTACCATCGTTCAGAATATCATCAGGACCATCCACAGAAGCATACATCAATGAACCTGGACCTCTGCCCATCTGACGGTAAATCTCAATTTGATCATAACGACCACCAATTTCTACGATTCTTTTCTCAATTTCTGGGCCACCATCATGGTGTTTCCCTTTCCAGTATTTACCCGGAACATCCCAAGCGTCCACATCATTTTTAGGGACATTGCCATGGTAAAGCTTTCCAGAAGTGGCCGTCCAGTAACCGTTTTCTCTCAAGACTCTTGGCCAAGTATCTTGTACTGCAATTTTAGCTTCAAACTGCCCTTTTCCTTTTATCAAACGCTTGTTGTCAAAACGCACACCTGTAAGCATCGACGCTCTCGAAGGATGACATAACGGGTAGTTGACATAAGCACGGTTAAATTGTACTGCCTCATTTGCCAGTTGATCAATGTTGGGTGTAATTGGTTCCGGTTCGTCATAACTGCCTATTTGAGGTCTAAGATCATCAAAGGCAATAAATAAAATATTAGGTCTTCCTTCTTCCTGTGCGTAAAGATTAAAACACAGCAAAAAGGGTATAAAGTAAATAATTCGTTTTTTCATACTTTTTTTGATTGTTGTTTATGAGTACTAATATGAAGTAAAAAATGTAAAATAGTGGGTGCAAATTATTCAAAAACTTGAACAAATTCTGCAAAGAAAACTAATTTGTTGTAATGAAAATATTTTGGTCATTAATTAGCTCTATAGATTGATGATAAAGATAAAACCATCAATACTAAAAAAAAGCAGTACAAGATTTTGATTGAAAATGAGTGTATTCAGGGTTTTATAAAATTGTATTGTAGGTTAGAATTTAACTTGATACAGTACAAAATTGAAAAATATTAGCCACAAAGTATTTCAGCTAATAAAATACCTTGTTTCCATTTCCCTTTTGAAATAGCTGTAATTTTAAAATCGAACTCAAGTTAAACTGAAAGTAAAATGTATGGAATTGAGAATGGATAAAAGTATTCAAAAGCTCACCTTGATCACTTTAATGTAATTGCTTATAAATTTTTTGAATTGAACAGACAACTATACAATAGAAATGAATAAATTATTAAAAGACGTTCTAATCGCGACAGCAGTGGGTTTAGCACCATTGTCAACACTAGCACAGGAAGTGCCTAACTGGGAAAATCCTGAAGTAATCCGTGTAAACACATTGCCAACACACAGTACTTTTACACATTATAAGGGTACTAATTTTGATAAAAAGCAAAAAGACTTAAGCCATTATCAATCACTCAACGGAAGCTGGAAGTTCAATTGGTCCCAAAAGCCAGCAGACCGCCCAGCAGATTTTCATCAAACATCATTTGATGTATCAGGATGGAAAGATATTGATGTGCCTTCTGATTGGCAAAGAAGAGGATATGGCACACCGATTTATACCAATATTATTTATCCTCACCCTAAAAATGCACCTTATATTCCACATGAATATAATCCTGTAGGAAGCTATAAGAGAACTTTTAAAGTAGATAAAGCATGGGAAGGGAAAAACGTATTCCTTCATTTTGCGGGTGTAAACTCGGCCTTCTATGTTTGGGTCAATGGAAAGCAAGTAGGGTATGCTCAAGGGTCTAAAACGGGGATTGAGTTTGATGTGACGGAGTATGTGAAAACAGGTGCCAATGATATTGCTGTAGAAGTGTATCGTTGGTGTGATGGTTCTTATTTAGAAGATCAAGATTTCTGGAGATTAAGCGGTATTGAAAGAGACGTTTTCCTTTTCGCAACAGAGAAGACTTTTGTAAGAGATATCAAACTGAATCCTAGTTTAGATACTGAAAATTATACAGATGGTTTGTTGTCTTATTCAATAGATATTCAAAACTCATCAGCTAAAAAGCAAAAGGGACTGGAGTTGCAGTTGGCTTTAAAAGATGCTAGCGGTAAGACAGTGTATACAACTTCTGAAGCGGTAAACATCGGTAAATCAACGGAGTCAGTAGTTGCGAAGCACAATATTGCAGTCGGTAAAGTAGATGTTTGGTCTGCGGAAACACCTCACTTATATCAGTTGGACATTGTATTGAAAAACAAGTCAGGTGATGTAGTGGATGCTTCTTATCAGAAGATTGGTTTTAGAACTACTGCTGTTAAAAATGGTCAGTTCTTGGTAAACGGAAAGCCTGTTTTATTAAAAGGGGTGAACCGTCATGAGCACGATCCTGTAAACGGTCATGTGGTTTCTAGAGAGTTGATGTTGCAGGATATCATTGATTTGAAGAAATATAATATCAATGCAGTAAGAACGTCTCACTACCCTAACGATCCTTATTTCTACGAACTTTGTGATCAGTACGGTATCTATGTTTGTAATGAAGCCAACATTGAATCACACGGTTACGGTTACAAAGCGGACGAGACACTTGCTAACAACCCAATGTACAAGGAACAACATGTGGACCGAGTACAACGAATGGTGAAAAGAGATTTCAACCACCCGTCTGTAGTTTATTGGTCATTGGGTAACGAAGCTGGTAACGGAAGCAACTTCAAAGCGGCCTATGATTGGGCACATGAATTTGATTCAACAAGAGTAGTGCATTATGAGCGTTCTGATTACAAAAAATCAGAGCCAAGAACTACAGATATTATCTCATGGATGTACATGAGTATGGATCAAATCACAAAGAAATATTTAAACAAAAACAATCAATTACCATTAGAGGAGCAACGTCCATTTATCTGGTGTGAGTACAGTCACGCAATGGGTAACTCCAATGGTAACTTCAAAGAATATTGGGATTGGGTGCGTGAAGAAAGAACGATCCAAGGTGGATTTATCTGGGATTGGCAAGACCAAGGTTTAGAAGAAAAAACAGCAGATGGAGAGATCTATTATGCTTACGGTGGAGACTATGAGCCAGATTCTATTCATAATGATGAAAACTTCTGTGCCAACGGTATCATCGGTTCAGACAGAGCACCTCACCCTGCAATTCAGGAAATCAAGCATATCTATCAGAACCAGCACTTTATCCATAAAGGAAATCAGAAATTCCAGTTGTATAATGAGAATTTTTTCAAAGATCTTAAAAACACAAAAGTGAAATGGGAACTGTATGAAAATGGTGTTCTAGCGGACAATGGTATCATCATGAACTTGAATGTTAAAGCACAGGAGACGGTAGACTTCAACCTTGATTTTACAAATAAAATGACAGCCGATAAGGAGTATTTTGTAAACCTTTATATTCTAAATGACGGTTATGAAAGCTTATTAGAAAAAGAGTACGTGCTTTCTTCTAATCAATTCCTAGTGCAGTCTGCTAACACTGTGGCTTCAGTATCACCTGTTGTTTCTTCAAAACTTAAATTACAAGAAGAAAAAGAAGAAGTAATTGTGGAGGGTGAAAGCTTCAAAGTGGTATTTGATCAAAATGAAATCGGTTTGGCTTCTTATGTTGTCAATGGTGAAGAGCTATTGAAAGAGAGACCAAAATTGAATTTCTGGAGAGCAATGACAGATAATGACTTTGGTGCATGGAAAGCAAAGAATGCGAAGGATCAATATTACTTTGAATGGAGAGACCACGCCAAAAATGGAAAGGTTATCGACAGAAAAGTAGAGAAAGAAGAGGGACAATACCGCATCACATACACTGTGGCATTGGAAGCAATCAACGCTCAAAATACAGTGACTTATGTAGTACAGTCTAATGGTAATATTCAAATCGAAAGTGAATTGAAAGCAGAAAACCCGGAGGCATTGAAATTTATACCAAGATACGGTATGACCTTCGCTATTGACAAGAAATACGATACTGTAAATTACTACGGTAGAGGACCTGAGGAAAACTACATTGACCGTAACAATGGCTCATTTGTAGGTTTATACACTACTAAGGTGGCAGACTTATATGTTCCTTATATCCGTCCGCAAGAAAATGGACACCGTACTGACGTTCGTTTTGTAAAATGGATGGATGTCAACGGAAGCGGATTGGAAGTAGATGCGGCAAAAACAGTAGAGTTCAATGCTTTATTTAATCCTGTAGCTGATTTTGATCCAGGAAATGAAAAAGCACAAAGACATACTACTGACATCAAACCAAGAGATTTCATTTATATCTGTATTGATGACAAACAAGCAGGTGTAGGTGGCGAAAACTCATGGTCGAAGAGAGGTTTAGCCATGTCGAAATATCAGTTAGATCCTTCAAAATGTAAGTTCACATTTACATTAAAGGCATTGAATGAGGCAAAAGATATGAAATAGGGAAGGGGCTAAGAATTAAGAAAGAAGAGTTAAGAAGTGGTTCTTGTATTTTAAATAGAATGCTTCTTAACTCTTCATTCTTAAGTACTAGGACAAAAGTAAATGGACATTTTATCTTATCTTTTTTATCCTACTCTTCGTTAGATTTTTATCACGTAACTAAGGCTATGTTCTGCAAATCTGCCTTGATTAGAATAAAAAATAGCAAGCTAAAATTATCCCTTTTCTTATGTCCTAGTACATAAAGTAAAAGTTGTTTCTGATTATTTCAAAATCAACTCTTGAGTCTTACTAAACTCTCCTCTTTTCTGTACAAACTCACCTAATAACTGTTTTACAAGGTCAGGGTTTTGAGGTGCAATATTATTTTGCTGGAAAGGATCTTCCTTAAGGTTGAATAACTGAATCTCATCATGGTTACCCAATTCGATATTTACTTTTTTGTTCAGCTTAGCACCTTTGTAAGCAGGGATAAGTACAAAATCACCTTTACGGTAAGAAGTTCTAGTTGTAGCTTCTAAGATAATAGACTTTCTGCCTTCAGTGCTTTCACCTAATAAAGCTGAAAGTACATCTTGAGAATCATTAGTTCTTTCTTCGCTACCTACAAGAGCAGCTAATGAATTGAATAAATCCAATTGACTTACCAAAGCATTTGACTTGCCTCCTTTGATTTTACCTTTCCAGTAAGTGATAAATGGCACGTGAGTACCCGCGTCATATAAAGAGTATTTTCCACCTCTTAAACCACCACTTGGGCTGTGATCACCTAATAATTCAACGGCATCATCATTATAGCCATCATTCAATACAGGACCATTGTCAGAAGAGAAAATGATCATTGTATTTTCCTCAATACCCGCTTCACGAAGTGTTTTCAATAACTCACCAACACACCAATCTGCCTCTAAAATTACGTCACCTCTTGGCCCTTTACCTGATTTACCTACAAAACGAGGGTGTGGCGTTCTTGGCACGTGAGGTTGTTGCATTGTATAGGTTAAAAAGAAAGGCTTTTCCTCTTGAGCCTTTTCTTTAATGTAAGTTTTTACTTCAGCAAGGAAATGGTCCGCCATATCTACATCGCTCCATAATGCGGCTTTACCACCTTTCATGTAGCCGATTCTTGGAATTCCATTTACTACAGCTTGATTGTGCCCGTGATGCCATTCCATCGTCAATAGCTCAGGATTGTCGATAGCATTTGGTTCTCCTTCAAATTTCTCTTTGTAGTTCACCTCGATAGGATCGTTCTTATCAAGATTTACTACATCACCATCTTTGATGTACACTGTAGGTACACGGTCTTGCGTTGCTGCCATGATGTAAGAGTAATCAAAACCAACTTCATTTGGACCTGGAGCAATGTGCTCATTCCAGTTTTTGTCTGCTGCACCAAGACCTAAATGCCACTTACCAATGATAGCCGTATTGTAGCCAGAAGCTTTCAACATTTTAGGTACAGTAGGTTGTTTTGTATCGATAATAAGCGGTGCTGTACCCGGTAAAATTTTAAGATTATTTCTCCAAGGATAAACGCCTGTTAAAGCAGCATATCTCGAAGGAGTACAAGTTGCCGATGAAGCGTATCCATTCGAAAAGTTGATACCGTTGTTGGCTAAATAATCAATGTTAGGAGTAGTAAACCCTTTCGCACCATTGGCACTGAAATCACCGTATCCTAAGTCATCAAGATACACAAAAATGATGTTCGGTTTCGAGTCTTTTTGCGTTTCGTTGTTGGCCGTAGTTTGCTTCTGACATCCGATCAATGCCAGCAAACTTAAAATAGTAATAAATAAACTGAATCTTCTCATTTCAAAATATAAAAAAGTAATGTTCTCATTTGATAGGAGCAGAGATTTTTAGGTCTCATTTTTCTCTTACCCCTAACTTACCATATCCAAAGAATTAGTGATTACATAAATAGTTCAAAAAATAGCACATCATGGAAATGTATTATTATGCTACTTCATTGATATAAAATTTGACCTTCTTTTCACTTTTATCCCATTCAAAGTTAATTTATATATCAAGAATTCAACAGGTGTATTTTGATATTTACATAGCCATTTTATGCAAATTTCAGCATAAATGTGACTAAAAGTACTACAAAATTGATCTGTCAAGCTATAAACATGAATGTGTACCCAAGTTCTTTTTCGTGAATATAGATTTGCATTATGAAACAGGATGTGTTTATCAATACAGAAAATGTCTGTCTCAATCAAAAGCAAGAATAATCCAAATCAGCAATCTAAAAGTATTAAGAATAATGAGTGGAATTATATTATTAATTAGCGTTTATTTGGCGATTTAGCCAATCGGTTTTTTTAAGCATATGAACTGAAATCCTCATTTTACTACTTTCGTGTTTAATGTCGTATCTCCAAAATGTTTAGTAAATTTAGGCTAAGAACTTTTTTCCATGATTTCTATTTTATTGTACCTTATTCTGACTTTTTTTTTCTAAAATGATGATATTAAAAATAAAAAACACTGTTCCTCTACTTTGCTCCCTTATTGCTTTCCTCTCATTACATTTGAAGGCACAGACCATTGGCGGTGTGGAAGAAATTGATGACAATAAAGTTACAGAGTGGAATGCCTCAAGTGAATCAGAATATCAAGGCATATATAGTTTAGGGTATTCTGAGTGGGAATATTCTTTAGTGATTTTGGTAGATGGAAATGATGTAGTGGCGCAAATTAAAAAGGGAGGATGGAGTGAACAGAATCCTCCGGATTGGGTGATAACTTATGAAACGCTCACTTATACACATATCAAAGGAAATATGTTTTTCGCGGATGAGTTTAATGGTCAGTTTGCTATTTATGATGAGGGAACAGATAGAGTTGAAGGCTTTAAAAGGCTGGATTCATTAAAAATACACAAAGATTATGAGTTTGGAAGTCGGTCGGGAAAATTGGAGGATTATTTTTCAGGGCAATATCCCCAAGCTTCTACTAAAAAACTAACGGATGATGATCTATGGGATCTTTCTGCGGCGGAATTAAAGATCATGAGAAATGAAATTTTTGCAAGGTATGGCTATAAGTTTATTGAAGGTGGAAAAATGGATCAGCATTTCAGAGCTCAAAAATGGTACAAACCCCAACATAAATCTGTCGATAAATGGCTCACTGAATTTGAAAAAATGAACATTAAATTGATTAAATTACATGAAGGGAATCGATAAGTATTCTTTCGCATTTGTAAAGTGTAATTTAAAATAGTCACTTAAGTTAGGAAGACTAAAAAAACAGGTCCAGCTCTGAATTTGATCTTAAGAACTGAACCTGTTTTTTAAAAGCAAATCTTCACTACATTATTGAAGTATAACTTTCTTAGTAAACTGTTGTGTAGGAGTTGTAATATTAATGATATAAACTCCATTCATCAGACCGTTCACATCAATACTATGTTGATTGTTGGTAAACGTATCCACTTTAACGGTTCTACCTTGTAAGTCGATAATTTCAACTTTAACGGTATTTCCATCTGCATTAGGTATTTTGATGAAAACCTTATCATTTGTTACAGGATTTGGATACACCATCACACTGCTTGCCACATCAATCCCTGATTTTCTACTGCTAGAAGTGGAAGATTGCCATGCCGCCCAGCTATTAAAATTATAACCGCCGCTGACAGTTTCCCAACGTATCACATGTTGGCCGGCAGTTAAAGCGATATTACGGATATGCATCGTTTGGAATGTTTGCCAATTACCAGTGTTAGGAACACTCAAATCACCTGTAACCGCTACACCATCAACCATCAATTTGAATTTGCCATTCGCAGAATTACTTGCTACCCTTGGGAAGAAATCATAATTGTCAGTAACACCGACATTTACAGTATATTCTAACCATTCTGTAGCATCAATCCAGCCTACATTATAACCTCCTCCAGTATCACTGCAAGTTTCAATATCTACACCATCAGTTCTGTACTGACCACCTTGGTTATTGGTATTGCTATCATGGTAAGCTACACCTTCACCGCCAGTATCATAATTTTCAGCTTCAACTTTACCAGGAAGGCTATGAGGTGTTCCTCCATAAGCTTCTTGTACCACGGCAGGGATCACACTAAGGTTGTTTTTTTGATCCGTATCGATATTTGATGTCCAATTTGTACCTACAGGTCGAATGCTCGCTTTTACAATATAACCGCTTCCAGTAGCAGGGGCGTTGTTAAGACTTAACGTCAATGTTTCAGTTCTGCTTCCTGCATTTACCGTTTTCACCGCTTGGCCTAACCAAGATGTAGACGACCAGAATTCAGCTACAATATCTCTTGTAGTATTGGCTGTGTAAGATAGACTTACATTCACTTGTGTATCACTCTCGATAGTGGAAGTTGGGCTTACAATACTAACAGCTTCATTTTCAATTACTGCTTGATCATATTTTTTAACTTCTAAAATCATTGAGCTGATATGTCCACCACCATCCGGGAAAGTTACAGTTACGGTATTTGTAGCTTGTAAAAGACTGATATCGAAAGGAATTTCAATCACCCCAAAGAAATCACTTCGGTTGGCTTGATCAGATCCCTTCCAGTTGTTAGGAACAGTAACCGTTGTGCCATTAATTTTAACGACTGGCTTCTTAGATCGGTCATGCTTTCTCCCAATTCCCATTTGTAAAGAAGCGAGGCCGGTTCCTGTATCAACATTATAAAAATTAAAACTTACAGCACTATTTGCATTAATAGCTTGTAGGTGCTTGCTTGTATAATATTTTCTGTCACGGATAGCATTATCAAAACTGATCGCATTAGAGAATTGATATTCCAAAACTACTGTCTCACCCGGAATTAGAGTTAGAGAACCGGGAGTAGCACCAGAAGATGAAATATTCATAATTGGAGCCGAATTATCATAAATTTTCAATGACTTAGTCGTCACATTTTGCAAACCGCCTAGACCGCTCACAAAATCAAGCGTTACATTTTGGTTTGCATCATCCAAATTATTTAATGCAACATACAACATATTACCATCAGCAAAACCTTGTACCTGCACATCCGGGTTGTCAGTCGTTACGTGCACTCTTTTTCCCTTTACATTCTTCCATAATTCAAAGAAGTGAATTTTTGGTGCATATTTCCATCCTGCCACAGTCGGTTGGCCTATGTTAGTAGGGATAAATAACGCGGCGCCATAAGGCTGATAATTATTCGCCGCAGTAAGGTGCCAAGTCGACTTGTCAGTGATAAACGGAATAGAGATTTCAATTTTATTCTCTCTATCTAGAAGATTGAAAAGCATATGGTTGATACCTCTCACCGTTTGAATACTTTCAATGTCTGAGTAGTTATCACCATAACCGCTTGCAATGGCACCGTATTCTGTAATGGCATGCGGTTTTACAGTACCCCATTTTGTATGAGAATAAGTTTCAATCAAATCCAGAATAGCTTCTGAATTACTGCCGGAACGTTTGTTGTTTTGTCCCGTTACGTTTACGCCATCATAAAGGTGAGTAGAGAATGCATCCATATCCGCACCGGCTACATCCATAAACATTTTCATGTTTTCATCCCAATGAGCAAAATCGTTGATTTCCAAAGAAGGCCATGCGGCAGAATAACCAATCACTTTCATGTTACCCAAAGCAGGAGTATCATGAATTTTCTTACCAATAGCAGCATAAACCTCTGCCATTTGTAATTTGATACGATCTTCTTCTGCCAAGTTCCATCCACCAGAATAGTAGTCTTTGGCATGAACAAAAGGCTCATTCATGGGCTCAAAATACTCTGGCCTTTCGCTGTCGCTGACAAAGTCTTTGTAATATTCTGCCGCCCAATTGCCCGCTGCTGTAGGGTTCAAGCCATCCTTAAAGATGTTATAAGGATGTTCTGTACCTACAAAACGGGTGACATTTTTGAGATTATCATTCCCTGTTTTACCCGCAGGGTAGGTGCCAACAGCATTACCCTTACTTTTTGAATAAGAAAAAGGCCCCCAAAAACCTCGGCTTGGAAAAGCGTTGTAATCACTATAGAATTGATTCAATTCAGTGTCACGCCAATTGGAGTGAAGATTGAAGAATTTGTTTCGTTCAAGGTTCGAAACGCCACCGATATACCTTTGTACTTTGTGGTTGATACTTGCGGTAGTTTGTGCGGTTACTTCATTGACTAGCAGGCTTAAAAGTGTAGCTGCTATTAGTGTTGTAAAAAAAACTGGTTGTCTAAAATAATGTTTAATCATAAGAATTTAATTGGTAGTATAAGTAATACAGATAGGTGTCATCTGCCTTCATTTTCAAACCCAATCTACTTTGACAATTGAAGAATGAGGTTCAAAAAAAATTAGAAATAAGTGGGGGGAATTTTTTATTTGTTAATTGTACACTAATTGAAAATTTTTAAAATGGAAAAATTACCCCCTCAAGTTGGCGGAGTTTTTTGCTCTAAAACTGACAAAAGCCCTCTAAATTGCCTCAGAAATGAATGATAAACTTTACTTCAAAAAAACATCATACTTATGAAATCTAAATTCTTACTGATAGGTATAATTATTTTATCTTTTTCAATCAAGATGCTTCAAGCACAGAATTTGACAATCCCACCCAAAAATTATGTCGATTCGGTGGATGTCAGTTTAACGGCAGAGAGAGTCAATAATAAATTTCCATTATCGGATCAAACCAACAACGGAGAATGGAAATTGCTGAAAAAATATTCTGACGAGTTTGAAAAGGGAAAGATCAATGAAAAAATATGGTACCCGAATAACCCGAAATGGAAGGGTAGAAAACCAACGTATTTTCATGGATCAAATGTAACGTTTGAGAACGGTGAAGCTGTGTTCAGAGTCAACAAACACGGAAAGGATGAACTGCCAGACGGTTATACTCACACGGCAGGTTTTATTAAAAGTAAAAACAAATTCCTTTATGGCTATTTTGAAGCTGAAATGAAATTAATGGATGCACCGTGGGTTTCTGGCTTTTGGATGACGAATGTCAGTAAAGATTGGTGGACAGAAATCGATATTTGTGAAAACGCTCCTGGATTACATTACAATAGCAATGATTTGAATTCAAATATTCACGTTTTCAGAGCACCTGAAGATCAGGGAAATGTGAAAGAGCATTTTTCAAGAACTAAAAAATATTACATACCGGTAGAACTTCAGAAAGGATATCATGTATGGGGTTTGGAATGGACAGAAGAATACATCAGATTCTATATTGATGGTATTTTATTTAGAGAAGCCAAAAATACACATTGGCATCAACCGTTAGAAGTGAATTTTAATAATGAATCTAACAAATGGTTTGGGGCACTTCCTGATGATAACCGATTGGATGGAGAATTTCATGTGAAGTACTTCAGAGTTTGGGAGAAAAAGAATGCTTCAAATGGCAAATAAACCTATATCAAATGAAACTAAAACTAATTTTACTAATCTGTAGTTTGTTTTTACAACAACTGCACGCTCAAGAAATAACAGGTGAACTAAAAGAATGGCATACCGTCACACTAACTTTTGACGGACCGGAAACTTACGAACAAGATCCTATAAACCCTTTTCTTGATTATCGATTGGACGTCACTTTTACCAACGGACAAGAAAAGTTCGTAATTCCTGGCTTTTACGCAGCAGATGGAAATGCGGCTGAAACAAGTGCAGACAAAGGAAATAAATGGAAAGTCCGTTTTGCACCAAATACAACAGGAACTTGGACGTATAAAACCTCTTTTGTAAAAGGTAAAAATATTGCGGTAGCAGAAAATAGTGCTGATGGCGTAAAACTATCCCCTGACGGAACTTCAGGAACTTTTGAGGTGACTGCTTCTGATAAATCAGGTTTGGACTTGAGAGGTAAAGGTAGATTAAAGCCTACGGATACCCATTATCTTCAGTTTGAAGGAAATAAAGAATATTACATTAAAGGCGGGGCGAACAGTCCGGAAGACTTACTAGGTTATCATGAATTTGATGGAACACCTAAAAAGCACAAGTTTGAAAAGCATATTCCAGAATGGAAAGAAGGGGATCCTACATGGCAAAATGGTAAAGGCAAAGGGATTGTAGGTGGTATGAACTACCTTTCTTCTACGGGTATTAATGCGGTTTATTTCCTTACAATGAATGTAATGGGTGACGGTAAAAACGTTTGGCCTTGGACTGAAGAACATGAGCGTTACCGTTTCGATGTAAGTAAGCTAGAGCAATGGGAATTACTTTTTTCTCATATGGATAAAGTGGGTTTGGTAAAACATGTGATCACTCAGGAAACGGAAAATGAAAACCTTTTGGACATTGGTTACACAGGGATTCAAAGAAAGTTATATTACAGAGAATTAGTGGCCCGTTTTGCACATCACCCAGGTATTATTTGGAATATGGGAGAGGAAAGTGGTATTACAACTTGGTCTCCGGTAGGGCAAACTACCAAAATGAGAATTGCCATGATTGAATATATGAAGGCATTGGAACCTTATGGTAACATGGTGGCTATTCATACTTTACCGAATAAAAAAGATCATGAAAATACGGTGAAACCTCTACTAGGCAATAAATCGCTGGATGGTATCTCATTTCAAATCCACGACCTTCATCATACTTATGAAACCACATTACATTGGAGAAATGAATCAGAAAAGGCAGGGAAGAAATGGGTAATTTGGTTAGATGAAATAGGTCCAGCAAAAGCGGGTGTTTTACCAGATGATTATCCTGGACAGCAAGATACGGTAAGAAAAGATGTGATTTGGGCTAACCTAATGGCAGGGGGAGCAGGAGTTGAACATTACTTTGGCTACAAATACCCTCACAATGATTTGAACTGTGAGGATTGGCATACAAGAGATCGTATTTGGAAAATGACCTATGTGGCTACTGATTTCTTCCAGAAATACCTTCCTTTCACTACAATGAAAGCAGACAATACTTTAGCCGATGTAAAAGACAGCTATACGTTTGCAAAAGAAGGCGATACGTATTGTATTTATCTTAAAGAAGGAGGACAGCCAACACTTAATTTAGAAGGACACTCAGGTAAGTTCAGTGTACATTGGTACAATCCAAGAAGCGGAGGAAACTTGATTAAAACCAAAATCAAAACAGTCAATGCAGGCGAGAAGGTAGCATTAGGCCCTTCACCAACACTGAATGAAGATTGGGTAGTTTTAGTTCGAAAATTAAAATCATAGTCTCTTCCTTACCATTGATCAAGGGGGCTTTGTATTTGTAGTAGCTTAGCCTGCTACGCAAATGATACTAGCTCGTACTTAAAGAAACGTGCACAAAAAAACAGCCTTTCAAACTAAAAATCTGAAAGGCTGTTTCTATTTATAAGATCAAATGATCTACCAATCTATAGGGAAGTAATCCTTCAAGAATTTACCCGACCAATGCTTTCCTGTGTTGATACCGTCAATCAATGGATCTAAAACCCTAGCGGCACCATCCACAATATCCAAAGGAGGTTGGAAATCATGAACTTCTTGTTTCTTTGCAGAGATATGAGCAGGATCTTCATCCGTCACCCAACCCGTATCCACAGCATTCATATATATGCCCTCCTTAGCAAGTGTACCAGCAGAAGTATGTGTTAACATGTTCAGTGCAGCCTTTGCCATATTTGTATGAGGATGTCTGTCTTCTTTATGGAAACGGTGGAATTTACCCTCCATCGCTGATACGTTGATAATATGCTTCTTACCAGTACTATCATTCTGCATCAACTTTGATAATCGGTTACAAAGTACAAAAGGAGCAATAGAGTTCACTAATTGTACTTCCACCATCTCTGGAGTTTCAATTTCTCCAATTCTCAAGCGCCAGCTGTTTGTTTTTCGAAGATCAACTTGCTGTAAATCCACATCCAATTTTCCTTCAGGGAATACCTCTTTTGTTTGGATAGAATTATCAAAACTATAAGGGATCTGAGATAACTTAGCCGATGCTCTGATACCAATGCCAGCTTCAGTTGTACTCCACTTTACAGGAAGTCTTCTGTTCTTAGCACTAGAACTTCCATCAGAAAGCTCACCTAACTGTTCTAGACAATAATGATGTTCTGATAAAAGATGTTGCGTATCGCTATCTAATGCAGCAAAAGGCTTCTCTTCATCCTCCATCATATGAGCATAAAACCCTGAAGGACGTCTTACTGTTTGAGCAGCATTGTTGATGAGAATATCCAAACGTCCGTATTTCTGCTCAATATAATTACAGAAAATCTCCACACTTGGAATATGTCTCAAATCCAAACCATGAATTTTCAAACGGTCTTTCCAGACATGGTAATCCTCTTCTTTAGAAAAACGTTTGGCAGAGTCAACAGGGAAACGAGTTGTAGCGACGACAGTTGCCCCAGAACGGAGCATGATTAAGGTAATATGATAACCAATCTTCAATCTAGAACCCGTAACTACAGCAATCTGACCTGTTAGATCAGCTTCTTGGAAACGTTTTGCGTAATTAAAATCGCCACATTCAGGACACATCTGATCATAAAAATGATGCAATTGTGTATACTCCTTTTTACAGACATAGCAGTTTCTTGGAGATTCCAACTCTGGCATATCCACAGGAATATCCTGCTCTTCTAAAATTTTTGGAGCAATAAAAATATGATTTTCTCTAGCACTTCTAATTCCAGTGAATTTTCTAGAGTGTTTATCTTTTTCCTGTTGCTTACGCTTTGCAGCGCGCTTTTTATCTTTTCTTCTGTTATCGAATTCCTCACGATTCGGTCGAGTTAAACGTCCTGCAGCTTTCATCAGCGCAACACGCTTTTCCTCAGGCAATTCATATAACATATTGGTATCTTCAAGAATATCTTCCAAAATAGAAGTACACTTTTCAACCTCTTCCAGACTTATTTTTTTCTTCTCTTCCTCCATTACACTTTCACTTCTTAAAAAACATCGCCAAATATAAGGATTTCCCTTCAATTTAACTTTGCTCAAAGCAAATAGAATTCAAAACAACTTCAATAACAGACGCTACTTAAAACTTGAATTACCTTAATTTATGCTCTAACGCTGTTTTTACAACTTTCCATTCCGTATTGAGAATAGAGAAAACTACAGTATCTCGGATATTTCCTGTTTTATCAATTGTATGATTTCTAAGAATGCCATCTTGTTTTGCTCCTAAGTTAGCAATAGCTCGTCTAGATTTTTGGTTATGGAAGTGAGTTCTGAATTCAACAGCAATACACTCTAGCGTTTCAAAAGCATATTGAAGCAATAAATATTTACATTCTGTATTCACAGCTGTTCTCTGAAAAGATTTTGCATACCAAGTATAACCAATCTCTACTCTTTTCACTTTTGAATTCGCATTAAGAAAACGAGTGGAACCAATTATTCTACCTGTTTCATTATGAAGAACAGCAAAAGGTAAACTACTATCATCTTTATACTGTTGAAGTGCCGTTGATATATAACTTCTCACTTCAGTCTCAGAAGGAACACTTGTAAACCAAAGTTCCCAAAGCTTTCCATCTCTAGCGGCCTTAGTAAGCGCCTCTTCATGCTTTTCTTGTATAGGAATAAGAGTAACAGTATTGCCTTGAAGTGTTATTTCATTTAGCCATTTATTATCCATCATTTTATCGATTTAGTTGAAAAATGAAATTAAAGAAATGATGGAACAAAAACGAGAAAATGAAGCGGAGTGTTTACGAATAGGACTTTAAAATAGTATCACCTTATTTTCTCGTTGACCAGAGGTGTCTAAAACTTAATTAAGCTCTGCTTAAGAAATTTAATTGTTGAATACTCGATGCAATATGTCCAGATCTGACAAGCATGGTTTTCGCTTTTTTCAAAATGGTTTTCACGGTGTCAGTAGGTTTACAAATCACAGAGAGTATTCCCTCTCTTTTGGATACGGTGTATTTTACTTTAGCAATCATAGTTATGTGTTGTTTAAAGGTGTAAGACATTAGAACAATCAAATTTTGAGGCTCTAATAGTACAATGTCAGAAGTATAGTATTCTATGGTTTTTATAAGTATTAAGCCAAAAACAAATGATAATTAATTCTTATTTATTTTTTGTGAGTACAATGCTCAAAAACGTATAAATAGTGGTTCTATTTAAAGTTTTTGAAAGGCAGTAATCGGAAAAAATAATATGAATTAGCGTTATATAATTTTGTCTTAGTACTTACTGTAATATAGGTAATTTTTATGAGAATAACGATGACGAGAATCTTTGAATTTGTATTACTGCTGTTATTTGAAATGATAGATAAAGTACTTAAATAGAGTGACTTGTTGTTGTTTTTGGTGACATTTTCTTACAAATGATATTATCTAATGAAAAGGATATTAAAAATAACTAGATTTGAGAAAATGGAAAATCTAATGGATGTTTATTCACTGTCATCAGTGGAGGAGGAAGCAATAAAAACAAAGTCTTCTAAAGTAAGTACTAGGACAAACGTAAACGAGTGTTTATTGCACCATAGTCAAAACTATGGGCATTTGATAGGGCAACCTAATCAAGACTAAAGTCTTGAAGGTTGGTAACGGAGATAACACTTTAGTGTTGTTGGAGTCAATATCACCAGCCCATGACTTCAGTCATGGTGCACGTAATTATGGTTCCATTTCTTTTGTCACAGTACTTAATTAGACTATGCATTACTAAGAGCATAAAAATATTGATATAGTAAAACGGAGGAATGTTAAGTACAACTAGTGATTGTTTTTAGTTTTTTACCAATTCAATTTTTTAAACTTTATTAAAAAAAGGCTGAAATTAATTTTTCAGTCTTTTTTAGTTTAAGATCAATAGGGTTCTATTAGAAATTTTTTGAAGGAAGTAATCGCAAAACAATAAATAGAATTAGTATTAGATAATTTTGAATTTGTACTTAAATATCAATAGAGAATCATTACATTTTTTGTGATGCAACAATTTTTTTGAAATAAAAAAAGACTGCTTTTCTGAAAAACAGTCTTTTTTGTGTTTGTGCGAAAACAAGATTTCCCTAGGTGTCTTTTTAAAAGCGATTATTGAATCAAATCAGACTCAATCAAATTTCGGATATAATCCGACACTTTCATGCTTTTCTTTTTTGCTTGTTCTTCCAGCGCAGCGTATTCATCTTCTGACATTCTGAAAGTAACAATCTTGTTAGAACCTCCTGTCTTTCGAGGTTTTCTCCCACGATGTTGGATAGCAATGCGATATTCTTCAAGAAAATCTCTTGTTGATAATGCATAAGGTTTAACACCGTCCACGTAAATCATCGAACCTTCCTCAGAGCCTTTCCATGAAGCTTTTCGTTTAGATGTAAAACTTTGGAAGAAAGCCTTCCTCGTTTCAAAGCTTTTCGTTTCACTGGCAGGCACGTCTTTCATAAACTCTTTCATGGATTTATTAGACTCTTTGGCCTGTTTATCGACCTCTTCAAAAGGTTTTTTGTAGTAAATGTACTTTGCCATATGAGATATATTCGTAATACGTTATATACAAATAGATAATTTCTTTTTGCATTTCCAACTATTCAGCAAAAAATTCTGTGAATACATAAAAAAAAGTTTAATATTCATATCTTCACCTTAAATTATTTCAATAATTCTATACTTTTTATAGCTTCGTAACACACAATAATCGAACGTTAATTAATATGAATACGACTTCATTTTTCTTTTATGATTATGAGACTTTTGGAAAAGATCCCAAGAAGGACAAAATCGCTCAATTTGCTGGAATTAGAACTGATTTATCTTTTAACCCAATAGGCGACCCAATTGTTTTATACTGTAAACCATCAAAAGATTTTCTCCCTGATCCAGAAGCTTGTTTGGTAACTGGAATTACTCCTCAAGTTGCTGAAGCTCAAGGAGTGAGTGAATGTGAGTTTATGGGTAGAATTAAAAATGAGTTAGGGTTGAAAGGTACCTGTCATATTGGTTACAACAACATTCGATTTGATGATGAATTCTCTCGTTTCGGCTTTTATAAAAACTTCATAGATCCGTATTCTCATGAATGGGCAGATCAAAATTCACGCCTCGATTTACTGGATATCATGCGTATGACTTTTGCGCTTCGTCCTGAAGGAATCCAGTGGCCTCAAAATGAAGATAGTTCGATTAATCTGAAACTTGAAAATTTATCCAAAGCAAATGGTATAGAACATGAAAATGCTCATGATGCCTTAGCAGATGTGTGGGCAACAATTCATATGGCAAAGCTGGTTGAACAGGTAAATCCAAAACTTTTCAGGTATGCTTTTGGTTTGAGGGATAAAAAGACCGCTCAAAAACTTGTTGAAGAGCATATGAATGCCATTTCACCTGTTCTTTTCATCACACCATTTGTTCCTTTAGTCAATGGACATTTATCTTTTTTCGTACCATTGTCAAAAGATTTAAAAAACAATAATGCTTACAATGGAATCGATATTTCTACATCTCCTTTACAGTTAAAAGGTCTTTCTGCTGAAGAAATCAGAGATAAATTATACGAAAAAGCTGAAGGAGAAGAGAAAATAGTAGACCGCCCAGGATTAAGACAAGTGGTCATCAATAAGTCTTCTATGTTCGTAACGCCTAAAACGCTCACACCGCAAAGAGCACAGGCATTATCGATTGACTTGGAGAAGATCAAGAAGCACCAGCAAGAATTGGAAGAAATCATTAAGGAAGACCCAACTTTTGTCAAAAAAATCAACGAGGTTTATAATACTCCTTACCCTATAAATGAAGATGTGGACGGACAGCTTTACGATGGTTTTATTGATGGCTATGATAAAAAACTAGGAAATAGAATCACAGCAATGGGGAAAACAGATCCGAAGCATTTAAACTTAGAGTATTTTCCTTTCAGAGATGACCGCTTAAAAGAAATGCTTTTCAGGTATAAAGGCAGAAACTATTATGATGTACTTTCAGGAGACGAACTAAAGGTCTTCAAATCGTATTGTCGAGCAAAAGTCATGGATGGGTTAGGAGGCGGAACACCTTTGTCGGAGTATGTAGAGAAGGTATCTGATATGATCAATGCTTCTGATAGCAATACTGACAAGGGTATTCTTACATCACTTTTGAAATACGCTGAATTATTAGAAAAAGAATTAAGCAAATAATGAAATATTTTTACCTCAGTCTGGTTTTTGTATTCCTATTATCATTAGGGAAAGTCAACGCTCAGGTTTTTAAATTTGAAAAACCTGCCAAATCAGAAAAGATAACAACAAAGCTTCTCTCCAACGGTAATAAAAATTCCCGATGGAAGCAGGTGATTTTTACAGAAGCTAAACCATCAAAGTCTAATAGTCTGATCACAGATGCTTTGATGGTTGATTTTGGTGTAATAGATAATCAATCAAAAGAAATAAACCTTTTCTGTACAGGAGGTTTTTCTGATGCAGAGATTGAAGTGTTCTATGTGGGTGACACTGACTTTTTCTCGATTGATATTGATACCACTCAAAATGTCTGGCAGAAATTTCATGAAACGAAGTTTACAAAACGCCCCCTTAAAGACTTGAAGGTAAAAATTCGTGCAAAGAGTTTAGAAAAAGGACAGCACAAATCATTTTTAGCTTTTAGAATAGATCAACAACTGTATCGTGTTGCCTTAAAATCTAACACGAAGAAAGCAATTCCTTCAGATAGAGAAGATGTCAACTTGAATTTAGGTTTAGTGGAAGCTGATTCTACCGGTTTCACAGATTTTAGTTTCACCACACTAGGTGAATTGCCTTTAGAAATAGAATACACCGGTGACACTTCTGCTTTTATTTTTATGATTGAAGGGGATACTATTCATTCATCAACTAAGCAAACCATTGTGCCTTCATCAGATAGCCTAGTGCTTTCTTTTTTACCAATAGCAACTGTTTTAGGAGATAAATATGGAGAGCTGATTCTTAAAAATAACTATGTTGAACAGCACGTATTTATTACTAGTAGAGTTTCAAAAATTCGAGGAGAAGTATTTTGGAAAGATACAACGACAGTACTGACTAAAAATATCTCCTTTGAGAAAGAAAAGCTATATTCTCCTTTAGATACGATATGGTTGAATGCCTCCTTTTATAATGATAGTGATTATGATACTTTATTCACTATAGATTCTTTGATTGATATTCAATTGCCACCAAGTTTAAAGTATCAGTGGAATGCAAAAAACATTCAACCTCGATCTGCGGACGCCATACAAATTCCATTGACTTTGGTAAAATCATATGATTTGTCTAAAGATTTAGAAGGGGAGATCACCGTAACAGTAAAAGAGGACTCTTCTTCCACATCACATAAATTTGAATACAAGCCATTTGAAAAGTTGATGAAGGAAGTTCAGAATAATATACCTGAGAAATTACAGTTTACATCACATAAGGATACCTTTGAGATAAAGGTTCCGTTTTTGAATACAGGAAAAAATGCGGTATATCCTTCGCCCAAAACCTTTATTAATGAGCTTCAACTTCCAAAAGGCATACAAATGTATTATGGTACACCAAGAGTTCGTCCTTGGCAGAAAGGGTATGTATCTATTTATTTGACACCTTATGATTCTATTAATTTTCATAAGACCAAAGTAGATACGCTTTCATTAAATATATATGGAACAAACACGACTACAAGTATTGAATTAATCCAACAGCCTTGGACAGAAATTCTAAAGGATTACCTAATGGAAATTGTCTTAGGGATTGCATTAATTATACTTATTGTTTTAGGTATTCTATCTCCTAGGATCATTAAACTCTTAAAATCTAAATATGCTGACTATAAAAAAGAGGTGGCATTAAAGCATAAAAAAGAATTGTATCAAGAAATGGAAGACCTTATGAAAGAGTCCTCTTTAGAAGATGTGTCCTTTAAAGAAGGTCTAACCTTTTTGAAAAAGGAATTAGATAAAAACGAATAGTGAACACCCATTTGGTAGTTCTTTAAAAGCACTTTATGTTTTCTTGAAAAAAGATTCATAAAGTGCTTTTTGTGTATCTATTTGATGATTAGGTATTTAATGAAGAATAAAAATGAAGAATCTATGAACTTAACGTGCATTTAGAAATTACTTTTAGCTAAAGTTTGGAAATCTAAATCTTCGCCTTACCTTTGCATCCGTCTTCAGAAGGAAGGCACTAAAAAAAACACGTAGAGGTTATCCTATGTGATAACCCGATTCAGGGTAATTGATATAATGAAAAGGTATTTGATTCAGTTGAAAATCAGCGATGTAAATTAAGTTTCTAAATAAAACAGAATAAGCATTGCAAATTAAATTTCTCTTCTTACCTTTGCACTCGCCTTTAACGAAAGGCTTTTAAAACTTCTCTTTTGAAGTGACAAATACTGAGTGTTGAGCGTTGAGAAAATCAACAAAAAAACTTCAAAAATTTTTAAAAAAAGATTTGGAAGTTAAAATAAAAAGTTCTTATCTTTGCACTCGCTTCTGGAAAATGAAGCACATTTAAACAGCGGTTTAAATGGAATAAAAATCTGAAAAACAGATCATTGAACTTCGGTTCAGACGTTCTTTTGATGTAATGAAAAAGTAATTATAAGATCAGCGAAAGCGGATCCCAATTACAGTTAATTCTT
>NZ_JABANE010000063.1 GCF_012844305.1 Flammeovirga aprica JL-4
TAATGTAAATCAGTTAACCGTAACAGAAGTACGTTTTATGATTTAGGGCGATCTAAGTTCATATACCTATATATATATATACAATGAAATGCTTCAGTAATATAAAAAGATATTTAAAATACGATTTGTATTCTGAAAGATATTATAAGTGATAAAGCAGTAATTTAATTGAAATGAGTCGCTAAAACTAACCAATTAAAAATGGAAAGGGGCTACTCTTAGTAGTAGCCCTCTTTTTTAAAAACTAAAACCACCAACATTGAAATCATAATACCTAAAACTATCTATGAAGTAAACACACAATTAGTATTTATAACAATAGTAGACTATCACAGAAAGCAAGAAAGTACTTACAATTTTACAACTGCTAATAAATCTTTGTCCTATAAAGGCGAGTTGAAACGGGATTTATTATACTCTTATGAGAGTAGATGTTTTGTAGTAATAGTGCTGAGAAAATGATTCTAGTATAGTAAGCTCATCTAATGGTTTAGGTGAGCTTTACTTTTGTCCCAGTATTTATAATGTTATCCTAATAATGTTTAAGTACTAACTAAATAAATTATTAAATAATGGTTGATATTAAACTAAATAAATATATTTGTTTCTGATTCATTCACAACGAATTTAATTAGAAATGAGAACTAAAATACTATCCCTACTTTTCATCTTGAACTTATTTATTTTTGATAAGGCTCAAGCATTTACTTTTATGGATTCCACTGAAATCAACACTTTGGAAGAAGGAAAAAAAGAGAAAAAAAAGAAGACTAAAAACGAAGAACCACAAAAAGGAAAACTTTATGCCGCACCTCTGCCGGTGGTGGCGTCAAACCCTACATTTGGTGTGCTTTACGGTTTTGCAGGATCTTTCAACATGTTTATGGGTGATCCTTCCACTACACGTATGTCGACCTCATTAGGTACATTGACTTATTCTACTAAGAATCAATTAATGTTTACTTACAAAAGCAATATCTATTTGCCAGAAGATAAAATGATTCTACTGGGAGATTGGAGAATGTTTGATACTTCTCAGCCTACATTTGGTTTGGGAACGGGACCTGCTGATCAAAAATCTTTAGCAGGTAGCTTGGGCGAAGGTTTTGCTCCAGGATATGATGCACAGCTTTTGGAATTTAAATATTTCAGATTTCATGAAACAGCATTATTCAAAGTAAAGAAAAACTTTTATGCTGGTGTGGGATACCATATGGATTATCATTATGATATCAAAGACACTTATTATGAGGAACATGGGTATTCAAGTCATAAAGCTTACTCTGATTACTATGGCATCAATGATGAAGAGTATGTGTTATCAGGTGTTTCTTTAAACTTGATGTACGACAGTAGAGATAATGCCGCCAATCCTTATGAAGGGAGGTATGCATTGTTAACCTACAGGATAAATCCAGAATGGATGGGAAGTACAGTGGCTTCAAGTTCACTTTGGTTAGAATATAGAGATTACTTCGCATTGGGTAAAAAGAAGTCTGGTTTACAACCTAATCATATGCTGGCATTTTGGGGATATGGTAATTTTGTGACATCAGGAGTGACACCATACATGAACCTTCCAGCTTTAGGTTGGGATCAGTTTGGACGATCAGGAAGAGCGTATACACAGGGAAGATTCAGAGGTGAGAATATTGTTTATACTGAATTGGAATACAGAGCACATCTTTACGGAACAAAGAAGAACCCTAACTTATTAGGTGCAGTGGCTTTTGCTAATGCTACTACAGCAAGCAGTGACCACGCTAATATTGACCTTTTCCAGAATTATAATTTTGGATATGGAGTGGGTTTGAGATGTATGTTGAATAAAAAGTCAAGAACCAATATTACATTGGATTATGCTTGGGGTGATTATGGAGCCAAAGGACTTTTCCTTAGTTTAAATGAAACATTCTAAATTTTAGGCATTTAAACTCTTAAGACTTAAAATGACAAAAGGCTATAATGTGGATACATTATAGCCTTTTGTTTTGAGCATGTTTGGAATATTTTTTACGAAAAAGATGTTTCAAACATGCTTTTATAGTATTTCGAAATGCTTGAACATCTCGTCTCTATTTTGTTTGCTGACAGGAAGTTTATAACGTTCGTCCAATATGATGGAGTTACTGTCAAATGAGGTGACATAATTAATGTTGATGATGTAGCTACGGTGAATTCTTAAAAAGAAGGGATACTTTAATTTTTCCTGAATCTTTCTCATTACCATGGAGTACGTATAGTTTACATCCTTGGTGTGAATGACCGTATAATTACTGTCAGCTTCAAGATACATGATATCTTCTATATTGACCTTTTTATAAATATTATCCTGTTTGATATACAAAGGTTTTAGTACTGTACCATTACCTTGTACAGCTCCGCTTTCATAGTGTGGACTGTCTTTTGGAGGTTCAAGTGCTAGGTCAATCGACATGCTTATCATTCTATCATTAAAGGGTTTTAGAAGGTAGGCGTTAGGTCTGAAGAGTTTTGCATTTTCAAAAGTTTTCTGGTCAGAATGGGACGTCAAAAAGATAAAAGGAATATGGAAACTCTCGTTTACTGTTGCTGCAAGGTCAATTCCCGATCTTTGTCCTTTTAAAGTGATATCAATAATCAGAAAATCTATTTTTGAAGTCGATAATACTTCTACTGCCTCTGTATAACTCTGAGCTAGTATTGTTTTGTAGCCACTATTAGTTTCAAGACGTAATTGTAAATCCTGAGCTAGCAGTACTTCATCTTCTACAATTAATATATGGATTTGATTACTCATAATTATTTATTGATCACTAAAATACAAGTTGTGCCTCTGCCTATCTCAAAAGAAATGTTGCCATCAAGCTGTTTTACCAGAGAGTCTACAAGGTTTAAACCGAAATTGGTGCCAGTTGACTTTCCGCTATTGAGTCCTACACCATTGTCTATAACTTTAATGATAACCTTATTATCAGATTCTCTTAAATGTATTTTTAGTTGAGGTTCTTTGATTCCATCAAATGCATATTTCATGGCATTCGTCACAAATTCATTGATAATTAACCCCATTGGGATTGCCTTGTCAATATGCAGCATTACAGGTCTGGTATTGAATTCAGGAGTAAAAGGAGCATCAAAACTATAGCACAGGTTAAGTACCAGTTCCTCGATGTAGTTTTCGATGGCAATTTCAGAGTGCAACTCGGTCTGATATAATTTTTGATGAATCAATGACATGGCTTCTACTCTGAATCTTCCAGAATCAATTGCTTTAACAGCAGGATGATCTCCTAGTTTTCTACTCTGCAGATTGAGCAGACTGGAGATCATTTGTAAATTATTTTTTACTCTATGGTTTAACTCTTTTAGCAACACTTCTTTTTCTATTTCTCTGCCTGCAATCAGGTTTTTCTGGAATTGAAGTTTAGCATTACTTTTCTTTCTTCTGAGATTGATGACAAAGAAATAAGCTAAGAACATTAAAATAACAACGATGATCGCCAAATTAATTTTATTGGTTTGCCCACGGAAGATGGCTTCTTGTCGGAGTAAATCCATTTCATGTTCCATCTCATTGATTTCTATCTGATGCTTCCCTTGTTCCATTTTCTTGATCGTTTCTTTATTGATCAAAGAGTCTCTGTATAGTGCATTTTCCCTTTCGTAGAACAAGGCTTTGTCCAACTGCTCTATTTCCTCATAAAAAGAGGCTAACAGTTCTGAAATATCTCTGATTTGTTCTTTTGCATGAAGTGATTTGAATCGTTTATAAGCACTAAGGAATATCGTTTCGGCATATTCCTCATTTTTTTCCTGTAGGCGTAGTTTTCCTAACTCTACTCTAAAAATTTCTGCAGTTAAATGATCTCCAACTCTTTTTAAGTAATGTACACCAAGTTTTAGATTTTTTTCAGCTTCAAAAGTTTGTTGGATGGACATCTGAGCCATGCCTAGATTACCATGTGCATACCCAAATATTATCTCATTTTTTTTTGTTGCTTCATTTAATGATAAAACTTCAGTGAATGAATTTATTGCTCTAGTGTAATCTTTAAGAATTCTGTAAGTGTCTCCTGTATTTAATATCAGCATCATATAGTTTAATAATGAAGCTTTTGAATTATCCTGAAAGTTTTTTGGAAAAATAGCTAAAGCTTTTTCATAATATTCTTTTGCTTTTATATAATCTTTGTCTGAATAGTAAATATTGGCAAGTTGAGAGTAGTTTAATGCTTCGAGATCTCTATTGTTGAACTCTTTATTTATTTCAATTGCTTGTAAGATATAGTTGATAGCTTTAACCTTATTTCCTAACAGTCGGTGAATGTTGCTTATATTTTCTAATATTTTTGATTGGAGTTCAAGGTTATTAGTCTTTTTTGTAATTTCAATTGCCTTATGCAAATATTGTAGACCATTAAAATTGTTTAAGTTGTAACCAATTCTAGAGTAATAAAATGCGGTAGAATCCTCAGATAAAATATCTTTATTTACATTAACATAAGTAATCAGCCTATCAGCTAATTTTTTATTTTCAGCTGATAGGTTATGACAACATAAAAAAAAGCTAATTAAAAAAAAGTAGTATATTTTCTTTATGTTCATGATAATATTTTATGTTTGATCTCTACTAATCTGCCCAATTGGATCAATTATGCAATAGTATTTTTGAACATCTCCATTTTCATCCTTCAGTTTAAATTTCAGAACTACATAATAAGAGATCAAAATATCATCTTTGTCTTCCTCAAATTTGACTGTTTTTGCATTGATTTCCCCATCGTCACCAGGCTCAAAATAGATACAGCCATTAGGAGCGATAGTTGTTAACTTTTTGTCAGTAGGGTCTTTAAAATCAAAATACTTTGACCAAGCTACTTTACCCATGATGTCTTTAGAGTTGGTAGTTAAGTTTTGTACTTGAAGGTAGATCAACTTTGCTTTTAGCTTATCTACAGTTTCTTGAGCAAGTTTGACATTGATTGTTTCTCCAGATTTGATGTTTTTGATACCACTGATATCCGTTTTTACAAAAGGATCAATGACTACAGGCTGTACAGGAGAACCTGTTTCAGTGTACATGTTGTTGAAGTTTTTGATGATTTCATCCGCATAAAGCTCAACCTCAATGACGTTGGGAGCAACTAGTTGTTCAGACATAGTCAGTAATTAAATTAAATAGTTTGTGATAAGTTTATAGAATAAACATCCTATAATAATAGATAAAGAAAAAACGCTGAAAAATCCATTGATTCTGATAATCAGGAGATAAAATAGAGTGCTTTTCCAGTAAATATTTTCCATATCAAGTTGCATACTTTTTTTTCAAAACACAAAAAAAAATCCATTTACTAAAAAAATAGTGCCATTCACACATTTCTTATTTCATTTTAAAAATGAATGTTCTTACTTGCGGACGTACCAAAAAGGAAACTATTAATGACGATGTCACAGAAAATATATGATGATAATAAAACTAATCAACTAATTGAAAGAGAAGCTCTTCAATCTAAGGAAGGAGATTTTGTTGTCTTTGGTGTTTATGAACATGTAAATGATAGATATACGAGGGTACCTGAGGGTATGGAAATCTGTATCTTATCAGATAGCAACTATCATGTTACAGATGCACTGGTAAAACAGCTGAAGGAACAGAAAGCTATTCACTCTCTGGGGTATTACAAAAAAGAAGAGTGGGTAGAAGTAAACCCTGTCATATATAAAGAAGGAGATATGGTACCCAACCATATGATGACAATGTTTCCTCAAGGGATGATTTCTCAAATAGGAACTTCCCATACTCAGGGTATCACACAAAGAATAAGTTTAGAGAATTTGTGGATTCACATGAAATCTGCAAATAATAACAATAAAAATATTAGGTGTTTTTGGACAGCCAATAAGTTGACTAATCCCGTGCTTCACCCACAACTATTATTTCATATTACCAAATCTTAATACTAATAATCAAATTTCAGAATACACATTAGACTTACTTTGCAAAGGAGATCGGTTTTGCCGATCGTTTTTGTTACATGTTGTAGGAGGTACTTTCACATTATAATGTGGAGTACCTTTTTTTGTGAAGAAAAGATGCTATCCAATTGCTTAAAAAAAGAATAAGTACCAGGACAAAAGTTTTGGAACAATAATTACGTGCACCATGACTGGAAGTCATGGGCTTATGGGAAGCAATCACATTTTTCAACTTTCATTATAATCTTGACATACCTCAAAGATTTACTGGCTTTATAGCCATTTAAATACGGATAAGCCAAATATTATAATTATAAGTTGATAAATGATTTATCTTCCCAAAAGCCCATAATTTCAATTATGGGTCTACGAAACACTCGTTTTCGTTTGTCCTAGTACTTACCAACACTAAGGCTAATATTCTTGTATGTATATGATGTGTGTGAAAAATTTTCATCCCTTAAAATTCATGTTTGTGTATTGGGCTAGAACTCTTTTTAAGGAAAAAATAAATTTTATTTACGGCCTCCTAAAGGGATGCTGAAGCTTACCCCTGCCGAAATACTTTGTTCTTGGTCTTGAATATCATGTACATACCCTACTCTTGGGCAGATGTAGCCAAATCCTTTGATAGGTATAAAGTACATCACAAAACCGTCGACATAATCATTGCCTAGTTTGAAATCACTTCCACTGATTATGTCTTTGGCATAACCACCACCAACACCCCAATGTTTATTTTTTCCAAAAAGATAAGTACCATAAATAGCAATTGAGCTTTTGAAAGGTTGGTCGGTTTCGACACTTCTCTGTACATCTCCAACAAATGATGTAGTGGTTTCTCTTTCCCAATCACCAATAAGTGACACACCAATCATCCATGAATCAGAGACATAATGATTATAATCCATACTTAAGATTTTTGAATAGGCATCTCTCTGCATTACTCTAGAACCTGAAGTCGTTACTGATAGGTATCCTTTTGGTCGGTCTTGTGCAGATAAATTACCAATGGTAAGTATAATTAGTGCCGCAATGAAGAAATAGGGCATGGTCTTAAATAACCTGTTTTCCATTTTGTTTTTATTTTTCTGAGTTTATTCACGAAAGAACTTTTGCCTCTCATATAGAAAAGGGAAATACAACTCAGAAAACCCTAAGCTTTATATAGAAATGATCTATCAAATAGAGTGATACAGCAAAAAATTATAGGTTTTGGGCTGAATAGAATGCATTTATGATGTATCCTCACTTAACTTTTATATAGAAGTTAAGTTCATGAAAAATAAGTGTACGTTTAAAATTGAAACAATAATGTTTTCTGAATTTAGAATCGATTAGAAATAACGGTTTATGTGTGTTTATCAAATAAAAAGAGATACGAAAGGAATGTCGCTATCGCTTAACATTCGCGTCAGTGGTCTCTCTATCCATTTCGTTTGGTAGTACTTCCCCGGCTTTTCACTTCTAAACTTTGAAGTAGAACATCAAAAATTTACTGAAATGCCTATTGAAAGTTTACGGTGATTTAGTTTAAGGCAATAGGAAATAGAATAGGGGAATTAGCAAGCAAATTCCCTTTTAAAGTAAAAGTGGCAATTTTAACGAAGAAAAATGAAAAACTTATTATTTAGCTTGCTGGCATCTATTGTGCTATTTGGAAATTATGTGATGGCACAAGATGAAACCATTGATGCATCAAAGCCCACCAACTTTTATTCTCAGGCAGATATTCAGTTTGAAGTAGGAGCCTCGAATCAAATTGGTTTAAGAAATTCTTTTATTATCGCACCTTCTGATAAACATTTGATTTTGGGTGAAATTCCTATTCTTATGAATACAGAGACAAATGCAACAGGTATTGGTGATGTTCGTTTGCGTTATTTCTATTTACCTTACAAGAATTACGATAAATTATTAGGAGCGTTTGGTCCCTCAGTAGACGTTTATAGCCCTACCGGTAATGTGGATCAAGGTCTAGGGAATGGCCGTTGGGTGGTTGCTCCAGGTCTTACATTGGGAGTGATGGCATTTGAAAAAGTGCAGTTTTTCCCAATTATCTCTTATCAGTATATGTCTGAAAAAGCAGGGCAGATCAATGAGAATGGAGAAAATGTAGCATTACACGGTATGACTTTCCAAGTGATTACACCTATTGTACTTAGTCCGAAAACTTATGTGCAAGTAACACCCATCGTACAGTTACCTGATTTTAGGTATTCGACTACAAATCTTGCGTGTGAGGTGTTAGTGGCTTACGCCTTGAAAGAAAAATTACAGTTGTCAGGCTTCTACAAAGCAGATCAAACTTACGGACAAACTTTCAGAGTAGGAACTACAATATTTTTCTAGAAAATATTTGATATAAATGTGAGTGAAGGCCTGATAATTTCGATTGTCGGGTCTTTTTTGTAAGGTAAAAAGCATAAAAAAATAGGGAGAAAGTTTATCATCTTAACAGAGCATAGTATATTGATGATTACCAGTAAATCTATGAAAATGAATTATTACCAACAATTACTTACTTACTTCACCTTCATCTGTACTTTAAGTTTATCTCCTTCAGTTGAAGCCGTCGAATTTGTTATCCATCAGCTCCCATTGCATCATCCAGAAGAGGAACCTCTTTTTATGGTAGGGTCTTTTAATGCTTGGAACCCTTCAGACGCGAAGTATCAGTTTCATCGAAATCAAAAAGGAGAGTGGGTGGCCACAATTTCTTCAAGCTTGAATGCCTTTGAGTATAAAATTACAAGAGGAAGCTGGGAAAAAGTGGAAGCTACGCATGATGGAAAGCCAAAAGCCAACCGTGTGTTTATCTCCGAAAATGAATCTGATACAGTCTTCTTAGATATATTAGGATGGGAAGACCTTGCCGGACAAACCACTATTTTACTTCAAGACTTACCTCCTTCAACGCCTTATGAATCTAAATTCTTCCTGACAGGTGATTTTAATAATTGGGAGCCTTCTGACTTGAATTATCAGTTTCATAAAAACGAGAAAGGAGTTTACGCCTTGACGTTGCCTTCTATTCTATCAAGTTTTGAGTTTAAAATAACTAGGGGAAGTTGGTCATCAATAGAATGTCTTTCCAACGGAAAATACAGGCCCAATAGAATGTATACGCATCATAGTAAGGGGCCGGAGCAATTGGAGTTAGTAATTGAGGATTGGGAAGATGTTCACAAGGCAAAGGTTTGGGAATTGCCTTCATTGACACAATTTGTACTTTTTCATCTTTTACTCTTATTGTTGTTTTTTCTTTGGATTAACCATGAACAACCACTATTTAAGTTCTCCTTGTTGATATTAAGTATCAATTTTTCGGTAGTATTACTGTTTGCAACTTCGCTCTGTATGCCCTTTAAAAATAGTTTTAGTGGATTACACTTAGTGCATTATCTCTCTATTCCATTATTATTGATTGGCAGTGGAATTATTCAAAATCTGACGTTCCGTTTCTCACAAAGCAATAAACCTATTCTATTAGTACTAATTATTTGTTCACTTATTTCTTTCAGTCTTTATTTCTTTCAGGAAGAAACACTGTTGACTATTTTCTTAGAGCGGAAATACCCTACAATTAATCTTTTTATCAAATTAATAATGGTATTGATTGTAGTTTTCAGTTTGAATAACTCACGGAAAAATTTACAAGCTTACCCTACAGATATGTTCCAGAGTAATACTGTAAAAGGAGTAAAAGAAGCATTCTTACTTCATCAAAAAAGTACTGTATTATTACTTGTTGCTTATGCAATTTCCGTTGTAATTCAAATTTACAGAGCTGTTGTTTTTTCTTCTCAATTTTTATTGCAGGATCTATCAGATGAAGTGATTTGGTATTCTACTTTCGCGTATCTGATATTTATTTCAGCGTGGATTTTTCGTTATCATTCTATTTTGAAGCCTATAGAATTAAAGAACACATATAAAAAAGAAGAACTTCCTTCTAATGATAAAGAAGTAACTGCTTTTGTAGAACAAATAACAGTGCTTTTTGAAAAAGAAAATTTCTATACCAAGCAAGACTTAACATTGAATGATGTTTCTAATGTAATGAATATCCCGTCTCATAAATTGACAAAATTGATTCAGCAGTCATTCAAAAAGAATTTTCCAGAATTGGTCAACGAGTATAGAGTGCAGGCATTTATTAAAAGAGTAATGATGGGAGATGCTGAGAAAACAACATTATTGAGTATTGCTTACGAGGTAGGTTTTCATTCCAAAAGCACATTTAACCGCGCTTTTAAGAAATCAACAGGAATGACGCCAAAGGAGTTTATGAAAAAAACAGCTGTGAAGAAGATTTTAGAATAAAAATGAGTATCGAATAAAGAATAAATAGGTGTCAATAATATAAAATGTAAAAAATACATCAAAAGATATATATAGTTGTATATGAATTGTTTATGAGTATCAATTTGTAAAAATGGTACTTGTTTTTTGAGTCTATTCATTTCAATTTATGAATCTTAGACGATTGCAATATGTTTAGGTTTGTAAGATTGCAACATCAATCTATTGAACATTTTTTTAGAGTTAGCGCTCTTAAGAAGATGCTCATTGTATAAATCTAAGTATGAAAAAATGAAAATGAATTTAAGATCAATTCTACTTTTCTCATCTCTGACTTTAGGAGGTTTATCTTGTACTCAAATTCTGGATCAAGAAGAAAGTAGTATTCCAGCTCATGAACCAAAAGCAAGCATGAACTTGCAGGTGACCAACCACGACGGTGCACCATTTGTAACTAACGAATCTTCCAACAAAAGATATTATGACAGCCCGGGAGGTCCGGTGATGATGCAGGCGTTTTACTGGGATGTACCTGCAGGCGGTAATTGGTGGAATACCGTAAAAGGAAAACTAAATGGATGGAGCAATCAAGGTATTGGTTCTATTTGGTTACCACCAGCTTCAAAAGCTCAAAACGGTCCTTTCTCTATGGGCTATGATCCAATGGATTACTTTGACTTTGGAGATTACAATCAAATGGGATCTACAGAAACAAGATTTGGATCTGGTTCTGAGTTAAGGTCTCTGATTGGTGAGGCACACAACCAGAATATGGAAGTGTATGCTGATATTGTATTGAATCACAACAGTGGCGGTCAACTAGAGGCTAATCCATACACTGGTACTAATACATGGACAAAGTTTGAGCCTGCTTCAGGCAAATTCTTCAGAACGTACAATGATTTTCACCCGAACTTAGACGCCAACAATGATGAAGGTGTATTTGGTGGATTCCCTGACTTGAGCCACGTAAAAGGTTACGTACAGGACTGGTTATGGAGAAGCAACGAAAGTGTAGGTAAGTACTATAAAAATAATCTTGGCTTTGATGGCTGGAGATTTGATTATGTGAAAGGCTTTGGCGGCTGGGTTGTCAAAGAGTGGATGAATCATGTTGGTGGATTTGCCGTAGGTGAGCTTTGGGATGGAAATGCCAATACACTAAAATGGTGGGTAGACAACACAGATAGAAAATCTGCAGCGTTTGACTTTGCCGCTTACTACGCCATGAAAAGAGCCTTTGATGGTAATAACCTTTGGGAATTGAATAGCGACATGCTTTGGAAAAAAGACAGCTACAGAGCAGTGACGTTCGTAGCGAATCATGATACTGATGAAATCTGGAACAAGCATTTAGCTTATGCTTACATCTTAACGCATGAGGGTTACCCTTGTTTATTCTACAAAGATTATGAAGAGTGGTTGGACAAAAACATGATGAATAACTTATTATGGATTCACAAGAGTTTTGCAACTGGTAATACTTCTATCCTTCACGTTGACAATGACGAATACATTGCAAGAAGAAACGGTTACAACGGCAATCCTGGATTGGTAGTTTATATCAATAACTCAGACAATTGGCAGGAGCGTTGGATTCCTACAAACTGGAGCAACAGACAGATCAAAGACTATACAGGACATTCTAATTGGGAGCCATGGGTACAAAGTGGTTCATGGGTGAAAATCCAATGTCCTCCAAGAAGTTTCTCGATCTGGTCGACAAAGTAATAATCATTTCAAGTTAATTTTCGAGTGCCTGGATTCTATTCAGGTACTCCTTTTTGATTTATAGCCAATGCGAATTTTAATACTTCTTCTTCTGTTTCTTTCGGCATGTAATATAAAACAACCTCAAAAGGAGACAGCAAAAAAACAGGATCAGTGGCTTTATGACGCCCGTCAAACCACTTTGAAGATAAATGATAACGACTGTGAAATAACGATCAAGGCAGTGCCGGAATCACATGAACTGCTATACATAATAAAGTATGACGGCAGTGGTTACTTAGAGCCATTGCAATTGTCTACCATTGACAGCAGACCTTCAGCAGTATTAGTTGCTGGAAGAACTTGGATAGAAAATGATACTATCATTTCAAAAACAGTCAGCCCTCTCAATAACACCTTAAAATATACTCAGATCAATGAAAGCGGCCCTTTGAGGAGTCATTATATGATCAGTTACCAAGAAGAAGGGCAGTTGCAGTACATCAGGTTTCAGCTGAATTCTAAAGTGTATAATTATTATTTAGAAACTTTCCCTTATGTATCCAACAAAAAGAGCTATCATTTATCTCAAAATAACCTCAATTGGGAGGAGAAAATAAGTGCTCACTTAAAGCAGAAACTTAGTGCTAAAAGAGACATAAAAGGAGCGGAAAGTATGGTGATGTCAGAAAATGAATGGAATGTGGCAGGGTTGATCAGTCATATAAATTGTGTGTATGATGGTGAGAAGCTCAACCTTGAAGTGATCTGGATCAATCATACAGAACTAGATCTGTGGCTTACTACTCCAAAACCTTATCTCCATATCGATCAGCAGAAAATACCTGTTTCATGGACTTCTTTTGAAGGTAAATTAGCATTGGGGAAAGGAAAAAGAATCAGTATGAAAACGAGCTTGGCAATAGATAAAGCACCAATTGAAGCGACGTTTCCGGTTGAGAATATTTTGTTTTATGATGAGGAAATATTTTTTCCGAAGGGAATGCAAATAGATTTAGTGAATGATGATTCTATTTAGTAGAAAAAATAAATGCAATAAAAAAAGGTCAAAATCTTTCGATTCTGACCTTTTTTAGTGACCCCGCCAGGATTCAAACCTGGAACCTTCACAGCCGTAATGTGATGCTCTATTCAGTTGAGCTACGGAGCCATTTTGCTCTCTAGGAAAAAGATTGTGACCCCGCCAGGATTCAAACCTGGAACCTTCACAGCCGTAATGTGATGCTCTATTCAGTTGAGCTACGGAGCCATTTGAAGTGCTTTTTCCTTTAAAGCGATGCAAAAGTAGAGGAATATTTTTTACAAACCAAATTATTGAACGTATTATATTAATAATAAACGTCAATATTTTATTTTATCTGCTCGTTTCCATGGATTTGTAGATAGCAGACTGAATATTCTCTCTTATATTTTCTTTCGCTAATTTATTATTTCTTGCCGTTGGGTACACTCTGTTAGATAAAAATACATAGACAATCTGATTATCCGGATCCACCCATGCACACGTTCCTGTAAAGCCAGTGTGACCAAAAGTAGATTTTGGAGCTTCAGGGGCTGTATTGCCAGAATCTCCTTTTTTAGGTGGTTTATCCCATCCTAAGCCCCTTCTGTTTTTAAATCTGAGGTAGGGCTGACGGTTATATTTGTTGAGTGTTGCTTTATCAAAATAAGTTTTCTCTCCATAAGAGCCATTTTGCAGGTTCATCTGCATCAGAATTGCTAAATCATGTGCATTGGAGAAAACACCGGCGTGTCCGCCTACACCACCCATCAAGTCAGCAGAAGGGTCGTGTACATATCCTTTGATTAAGGACTGTCTGTAATTGATATCCATCTCAGTTGGGGGAATTCTTGAAATATTCACCCTTTTCAATGGCATGTAGCCCAGAGTTCTTGTTCCTAATGGATTGTAGAGGCTGTCTTGAGTAAATCTATCCAGTGACATACGAGTCTTGCTTTCCACCACTCTTTGAAGGAAATAATAGCCTAAATCACTGTACCAGTACCTGTAAATTTCTGAAGTATATTTTCTTCTTGTAGAAATAGGAGATTCCAGAAGCCATTTCCACATAGTGTCTTTTATACTGTCGGTTGCATACAAATCAGGAGTAACCTGTACAGAGAAACCGTCTTTTTTGATGGGGCTTAAGTAGGTGGGATTGTATTTCTTTGTGTCTTTGTCATAAACATGTCCCCAGAAATAATAACCACCTCTGAGTGGAGCTGTGTGAGTAAGAAACTGAATCAGTCTTATATTTCCTTTATTGGTGGTATCAGTTTCAGGAAGATAATCTTTCAGTCTGCTATTGACATTGATACTGTCTTTATAATCCAGCATCATTAAAGCCTGAGTAGTAGAAGCTACTTTTGTAACGGAGGCAATATCATAAACGGTTTGGTTCGTAACGGGCACTTCTTTCTCATAAGTGAAATAACCGTATGATTTTTCAAAAACAATTTTTCCATTTTTAGCCACAACCACTTGACAGCCGGGAGTCGCTTCCATATTGATAGCTTGATTTGCTATGCTGTCTATCAGGTGACTTAAAACCTCTCCATCAAGGCCCACTTGCTCCGGTTTGCCATAACCAAGCCTTCCCATACTTTTAACTTTTTCTCCTGTATTTAACGCAAAACGATCTGTAATATTTACAGGCAGTTTACCATTAGTAGCCAAAGCTCCTGCAATCACCTGTGCATTTGCTTTTTGGGCATAATCAGTTGTGGAGTAATTGATCAGCAAGTTTCTAGTTTTAGAAAGATACTTTAAACCATTAGGCTGACCGCTTATCACTACAATCACATTTGTTTTTCGCTGTAGCTGTTCTATCAATTGCTCCGTAGCATAACTCACCCCGAAACGGTGCTTAGAATTTTCCTGCTGGCATACAATATTAATCAGTACAATATCTTTTTTCTTACAAGTTTCTAAAAGAAGATTGACTTGTGCGGTGGAAAAGCTGGAATGCTCAATCTTATGATAATCAAAATCAATAAACATTTTCAATGTACTGGCAAAAACATCGTCTGTTTTTCGTGTTCCAATACTGATCAGCTGATATTTCTTTGTATTCAGACTAGGGAGAGGAATTATAGAATCAAGATTTGAAAGTACTGTGACTGACTTTTCATAAGTTTCAGAACCAATAGCATCCAATTCATGAGGATTAGAATAGTCTATAATGTGATTATCCTTGTCAGCCTTATATTTTTTGATTTTCTCATAGTGCTCGTCAATAATTTCCATGGCTAACGTTCCTTGTTTCACCGCTATTTTAATGGCTTTGATTACTTCAAGGTGATGGTCCGAAAGCACCAGCACATCATGCCCTCTTTTCAGAGCTTCAATAGCATTTTTTTTTGTATCCTGAATACTTGCCCCTGCCGATAAATCACCTGTAAAGAGTAGCCCATTGTAAGAAAGGGAATCAGTCAGAAAGTGAATAAATGTAGTATTGAATAGAGAAACATCAAAAAGTACATCTGAAGGAGTGATAATATTCAAGCTGTCTTTCAGTAACTGTTTTAAAACCTGTTGCTCATTATTGTCTAAAGTCTCATAAAACTCAGATTTTACAGGCAGTTCAGTTCCTGCTAGAATTTGTGATTGATGAAGTCCCTTAAGAGCTGCATGATTTTTTTGTTGCACATTATTGGGGTCGCTTCCAAACCCATAAAGTTTTGAACTGTTGTTGTGCTGTATAGATAACGTTTCCGCAAGGAAAAAATCAATATTCAGTTTCTTATTGATTTTACCGATTTCATGATAAGTATTATAAGTGAAAATATTGCTTCCAATAGCACTCAAATGGTATTTATCAGGTAAAACGTTATAGTTGTTATCAAGACAATGGATAGCCTCTTGTGACTTCACTCCAATCAGTACAGGTACTTTATTAGGCAGTTTGTTGAGGTTGTTGAAATAAGTGTAGGTGTTTTTAGAACAGTATTTATCAAAAATAACACCCCCCAATTTATTTTCTCTTCCAAGTGCTTTTATCTCCTTGTCATTTTGCTGAGGAAGTGCAAAAACAAGCTGCCCGATTTTTTGCTCTAAGGTAAGCTGATTGAACAGGCTGTCTTTTTCTGCTCCGAAAGAAAAGTTCGGAATAGAAAAACTGCACATCAAAAATAAGGTAGATAGAATATATATATTTTTACTCTGAATCATTCGTACGGATAAGGTTACACAACAGTGTACAGAAGGCGGATTAAAAAAATTAAAAACTACGAATTTGTTTGTTACAATAGTAGCTTTTCAATTCGGTATCGAAATTTACATCATACTTTGTTAAAATTAAATGAAACTGTAAATCTTTGAAAAAAAATAGTAGGATTTAATAAACAAAATCGCTTAAAAATAGTGTTAACAAGTTACTATTTTACTTAGTATCAATTCTAATCCATAAAAATGTGTTAGATTTGTAATTAGAAAATCAAATAAAATTTACAAGTGGAAAGTACAACAGTTAAATACAAGGTTAAAGATATTTCTTTAGCTGACTGGGGAAGAAAAGAAATTGAACTGGCTGAAGCAGAAATGCCAGGTTTAATGTCTTTAAGAGAAGAGTTCGGACCTTCTAAGCCATTGAAAGGTGCTAGAATTGCTGGATGTCTTCACATGACTATTCAAACAGCCGTTTTAATCGAGACTCTTGTTGAGTTAGGTGCTGAGGTAACATGGTCATCATGTAACATATTCTCAACTCAAGACCAAGCAGCGGCAGCAATTGCAGCGGCAGGTGTTCCAGTTTATGCTTGGAAAGGTTTAACTGAGGAAGAGTTTGATTGGTGTATTGAGCAAACTTTACACGCTTTCGAAGACGGTAAGCCTCTAAACATGATCTTAGATGATGGTGGAGACCTTACTAACATGGTTTTCGACCGTTACCCTGAATTAGTAAGCGGTATCAAAGGTCTTTCTGAAGAAACTACAACAGGTGTATTGAGATTACATGACCGTGAGAAAAACGGTACTTTACCAATCCCTGCTATCAATATCAACGACTCAGTAACAAAGTCTAAGTTTGATAACAAATACGGATGTAAAGAATCATTAGTAGACGGTATCCGTCGTGCTACTGACGTAATGATTGCAGGTAAAGTTGCAGTTGTTGCTGGTTACGGTGATGTAGGTAAAGGTTCTGCTGCTTCATTAAGAGGTGCAGGTGCTCGTGTTATCGTTACTGAAATCGATCCAATCTGTGCTTTACAAGCTGCAATGGACGGTTTTGAAGTGAAGAAAATGGATGACGCTATTTTAGAAGGTGATATCGTTGTTACTACTACTGGTAACAAAGACATCGTTGTAGGTCGTCACTTCGAGAAAGTAAAAGATAAAGCTATCGTTTGTAACATCGGTCACTTCGACAACGAAATCGATATGGCTTGGTTAAACGAGACTTATGGTGACACTAAAGTGAACATCAAACCTCAAGTAGACAAGTACACTGTTGCTTCAGGAAATGATGTAATCATCTTAGCAGAAGGTAGATTAGTAAACTTAGGTTGTGCTACTGGCCACCCTTCGTTTGTAATGTCTAACTCTTTCACTAACCAAACTTTAGCACAGCTTGAGTTATGGCAAAATACTGATCAGTACGAAAATAAAGTTTACATGTTACCTAAGCACTTAGATGAGAAAGTAGCAAGACTTCATTTAGCGAAGATCGGTGTTGAGTTAGAGACACTTTCAGAAGATCAAGCAAATTACATCGGTGTAAAAGTAGATGGTCCTTACAAAGTGGAGCACTACCGTTACTAAGAATTGATCAGACACTGTCTGTTTAAAAATATAGAGCTAGTTCATTGATTTGAGCTAGCTTTTTTTGTGCCTTAATTTTAGAGTAAACCAACGCCTGTTATCATTTGTGGGTCAATAGAGTAGTGTCAATGAACTATTTACAAAACTATAACTCTAAATGAATTACTTCTTCAGCCTTTTTATTCTTTTATTCATTCATCAGCTTACTTACAGTCAAACAGCTTTTAATGGTCAAATTAAAAGTGAAGAATCAGACAATGTAATACCTTATGTCAATATTGGTTTAGCCGATAAAGGTATTGGGACTATTTCAGATCAAAAGGGAAATTTTGTACTAAAAATACCTTCAGGTATAGATGAAAAGGAGATAGTGACATTTTCTTGTATTGGCTATAAAACGAAGGGAATTTCAATCGAAAAACTTCATCATACTTCTGAAATCTTATTGAAGAAGGACACGGTTTTTCTAGAGACCGTGAGTGTTACTTCTGAAAATCATAAAGAGAAGAACCCTAAACCTAAAAAGCTAGGGAAGGCCTATACTTTGCTCGCTTTTTTTCATAATAATTTTTTTATCTACGGAGAGGTTGAGTCTAATCATATAGGGAAAGAAAGAGGAATGATTCTTCCAGTAAAGAAAAATTGCTTACTACAATCTCTTAATTTTCACGTCAGCAGTAATGAATATAGGTTTGTCAAATTCCGCTTACATTTTTATACAATAGAAAACGGTGAGCCTGCTGAACTAATCAATGATCAAGACATTATTTTCAAGATAGAGAATCAGTTTAGAGGCTGGCATAAAGTTGATTTGAAACCTTACAGCATTCATCTTGATAAAAGCTTAGAAAATGTTGGGGTTTCATTGCAATGGATAGATAGTGAAAATACGGATAAAGAGAGTAAGTTTTTCTCTATATCTGCGACTCCTCTGTCTTCAGCTCGTCATATTGCAAGAGAAAAGGTATTAGGCAAATGGAAAGTGAGCAAATTCAAACTTAATTTTTATCTGGATTACTTGGAGGAAGAAAACCTCTAAGCGAAAGCACTCTCAGAAGCTATTTTAATGTTTAAGCACAGGACAGAAAAGGGATATTTTTTGATGAAGAATGATGAATGAAGAAAAATGTGTAGTGTTCTGGTAAATAAAATGGTATTTATGATGGTGGATACCGTTACAGAGATGTTGTATTGCAACGTGCACACGGACCACAGTACAGATCACCTTGTCTTAATTCTTAACTCTTCATTCAAAAAGTCCTAGTACTTATTACACTGTAAACTAAATTATGGCAATTAGAAATCAGGAGATTTCTGATGATCTGTAGGATACAAATGACGCTTATGCTTAACATTCGCGCCAATGGACTTTCTACTCTATTCATTTGGTAGTGCTCCCCCGGCCTTGAAGGGAAAAGCGTTAAGAATTTCATGTATTGAGCCGTTAAAAATGATTTTCTTGTTTGAGCTTTAGCGAGTTTAAAATCATTTAGGCGAGAGGAATGGAATTTAGCTTTTGACTTCAAAGCCTTGACTTTTTTGCTTCGTTTTTGTGTTAAGACAAAAATGAAGAAGAAGGTTGCTTGGAAGTAGAACATAAAAAGCTTACAGAAAAATCGATTGAAAGTTGACGAAAATTGAAGAGTATTCTTAGCACATAAAAAAGTCCTACCCTTGGGAGGGGTAGGACTATATATTTTCGATTTGGGGCTTACAATAAACCTAGTTTACGGGGTAAATACAACGGTATTCACCTTCGACTTAAGATTTGTGCTGGGATTACTCAGCAGCTTCTTCAGTTGACTCTTCTGAAGCGTCCTCTGCAGGAGCCTCTTCAGCAGCTTCTTCAGCTTTTTTTGCAGCTTCAGCAGCGGCAGCAGCAGCAAGAGCTTCAGCCTCAGCTTTTTTCTCAGCTTCTTCAGCAGCCTTACGAGCAGCAATACCAGCTTCTAATTCAGCTTTAACAGCAGCTTCAGCAGCAGCTTTCTTAGCTTCTAAATCAGCAGCATAAGCAGAAGATCTTTCTGACATCCAAGCGTCAAATAATTGATCTGCCTCTTCTTGTGTTTTTGCACCTTTGTTAACACCAACTTGAAGGTGTTTCTTGTACATCGCACCAGCTTTAGAAAGAACCATACGAGCTGTATCAGTTGGTTGAGCACCATCTAATAACCACTTAGCTGCAGCTGCAGGATCGATATCGATAGTTGCAGGATCAGTGTTAGGGTTAAAAGTACCTAATTTCTCGATGAAACGACCGTCACGTGGAGCTCTAGCGTCTGCTACTACTACGTTGTAAATAGGTCTTCTCTTACGGCCACGACGTGCCAAACGGATTTTTACTGCCATTTTTAAAGCAATTTGTGTGTTGGAAAGGAACTCGTCCTTTATGACACAGTTAAACATTGAGGAAACTCGTTCCCCTTAAAGCGGTGCAAATATAATAGATTGAAACTTAAAGTACTACAGTTTTCTGTAAATAAAGACTTATCAAATTTTAATACTTGTCATTTATTTACAAATACACCTTACAAAATCATAATTTATAACGCTTCCTTACTCACTTTTTTTAAACCTACACTTTATCAACTAACTTGCAGTCTCAAAGTTATAATTTAGATTACGTACATGAATCTCACATTAATTCTTATCATATTAAATGTTGGCATCAGTTATTATGCATGGCAAAAACCTGCCTTATTGGATAAAATGATGATGCAGCCTTATTTGGTGCAAAAGCAAAATCAATGGTACCGTTTTGTATCTTCTGCTTTTGTACATGGAAGTTGGATGCATCTTTTCTTCAATATGTTTACACTGTATTTCTTCGGGAGCAATATTGATGCATGGTTTAATTATCTGTTAGGAGATCCAATTTTAGGGGCTGTAGCTTATTTTGGTCTATTTATATTAGGAGCTGTGGTTGCTGATATTCCAACTTTTCTTAAGCATAAGAATAATTATCACTATAGATCTTTAGGTGCTTCGGGCGGTGTTTCTGCTATTATTTTCGCAAGCATTTTATATACACCTTTAAATGATATCTGTTTATATGGAGTTTTATGTTTTCCAGGTTTCATTTGGGGTGCGATTTATCTGATTTATTCACAATATCAAACCAATAATATGGATAGTAATATCAACCACTCAGCTCACTTATACGGTGCTTTGTTCGGTATTGTCTATGCTATTATTATTGAGCCTTCTTCAGTTCCTCATTTTATTCAGCAAATAGCTTCATGGAGATTTTAGAAAAAATCCGTCTTTCTGTCAAACATACAGTTACACACCGTGTTTTAGTACCGTTGCGTACACTATTAAGACAAGGTTTAACTCCTTCTAAACTAGCGTGGAGTTTTGCAGTAGGATTATTGATAGGTTCATCACCATTGTTGGGTTTTTGTACATGGATTTGTCTGATTGCCGCTTCAGTTTTAAGACTGAATCAACTGGCAATACAGATTGCCAACTATGCTATTTATCCTCTGCAAGTTCTTCTGATAGTTCCTTATATCGAACTAGGTTCATCATGGTTCGGAAAGAAAGCGGAAGGTGTGACTTTTGAAAAACTACAAGCGAGTATTGATGCAGGCTTATTGGAGGGTTTGAAAGAAATTGGTCTTTTGATGCTTCAAGGCGGTGCAGCTTGGTTAGTTGTAGCTTTGATTTTGGTGTATCCAATGAAGGTAATTTTAGAGAAAATATTTAGCAAGATGTTGACAAGAATGCAACATCTTGAAAAGGCAGAACAATAACAATGGACTTTTCGACACAGCTAATCAGCTGGTATGAACAAAATAAAAGGGATTTACCCTGGAGGCATACCAACGACCCTTATAAGATTTGGCTTTCAGAAATAATACTACAGCAAACAAGAGTACAGCAAGGACTTCCTTACTATGAGAAGTTCCTTCAAAACTTCCCCACTGTCAAAGATTTTGCAGAAGCAGAGATTGACAAAATACTTCATCTGTGGCAGGGATTAGGTTATTATTCCAGAGCAAGGAATATGCATAAGGCCGCTAATGAAGTAATGGAACAATGGGGAGGAAAATTCCCGGAGAATTACAAAGACTTGTTGACCTTGAAAGGGGTTGGTAAATATACAGCGGCGGCTATTGCTTCTTTTGCATTTGGAGAAAAAGTAGCCACAGTTGACGGAAACGTATATAGAGTACTTTCCAGAGTTTTTGACATAAAAGAAGACATTGCTTCAGGAAAAGGACAGAAAGTGTTTTCGGAAGTAGCCAATGAATTGATATCAGAAACCTCACCCGATATTTTCAATCAGGCACTCATGGAAATGGGAGCAATTCAATGTGTTCCAAAGAGTCCAAAATGTGAACCCTGCCCATTTGTTCAAGAATGTCTGGCAAGGGAGAATGACAGTATTGGAAGCCTTCCTGTAAAGCTAAAAAAGGTCAAAGTCACAGACCATTATTATCAGTATCTCGTTATAGAATATAAAGGGAAATTGATGATGAAGAAAAGAGAAGGAAAAGGAATATGGAATGGACTTTATGACTTTCCTTTGATTCATCATTCAGAGAAGGTAGAAGAGTTGAAAAAAGAGCAGGTGAAAGAACAGACACTTTTAGAGCTTTCATTTCCAGTTCATTATCAAAAATCGGAATCATATAAACACATTCTTTCTCATCAAAGATTGTACATTGATTTTTATCATATCACTTTAGAAAATGAAATTGATCTGTCAAATGGTCAGTTTGATTATAAATGGTATGATATTGATGCCATAAAAGATATCGGGAAGCCGATTATTATAGAGAATTATTTGTCGAAATATATTTATTAAGTATTTTGTTGAATGGAAGAAAATCTTCACATATTACATCATTAGACTTAATGATTCATATTTTAATTTATTATCGAAACAACTAAAAATACAAAATGGCCGGAGTAAACAAAGTCATACTAGTAGGACACTTAGGTAGAGACCCAGAAGTTAGACACCTTGAAGGAGGTGCTAGCGTTGCTTCATTCTCTCTTGCAACAACTGAGAACTATACAGACAGAGATGGTAATAAACAAAGTCAAACAGAATGGCACAACGTAGTAATGTGGAGAGGTTTGGCTACTATCGCAGAAAGATATTTGAAAAAAGGTAGTAAAATTTACGTAGAAGGTAAATTATCTACTCGTAGTTATGAAAAAGACGGTATTACTCGTTACACAACTGATGTTGTAGCTAGAGAGATGCAAATGCTGGATAATAGACCAGAAGGTCAAGACAGTGGTTATGTACCTCCAACTGCAGCTGATGCACCTGCAGCAGTAAACGCAACACCATCTGCACCAAGTGCTAGTCCTGCGGCGACACCTACTCCTGATTTAAGTTCAACAGAAGGTGGTAACGACGACCTGCCTTTCTAATAGATTTTTGATTTTAAGAAACATACATGGAAGGTGATCCTTTAATACCACTATTAGCGTTTATACTCAATGATATACCATTGGGTCCTTCACTGATAGTGGTGCTTTTACTTATTACTTCTGGCTTGATATCAGGTTCAGAAGTCGCATTTTTCTCCTTAACCGCTGATCAAGTCAAAGCGTGCCACGAAGACGACGATAATATCGGAAAGAGTGTTTTCGAGCTTTTACAAAAACCACAGGAGCTTTTAGCCACCATTTTGATCTGTAATAATTTTGTCAATGTAGCAGTTGTAATGATTTCAACTTTTATTGCATGGCAGATAGCTGATCAGATTGATATCCCAAGAGACGGTATTGAGATTTTTATATCCCTGACTTTTGTGGTGACTGCATTAGTAGTCTTTATTGGTGAAATTGTACCTAAAATTTACGCAACAAACAACAGCCTGTTATTTGCCAAAAAAATGGTGATCTTCTGGGTAGTAGCCATCAAGATCTTTAAGCCGTTTGCTTACTTGCTTACAAGTATGGGCAATTACATGGAAAAAGCTTTAGCTAAAAGAAATTATAACCTTGAAGTTTCCGTACAGGAAATTGACCAAGCTGTAAATCTTGCCACTGATCAATCTGATGATAAAGCCACAGAAATGTTGAAAGGCATCATCCGTTTTGGATCGAAAACAGTAAAGCAAATCATGGTTTCGAGAACGGACATGAATGCTTTGGACAAGTCGATTAATTTCCATGAATTAATGGATACAATCAATAAGTCACGTTTTTCAAGACTGCCGGTTTACATCGATACTATTGACTCCTTATTTGGTGTATTATATATCAAAGACCTTCTTCCTTATTTAGATAAAAACGAGCATTTTGAATGGCAGCGTATCGTTCGCAAAGACATTTATTATGTTCCAGAATCAAAGAAAATTGATGAACTGCTACGTGACTTCCAAGAGAGAAGAGTTCACATGGCTATCATTGTGGATGAATATGGAGGAACAACAGGATTGGTAACGCTTGAAGATATTATTGAGGAGATCGTAGGAGAAATCAATGATGAGTTTGATGCTGATTTACTAGAAAACTTCCAGACTGAAGACGCTTCCTTTATCTTTGACGGGAAAACGTCTTTGATTGATTTTGAAAGAATGGTGCTTCTTGATCCTGATTATTTTGATAAAGTAAAAGGAGAGTCGGAATCTTTGGGTGGGTTGATGCTGGAACTGCTTCAGGAAATGCCATCTACAGGTAAAGAGATCGAATACAAAGGCATTACTTTTACGATCAAAGCGGTAGATAAGAAAAGAATCAAGACCGTTCATGTGAGGTTCCATGATGAAGAACACATCAGAAGACTTCAGGAAGAATTCAATGAAGAAGAGAATTAACAAACCTACTTTAAATACTGTTATGAAATCATTTTTTCAACTGTCAATAGCACTCCTTTTAAGCTGCTGTATTTACAGTTGTGGAGGATCCACAGAAGAAGCTTTTTTTCCGAAACCAAGAGGCTATTATAGGATAAATTTACCGGAGCATCAGTATAAAAGTGAAGAATTTAAGAAAGGAGAATTAAAAGATTATCCTTATTTATTTGAGGTCGCTTCTAATGCAGTAGTCGTACCTGATGAATCATTTATGTCAGAACCTTACTGGATAGAAGTGCAGTATCCGTCATTAAATGCGATGGTGGATATTTCGTATAAAAAATTGCTGAATTACGACTCATTGGTGGGGTACATCAATACTTCCAATACGCTGACTTTCAAACACGACGTTAGAGCAACGGCAATTGATGAATATACAACCACAACGGAAAAAGGATATTCGGCGGTGATGTATGAAATAGATGGCGACGTTCCGAGTCAGTTTCAATTTTTTGTAACAGATTCTGCACAGCACTTTTTCAGAGCAGCATTGTATTTCCCAACTTCCACTCAGAATGATTCTTTAGCACCTGTCATAGAATATATCAAAGAAGACATGTTGCATATGATGAATACATTGGAATGGAGAAAGTAAAGTTGAAAAATCATCTAACTGAAATCGTATTCATTTCTGATCAGGAAACAGGCAACCTGAATTGTTTTCTGAAGGTATTTTAAACAGCCGTCACTTTTCACAATGTAATTGAAAATATCTTGGTTTTGAAGTTCCGCAATCACTTCGACATCTTCTTGAGCTGAGATTACAATCACCTTTACTTTTTTGTCAATTTTTTTGAGTTGGAAAATCAATTCCTGCCCATGAAAATCAGGAAGTATAAGGTCGGCTACGACAACATCCGAAGGAGATTCAGTGAATTTTTTTAATAAGTCAGTCCCATTTTCAAAAAATGTAACCTCAACATTTTTGATTTGTTGCAAGGCAAGTCTCATTAGCATGGTTTCCGTTGGGTTGTCTTCTACAAAGTACACTTTAAATAGGTTTTCTTCCATGGTATTCTCAGGTTTTAGTACTCGATGAATTTCGTAATCTTGTTTCAGTTTTAATTGGGTTTACACTCAGAATTTTGAGAGAAGTAAAGTAACTTTAAGTACCATTACATAAGTTACAAAAATTAGTCAGACAATAATTATAACATTATGTGATATTTATGTATTCTTTCTACGATTCTTTTTAATCAGAATAGAATACAACTTTTTTTGTACTTATTATTAATCAATCATATATAGACTTAAAGAAAATGAAAAAATATAGCATTATAGTAGCCGGTGGCAAAGGTACTCGAATGCAGAGCAGTACGCCGAAGCAGTTTATGGAAATAAACGGTCTTCCTATATTAATGCATACCATCGATAAGTTTAAAAAAGCAGATAGTTCTATTCAGATTATTGTAGCATTACCTAAAAATGAAATTCCTGCTTGGAATGCTTTAGTAGAGCAACATGGCTTTACGACAGCTCATCAGGTAGTGACAGGCGGTGATTCTCGTTTTCAGTCTGTAGATAATGCATTACAATATATTCCTAATCAAAATGATTGTTTGATTGCAGTACATGATGGAGTGAGACCTCTTGTAGATACAAGTGTGATTACACAAAGTTATGTAGATGCGGAGCAGTACGGTTCTGCTATCCCAACCGTAGCCATCAAAGAATCAATTAGAAGAGTAACGGAGGAAGGAAATGAGATGGGCAACCGTGATGAGTTCAAATTAGTACAAACACCTCAGACGTTTAGAGGAGATGTTATTTTCCCTGCCTTTGAGAATGGTTATATTCCTTCATTTACTGATGATGCGAGCGTAGCAGAGTTTTCAGGACACGCTATGCATTTGTTTGAGGGGAACTATGAAAATATTAAAATTACAACGCCTGAGGATTTAAGAATAGGAGAGGCGTTGATTCAATAAGGTGAGAACATGCTCTTAGGCATTTTTGCACAAAAAAAGCTGACTTTGTTATTACAAGGTCAGCTTTTTTATTTTAATAATATCTCTAAGCGGTAAAGCTTTAAAAAGGTATTAGTTATTAATATTCGTCTTCGTTGAAGAAGAAATCATCCTTTGTAGGGTAATCAGGCCAGATCTCCTCAATACTTTCGTAAGGTTCTCCGTCATCCTCAAGTTCTTGAAGATTTTCAATCACTTCAACAGGAGCTCCAGTACGATCAGAATAATCAATTAGCTCATCTTTTGTTGCCGGCCATGGCGCATCTTCTAAATAAGAAGCCAATTCTAAAGTCCAATACATATGAATATATTTTATTTTAAAGTCTTACATTGATAATGCATCAAACCCCAAATCTAACAGCAAGTGTTCAGTACTTCAAGGTTAATATTAATTCTTGCGAAAATACATTTTTTTTTCAATTTGTCAATCTCGCAATAGAATTTATATCACTAATTACTTAAATCAAATAAAAAGGTTACATTTTAAGATCTAAAAGTGCAAAATCATTTAGTTGACGTATACGATTCTTGATTTGTAAACTCCATTCAGGTCACAACCTTTTACCTCAAGCGGTATAAAACCAGAACCCACTTTTCTAAAGTGCTTCTTTCTCCATGACCCATCTGATTTTTGTAAATACATGGTCACTTCTACTTTTTCCCCTTTAGGAGTAAAAACTTCGCCCTGCTTGAAATAGGTTCCCACTACGCCGTTCTCACATTCCTTTAATGGGAATTTTTCAGTAACACGAAATTTTGGGTTATTACCTTGGCTATCATGCTTTTCCTTTACCTGTGCTATACTAGGCATTCTTTTACCTGAGTTATACGCATAATCAGCAAGTGCATAATAATTACCTGTATAATTACATGATGAGAGGTCTAATTTCACAACACCTCCACCTTTTCTTTTAAACTCTTGTTTTGTCCAAGATCCATCATAGTTCTGCAAGTAGATGTAAACATCAACATATTCTTCAGAATTAGCAGATCTTACAATACCTTCTATGAGATGCAATCCCCCTAGTGGACATGATTTAGGCACTCCTTGTTTGATCACAGTGAAAGTAGGACGATTGTTTTGGTCTTCTGCAAAAAAATCTCCTAAGGAAGTGAATAAAATAAAAGAGAAAACTGAAAGAGTATATAATATAGTCTGCATGGTGATAAATCAACAATTTTATATGCAAATTGAATCGGTTACTCTACCTACGTGTTTATTAAAGAATTATGATTTAAAAGCGAAAATAATAGTATATAGAGTTACGATCATACTAATATAATCAAAAGTATATTTAAACCTACTCAAAAACTGTACACACTTAGTGTTTTACGCATTAATTTTTTTGATTTGATTGGTTTTTGAAAATTTAAACTTTGATTCATCTAACACAAAATCCACATAAAAAGTTTAATCTAAGAAAAATACAAAAAAATAAACCTCCTGCAAATCAAAGATATAAGCGCTATTTGTAAACGAATGTGAATTAAAGTGTTAATAAATTTGAATATGTAAACTAAAAAATCTTAAATTTACATCATACAAAGACATTAAAAACGCTAATTGCTACTTAACTCGTTACTTTCTACTAGACATTATTTGTAGATAATTGAATATCTACTTGTTGTTTGTTCACCCTTATCGCTATTTACTCATCGCTACTTTTTTACTATGAAAAAATAACTTGCTACTATCTATAAGGCACTTTTTAAGGTGCCTTTTTTTATTTTAGAATCGTAAAAACAACTCTTCTATTTTCTTGCCTGCCCTCTTTTGTAGAGTTTGAATCAATAGGTCTTTCCTCTCCGAAGCCATAAGCGTCTAATCTTGATGTGTGAATTCCTTTGTTAACAAGGTATTGTTTCACTGCATTGGCTCTAGCTTTGGAAAGTTCAATATTATATTCCTTTGTATCTACGTTATCAGTGTGTCCTTCAATCACTAAAATCCAAAGCTGATTTCTAGTCATCATCACTGCTAAGCGGTCAAGATCAAAGAAAGACTCACTTCTGATATTTGAAGAATTAGTATCGAAATTCAAACTTGTCATGATAAAAGAAGCATCACCGGATTCATCTTTTAAGTCCACCGTCTCCATAGGCTGCAGTAGAAGATTATGATCAGGATCGTCTGTTAATTCCACACTGCTTCCGATATAATTCTCGTCATCTACATAAATAAGGTATTCTTGATCTTGGGGTACAGCAATTTGGAATTCTCCATTATCAGCTGTTTTTCTTTTTAATATTTCTTCCCCGTCTGCAGAAACAACTTTAATGGATAGCTCTGGAATTCCTTCTCCGTCTGGGTCAACTACTTTACCATGGGCAAAAAGCATAGGCATCGGTCGTACAGCTTCAGGAATTTTTAATTCATAAATATCATCCCTGCCATAATTTTCTTTTTCCTTAGAAGATACTACCAATGCTTTATCACCAACGGAAGTTAGATAAAACGCATCATCATCGACACCATTGACAGAGATACCTAAGTTGATAGGTTCACTCCATTTGTCCCATCTGTCATGATCCAGTCGCTTCGCCATAAAGATATCATAGCCACCAAGACCAGGATGTCCATCCGAACAGAAGTATAAAGTTTCTTTGTCAGGATGTAAGTATGGGTTTTTCTCAGCAAAAGGTGTATTGATGGTTTCTCCTAGATTGATAGGTTCTCCCCACGATCCATCTTCATTTTTTACAGAAACATAAATATCAGTGTTGAATTCTCCGGAACCATGAAAATACAATCCATCATCAGGGTAATTAGGGTTATAGCCCCCAACGCCTCCAGGACGGTCTGAAGTGAAAAAAGCAAGATCGCCCTCTAATGATAAACTTAAACCGGCTTCATAATAAGGTGTGTTGATAGGGTATTTGAAGACATTGACGGCGCTCCATTTCCCATCTTTCATTTTTGTTGAATAGTAAAAATCTCCTTTTCCAAGTCGACTTTCGGTATTTCGAACATAAGAGAAGCGCTTTATCTTACTATAGTTGCCATACAGTAATAAAGTACGTCCATCACCGCTTACCCCTAAAGGCACTTCATGTGACTCTGTATTCACTTCAAAAATTTCTTCTGCAAAACCCCATTCTCCCGTAATATGATCTTTTTTAGAAACATACACATCTTCACCTGATTTAGCCGTTTTTCGAGCAAAGTACAGATACTCTTCATCAAGTGTAATGACAGGTTGATATTCTCTGGCTATCGTATTGACATTATTACCTAAGTTGGCAAGATAACGTGGAGTTTCTTCTCTGGTGAAAAGCTCCAATATGCTGTCAAAATATTTCTGCTGTTCAGGAAAAAGAGGTTTGTATTTTTTATAAATGTTTTGGACCTCAGTAAAATTGTGAGCCTTAAAAGGAGGAGCTGTCATTTTCTTTACGGCAATCAATGCAATATCCATTGGTGCCATATGACGGATAAAACGGTCGTACAAACCTTCATTTTGTGTTTGACAATCACCATCATGAATATTGAGCTGACATAAAACCTCTATCATACTCAGCCCTTCACTATCAGCAAAAGATTTTAATTTCTTGTATCCTTCTGCTTTATACATATTCTCTTTCGAGAAGCCATATTCTTTACCATAGTAAATAGGAATAAGGTCTTTAAGTTCCTCTTCAGGATAGAGCTCTATGATTTCATGGCAATATCTTTCAAACATATGCCCCGATTTATCGCCGTATTGTCTTAATGTAGTATTAGTAAGATATTCTTTTAATACACCTTTTCTCAGTTCATTGACTTTTTGCAGATAGGGTGATTTAGGATAATCATCTATATATTCTCCACACTGACGGATAAAGATTTCTCTCAAAGCCATCAATGTGTCGCCTTCCATAATTCTATTGTAAACTTCAGTTCTATACAGCTGATGTGTAGGTCTTCTGTAAGGTGCTTGATTAAGGAACGCAAAAGCTTCTGATTGTATTCGAGATGTCAGAAACCCGGTAACTTCATCGCCTGTAACAGAAAGCGACTGTCTGATTCTTTTCTTTTCTTCTTCAGTGAGTTTTTTATAGTTTTCAGATGCAACCAATGACCACTCATAGGCTTCTTTAAAATCTTTGAAATAGCCGTCCATATTTACGAACCGGATATTTACCCTGTTTCTTTTTTCATCAGCTTCTACTTTTTCAAATAATTGATTGGCTAAAGCAAATTGTGAAAGTACCGCAGTAGAGTCTTTTTCTAAAGACAGTCTAAGGTCTGTGATAGCTCCCTCAATGTTCCCTTCAAGTATTTTTTTTATTGCATCTTCCTCGTGAATATTCTGTGCTGTTATTGTATTACAAAGCAACGGAAACATCAATAAGGATAGTAGTATTCTTTTTAGCATCTAAAAATATAGTTTTTTAATAGGTTTAATAATCTTCAAAACCGTACCGTATCTATAATTTCCCTTTTAATTCATCGGTTTTCATATTAATGAATTGATAAATCTTATATATTGAAGTATTAATATATGTTTTTTTTAAATTTTTTAAGTAAATTTACCACTGTAACTTATAAGTGTATTTTTTACTAATATACTTATACTTCAATTTATTATTCATTTGTCAATTGTTATAACTATCGTCAATTTTTTTTGAATAATCAGCTACTAACAAATTTAATAGAATAGAGTATTATGAGAACATTAACATTATTAGCAGTCGTAGGGATAATTATACCCTCTCTGCTATCATTATTTCAAAATGATGAGAAATTATCCTTTTTAGAAAGAATTATCAACTCTCTTGCTAGAATGGTAAAGCTCTCTTTAGTCCTTGGCTTTGTCTTTGGTGCAATTGGCCTTGGTGCTGCAGTCATTTATTATGTAGCCCCTCAAGTAGGATTTGCTATCGATTCAGATGTGATTGAACTGTCAAGTACGGCGCTTCAGTACTATGCCTTAATCGGTGTTTTATTTCCAGTTGTAGGTATTTTGATTGGGTCTGTTTTAACAAAACGTCAATCAGTATAGGTGATTACATAAAAACGAATTTTTAATCAGCCCTTCATCTTGTAAATAGGTGAAGGGTTTTTTTTGTAAATCAGAGATTCATTTTAATGGAATAGATGCTTAACTTCACTTTTTGATTAAGAACTATACTTTTTAGACTTTATGGCCTTAAATTATATATGGATATTTTTTATACTTGGAGCATTTGTCGTTGCTCTCAGTAAATGGATATTTTTTGGTGATGCCACCACTTTTGCTTTGATTATTGACAGTACATTCAGCATGTCCAAAACAGCATTCGATATCTCTATTGGATTAACAGGAACGCTGGCATTATGGATGGGACTGATGAGCGTAGGAGAGAAAGGCGGGGCAGTACAGGTAATGACCAAATTAGTAGGACCGTTTTTTTCAAGAATATTCCCAGATGTACCCAAAAATCATCCTGCTATTTCATCTATGATGATGAATTTTTCAGCGAACATGCTGGGTTTGGATAACGCTGCTACACCTTTGGGGCTTAAAGCAATGAAAGAATTGCAGGAGTTCAATAAGAAAAAAGATACTGCCTCTAATCCTATGATTATGTTTCTGGTATTAAATACGTCAGGTTTGACATTGATACCAATTACAGTCATGATGTACAGAGCAGAATTAGGAGCGGCAAACCCCACAGATGTCTTTATTCCTATATTATTGGCCACGAGTATCTCATCATTGGCAGGCTTATTAATCGTATCAGTTTATCAGAAAATTAATTTATTGGATGGAGTAATACTTTCCTATATTGGAGGACTCGTATTATTGATCGTTGGTACGATTACTCTTTTTTATCACTTGTCGCCTGAAGAAGCGAATACTGTGTCTTCGGTAGCAGGAAACCTGATTTTATTAAGTATTATCTGTTCATTTGTAGGACTGGCGGCTTATAGAAAAATTAATGCTTATGATGCATTTATAGAAGGAGCCAAAGAAGGATTTAAAACAGCGGTAACAATTATACCTTATCTCGTAGCAATACTTGTAGCGATCGGTATGTTTAGAGCTTCTGGAGCATTAGAATATATTATGGACGGGATTAAATGGGCGATCCAAGATGGAATTGGCATTGATGCCGCATTTGTAGATGCTCTTCCTGTAGCATTTATGAAACCGTTGAGTGGAAGTGGTGCAAGAGGAGTGATGTTGGATATTATGAATGCAGAGGGGGCTGACTCTTTTGCAGGAAAGCTGTCTTCTATGATGCAGGGAGCTACGGATACCACATTTTATATCATAGCCGTTTACTTTGGTTCTGTCAATATCCGAAAAACAAGATATGCCATCACTTGTGGTTTATTCGCTGATTTTATGGGTGTAATCGCTGCAATTTTCCTTGCCTATCTCTTTTTCTAAGATGAAATAAAGTTGTTTATAACTTTAAACACACATTTAAAATTGCTACATTTATCTCAAATATAAATTCCTGTTCTTTACCTAGAATCATAAAGAACAGGAATTTTTGATACTTGTCTACATGGCACTAGGACAGCAAAATACCAATTCATCCGTCATAGTGCATTTATACTAAGCTCTACTCCATTGAAATTAACAAAATGCTACCCATTGATTTGGTTCTTTCAACTAGTGCCCTTTATTGCACTTTGTCAAATTAATGAAAATAACCACGAAGAAAAGAAAACTTATTTTACTCGATCTCTCGAAAACAGCGAAATTACCATAGATGGTAAATTTGATGATCCTGCATGGCAAAATGTTGATTGGGCAGGAGATTTTACACAACGGGATCCTATAGATGGAGCTCCTCCTTCTCAAAAAACGGCATTTAAAGTAATGTACGATGCCAAATACATGTATTTTGCTATCAAAGCTTATGATACTGCTCCGGATAGTATAGTCAAAAGAATGTCAAGACGAGATGGTTTTGAAGGCGATTTTGTGGAAGTTAACATAGATTCTTATCACGATTTGACCAATGCCTTTTCATTTACTGTCAGTGTTTCTGGAGTGATTGGAGATGAAGCAATTTCGAATAACGGAAGGAATTGGGACTCCAACTGGGATGCAATTTGGTGGGCAAAAACGACCATTGATAAAGACGGCTGGAATGCAGAAATCAGAATACCACTTTCACAGTTACGTTTTACTAATTCAGAAAACCTCACATGGGGATTACAGGTGACTCGCCGTTTATTTAGAAACAATGAACGTTCTTACTGGCAATATATTCCTAAAGATTCTCCAGGTTGGGTGCATCTTTTTGGTGAATTGAAAGGTTTGAAAGGCATCAAACCTCAAAAACAATTAGAGATAGCTCCTTTCGTTCTCGCTAGAAATGACAGAGGAAAGAAAGAGGAAGGAAACCCTTATAAAACAGGTTCTGAATATTCTGCCAATGCAGGTGTGGATGGAAAAATTGGTATCACAAGTGATATTACTTTAGATTTTACTATCAACCCTGATTTTGGTCAGGTGGAGGCAGATCCATCACAGCTGAATTTATCAACTTTTGAAATTTTTCTCAGAGAGAGAAGACCCTTTTTTATTGAAGGTCGAAATACACTTTCATTTCCCGGAACACGTTCCAATGCCGGAGGTAATTTTTCTAGGGATAACTTAGTTTATACAAGGCGTATAGGTAGATCTCCGAGTTATGAACCAGAAACGGAAGAAGGACAGTTTATTGATCAGCCTAAAGTAGTACCTATTTTGGGAGCATTTAAATTGACGGGTAAAAATAAAAATGGTTTTGCTTTTGGTGTGATGAACAATATCACAATGGCTACTACTGCAGAAATTGATACAAAAGGTGAAAAATCCGAAGAGACTGTAGAACCGTTTACGAACTATTTTGTAGCAAGAGCCACTCAGGATATCAATCAAGGAAACTCTGTTGTAGGAGTAGCTTTTACAGCTACTAATAGAACAATTGATTCTGATAACCTACGATTTTTACATACTGATGCTTATTCAGGAGGAATAGATTTTCTTCATCAATGGAAAGACAGGTCTTATTATATCCAAGGTAATTTTATGGTGAGTCATGTAGAAGGAGATCCTGAAGCGATAACAAATACACAAGAATCCGGAAGGCATTTCTTTCAGCGTCCTGATGCTAGTTATGTGAATGTAGATACTACAGCTACTTCTATGACCGGAACAGGAGGATATTTGAAGTTTGGTCGAAATGGAGGTAGTCCTTGGAGATATGAAATTGGAGGAACTTGGAGATCTCCTAAATTCGAGATTAATGATATTGGTTTTATGAATGCCGCCGACCTGATGAATCAATGGAGTATGGTGGGGTATCAAACTTTACAGCCTGTATCTATTTTCAGAAGGATTAATGCGAATGTAAGACAGTATGCTTATTTTGATTATGGAGGTAAGAATACCTATTTAGGTTTACATGGAAATGTAAACCTTGAGTTTAAAAACTTCTGGGAATTCTCAACAGGTGGTTCACTTCAAAGACAAAGACTCAGCAACTTTATGTTAAGAGGAGGGCCAGCTTTCTTAAGACCGAACAGAAATCAATTTTGGTATAGCATAGAAAGTGATGGAAGGAAAAAACTCGCTTTTGAATTTGGGAATGAGTTTGCTGTTACTCAAGATAATGCAGGAAAAAACTTTGATGCTTGGGTGGGGATGAATTACAGACCAATTAATGCATTGGAGATTGGTATATTCCCATTTATCTCTTATAACCAAGATCATATTCAGTATGTTACTACAGAATCAAATACTGCAGGAGATAATTATGTTTTAGGAAGAATAGAACAACATACTACAGGTGTAACCATCAGAGGGAATTTAATTTTAAGACCCAATCTTTCATTACAGTATTATGCACAGCCTTTTGCTTCAAGGGGTGATTATTATGATTTCAAAAGAGTAGAAGATCCAAAAGCAGGGAAATATGAAAATAGGATTCATACTTTCACTACAGATGAGATCAGTTATAACTCAGAAAATGAAGAGTATACTGTATTTGATCAGAATGGTAATTATACTTTTGAAAAGCCTGATTTTGATGTCATTGATTTCAATTCCAATTTGGTATTAAGGTGGGAGTATAAGCCAGGTTGTACCTTTTTTATGGTATGGTCACAGGGCAGGGGAGATTTAGCTGAGCCTTTCAGAGAGTTTTCATTTTCAGAAATAGTGAATGGTATTTTTGATTCGCCTTTGGAGAATGTTTTTATTGCTAAGTTGACTTATCGATTTAGAAAATAATAAAATTAGGATGACGTATTTCATCAAGAAGAGTGAAGAGAAAAAAGCTTTTTTTGATGAAGTACTTAGGCCTTATTTTCTTTCATTAAAAGACATAAATCTTCATCAATCAATAAATGTCCTTTTTCTAATTCATAAAACCTAACATTATCAATTAACTCTGAGAAACGAATAGCACCTTCCATTAAAATCACTTCATCTCTTTTACCAAAATACATATCAACGGGGATCTTATGTTGATTAATTTGGGAAGCAAGTTGTTTTAAGTCAGGACTCATATACCTTGAAGAAGTAGCAACACCAAAAAAGCGTCTTCTCTGTTCTTGGGTTGCAAAGTGATTCATAAAGAAATCGTAAAGGAATTTTGATAAATAACCTCTTCTATGTATCCATCCCACTAATTTGAACATCGCTTTCGGGAAACGAAGCAACAGCATGGTCAATTCCAGATACAATCTTGGAAGCTTTGAGACGTCATAAAGAATATGCGTTTTTAATCCATCAGAAGCACATAATATCAGTTGATCAATAGAAGAACTATAGTACTTTTGAATACAATACATTGTAATCTTTCCACCCATACTATACCCCAAAATAGAAAATCGATCTTTCTGAAACCTTTCAAGAATAACATCAATGATCTCTTTTATATTTCTAGAAGAAAAATAAGAAGGTCCCCAATCTGTTTTGCCATGATAAGGCAGAGAAAAAGCAACCATAGTATAATCTTTTTCCCAAGCAGGAGCAATAGATCGAAAGAGATTGACACTGTCTCCAAAACCATGAATGCAGATCAAAAGTTTTTCACCTTCGCCGAATTGAAGACATTCGATATTGCCTTTTTCTAGATTTAAAAAAAAGTGTTTTGGAGTTTGAGATGAGATGGTCATTGGTAAATGATTGTATATTCATTTACTAGATACAAAAAAAAACAGCCAAAAAAAAGAGGTACAGAAATACTGTACCTCTCTTTGTATCTTTAAACAGCCAATGACTACTCGTCTCCTGCTGCGTCCATTGCTGAACGAAGAGTTCTTGGAATAGCGATTGATGCTACTGTTACAGAATCATTGTAAAGAATCTCGTAGTTGTCTGGAGTAATTGATCCAATACGAACTGATTTACCAAGATCTAAACCTTCTACAGAAACTTCTACAGACTCAGGCATGTTAGCTGGAAGAGCTTTAACTTTGATTTTTCTAAGTTTAGCTACAAGCTTACCACCCATTTGAAGACCTGGAGAGTTACCAACGAATGTTACAGGTACATCCATTTTGATAGCTTTGTCATCGTTTAACTCTAAGAAGTCAACGTGAAGAAGCACCTCAGAAACTGGGTGTAATTGGAAATCTTGAACGATAGCAGTTTTCTCTACACCTTCGATGTTGATTTTTACGAAACAAACCTCTGGAGTATAGATAATGTCTCTGAACAAGATCATTGGTACTGCAAAGTGAATTGGTTGCTCACCACCATAAATTACACATGGTGCTAAACCTTCTTTTCTTAAATCTTTGGCAGCTTTCTTACCAACAGTCTCACGGTTGTAACCGATGATTTCTACAGTTTTCATCTGATTTTTTAAATATAAAAGTAAAACATGTTATAAACGCTTTGGTACTTGATCGTTCTTTTCTCGAAAGGTGGACCCCATCCCAAAACATGCTTAACGATTTCTATTACTAGAAATAGGCTCGCAAAGGTAATAATTTTCGTATTAAAAACGAAAGAATTATTCAACCTTATTAAACAAAAAAGGCTATCTACCAACAAGTTATGGAGGTAGATAGCCTAATCTTATAAAAAAAGCTCTAGGTTCCTAGATGAACAAAGAGCTAATTGATTCGTGATCTTGGATCTTTCTGATTGCTTTAGCGAAAAGCTCAGCAACTGAAAGTACGTTGATTTTCTCTCTGTTTTCTACAGGAAGAGTATCAGTAACAACTAATTCTTCAAGAACTGAAGCGGCTACACGATCGTAAGCTGGTCCAGACAGAACACCGTGTGTACAGATTGCTCTAACTGATTTTGCTCCTTTCTCCATGATGATCTCAGCGGCATTACATAAAGTACCTGCTGTATCTGCTAAGTCATCAACAAGAATTACATTTTTGTCTTTAACATCACCGATAACTTGCATCGATGCTACTTCATTTGCTCTTTCACGGTGCTTGTCACACATCACGATATCAGCTTTGAAGTGTTTTGCATAAGATCTTGCTCTCTTAGCACCTCCCACATCTGGAGAAGCGAAAGTCAAGTTATCTAATCCTAAGCTCTCAATGTAAGGAACAAAGATTGGTGAGCTTTGTAAGTGAACTACAGGGATGTCGAAGAATCCTTGAATTTGGTCAGCATGTAACTCACAAGTAACTACACGTGTAGCACCTGAGGCAGTTAACAAGTTGGCGATTAGTTTCGCACCAATACCTACTCTTGGTTTGTCTTTTCTATCCTGACGTGCATATCCGAAGTACGGAAGAAGAACTGTTACCGTAGAAGCGGAAGCTCTTTTTGCAGCATCAATCAGTAAAAGAAGTTCGAGAAGGTTATCTGCTGGAGGACAAGTGGATTGAATGATGAAAACATCACAGCCTCTTATTGACTCATTGAAGTGTGTAGAAATTTCTCCATCACTAAAACGTTGAAGAACTACATCTCCTAAAGATTTACCATAAGAGTGTGCTATTTTGCTCGCGAGATATTCTGTTCCCGAAGCTGAAAAGATTTTAACTGAAGACATCAGTATATTTTTTTTGGTACGCTATCTATAATTCAAGACGAAAGACAGGAGGATCTGCAGGTGAGAATTAATAATTTAATAACACCACATTTCCTTTGTCACTGCAAATTTATAATAATCAAGATAATGTTACTCTATTCATTTGAAATAATTATAATTAAAAAGGCAATCTTGCTATAGATTGCCTCAATTTTAAATAAATACTTCTAATTTTTTTATTTATTAATCTCTTAAAACGTAATAATAAGTACCATCATTGTTCATTAGAAGATCCGCTTTTTGTGCTATTTGTTCTAAGTCTACATCATGAACATCTCCATTGTGATAGTGGATTAATCTGAAATCATCAGCACTGTAAACATAAACTTCTGATACAAGTGTACTTTCTTCGTGAAGGGCATTAAACTCTTCATGATTGTTTAAACCCCAGTCTAATTCTGTAAGCGTAGTTTCTAAACTGCTTAAATATTGGGGACCTAGTGACTCTAATACTGAATACTCTACTTGTGAATATTCTTCTTCATTAATTTTTTTAATTTCTTCTGTTTGAGCGAAAACAAAGGCAGAAGTAAACCCAATTAAGAGGGCAAGGATGAATGTTTTTTTCATGATGATAGTTTTTTGATGACGAATAAGAATACAGTATTAAACGTTGTTATAAATGTTAGAGATGTTTATAGGTTGAGGTTGAAACGTAATATTTTATTCCTTTTTCTATAATTTTAAAATATGTTAATTTTATGAGAAAGTCAAGTTTAAAGTGTAGTAATTACATTTCACTGTTTAATATCATCAAATAGTACCGTCATTACCGATTTATCTGCAATCCACCCGAATGTAAAACAATGATTTTCTGTCCTTTATTAAAGTATCCTTGCTTTATTAAGTCCGTTACTCCATAGATCATTTTGCCAGTATAAATGCGTTCCAGCTCGATGTTATATTTTTGATGAAATTGATCAATAAATGCCATCAATTCAGGCTTTTTCTTGGCATAACCACCAAAATGATAATCGGTATTGAGCGTCCATTGAGGGAAAGATGAAGCGTCTAATCCTTCTAAAAATTCATTGATGTCATCATACAAAAACTCACCTCCTTTTAAAGCAGGAAAGCCAATCACATTGACATCAGACCTTAAAGATGAGATCAAACCCGCTAGTGTTCCTCCTGTACCACAAGCCGTACAAACATAATCTCCTGCTTCAAGCACTTCGTTCAATTCCTCACCCAATTCACCAACACCTTTGAGAGCAAGTGTATTTGATCCTCCCATAGGAGCCATATAAAATGAACCAAACTTTTCTTCAAGTACTGGAATATGGCTTTTATAATCCCGAAAAGAAGAACGGTCAAGATAGGTAAGTTCCATTCCTTGTTGAGTGGCAAAATCAAGAGTAGGGTTTAATGGCAAATGTTCTTCACCTCTGATTACTCCAATGGTATCAAGTCCGTATAATTTTCCAGCCGCCGCAAAGGCGTGTATATGATTAGAGTAAGCACCGCCAAAGGTGAGTATCTTCTGATAGCCTTCTTTTTTAGCTTGAAGTAAATTGTATTTTAATTTCCGCCATTTATTTCCTGAAACTTCAGGGTGGGTAAGGTCATCTCTTTTAACAAAAAAACGAACTCCATTTTCAGAAAAAATAGAGTCCGTTAGTTCTTGCAAAGGAGTATTTTCGATGGGTAATTCGAAAGATTCCATGCTTTATTTTTATGCTTTTACTTTTTCAATCACAAAGTTGTGGTTAGTGTAGATACAGATATCAGCGGCAATGCTTAGTCCTTCACGTACCATCTCTTCAGCAGACATATCGCTAGCATGTTTTTTAAGGGCTAAAGCGGCCGACTGAGCATACATACTACCAGAACCGATAGCAGCAATATCATGATCAGGCTCGATTACATCACCTGTACCAGAAATGATTAAAACATCATTGATATCCGCTACAATCATCATAGCTTCTAATTTTCTCAAATATCTGTCCATACGCCAATCTTTCGCTAAGTCGATTGCCGCACGCTTCATATTACCATTAAAAGCATTTAATTTTTCTTCAAAACGCTCCATTAAAGTAAAAGCATCTGCTGTAGATCCTGCAAAACCGCAAACGATTTTACCTCCCATTAATGTTCTTACTTTTTTTACATTACTTTTTGCTACTGTATTTCCAAAAGTAGCTTGTCCATCAGCACCAAGTGCTACCTCTCCATCTTTTTTGATGGCAAGGACGGTTGTTGATCTAAATTTTTCCATATATCTTTTTTGGTATGTACTAAAATCAAATATTGAAATAAGAAATTTTGTTTTGGTACTTCGTCTCAACCAATAAACGACCCATGAATGGAATCCTCGACAAATTGTCAGTATTGGGCAGATTGAATGGTTAATTTCTCTATGAAGTTATATAAATCTGTCGAATTTGTCATATTAAAAGTGAATATCATTCTAACTCTCGATTTTCTGAGCTATTTTCATAATGAAATTTCACAAAAAGAAGAAAACCATTTTATGCTATACAAAATTAAACGATCTGTATCAGTGCTTTTTGTAATTGGTGCTTTGAATGCCTGCAAAACCACACAGCCTACAGCTCAGGATAATGGAAACCTAACAGAAGTAACCCCTGTCGCTCCAATAGCTCCAGCAGCACCAGTTAAAGAAGAGAAAGTAGTTCCAGATTGGGTCGCTAAAAAAGGGCCTTATAACCCATCTTTCAGTACTGCTTTTGATTTATTACATACACAATTAAAAGTGAGCTTTGATTGGGAGAAACAAAGAATGTCAGGTGATGCAGTATTGACTTTACAGCCTCATTTTTATACTCAAAATGAAGTAATTCTTGATGCAAAGAATTTTGATATACATAAAATTGAATTAACAGATAAAAAACAGAACGTATTACAGTCTTTAGATTACAGCTATGATAGCTTGCAGATAACGATTGCATTGGATAAAGACTATACAAGAAAGGATATTTTTGGTTTGCACATTTCTTATACTGCAAAACCAAATGAAAGACAGACTTCAGGTAGTGAAGCCATCACAAGTGATAAGGGATTATATTTTATCAATCCATTAGGTGACGAAATTGGTAAGCCACAGCAGATATGGACACAAGGTGAAACAAGTGCTAACTCTTGCTGGTTCCCAACATTTGATCACCCTAATGTAAAAATGAAGCAAGATATCTTCATGACGGTACAGGATAAGTATGTGACACTTTCTAATGGCCGTTTGGTTTCTCAAAAGAAAAATTCAAATGGAACAAGAACGGATCACTGGAAACAGGAGCAACCACATTCAGTTTATCTAACCATGATGGCAGTAGGTGATTACGCAGTAGTGAAAGATGAGTGGAGAGGGAAAGAAGTGAGCTATTATGTAGAGCCTGAATATGAAAAATATGCAAGAACAATTTTTGGAAATACCCCAGAGATGTTGGAATTCTTCTCTAATAAGTTTCAGTATGAGTACCCTTGGGATAAATATTCTCAAATCATTATCCGTGATTTTGTGAGTGGAGCAATGGAAAATACTTCGGCTTCTACTTTTATGGAAGCTGTACAAGTAGATGATAGAGAAAAGCTGGATCAGGATTGGGATTTTATTGTAGCACATGAGTTGTTTCATCATTGGTTTGGTGATTTAGTAACAACGGAGTCATGGGCTAATTTACCTTTGAATGAATCATGGGCCAATTACAGTGAGTATTTATGGAGAGAGTATAAGCACGGAAAAGATGAGGCGGATTTTAATTTGCAATCGGAATTAGAAAGCTATTTAGCAGAATCGGAGATGAAGCAAGAACCGCTGATCCGTTACCATTATATGAATAAAGAGGATATGTTTGATAGTCACTCGTATGCAAAGGGTGGTTACACATTGAATTTATTGAGAAACACAATTGGTGATGACGCCTTTTTTGAGGGAGCGGCACTTTATTTAAAGAATAATGCTTTTAAGGCGGCGGAAATTGCACATTTAAGAATTGCATTTGAAGAAGTGACTGGCCAGGATTTGAATTGGTTCTTTGATCAGTGGTTTATGAAGGCAGGGCATCCTGATATTCTTGTAATGGAAAAATTCAGCGGCAATACTTTGAAACTGACTGTACAACAACGTCAAGATCCAGAGTATACTCCAATTTATCGTATTCCAACAAAAGTTCAGTTTTTATGGAAAGATGGTAAAAAAGAAGACAGAGCTATCGTTTTAGATAAAGAACAACAGACATTCTCTTTTATGTTGGATACAAAACCTGATTTGGTCATCTTCGACCCTGCTCATATTATTCCAGGAGTTATTTCTCATACTAAAAGTACAGATGCTTATTTAATTCAAGCTAAGCGTGCAGAAAATGTGATGCATAGAGTAGAGGCTTTGGAAAATTTAGGGAATTCAATTATTGCAGACCCTTCATTGGTCAGTGAATTGAATACTTACTTAAAAGATCCATTCTGGGGTATTAGAGAAACAGCAGCCGGTCTTTTTGACGGTTATCAAGGCACAGGAGATTTGACTGAAACAAAGGCTATTCTTAAGAACCTGGTTGTAAATGACCCTAATTCATCCGTAAGAGCAACTGCATTGACAACATTAGGTGGTATTAGTGAAGACTTTATTCCAATCGCCAAGCAAGCTATGAATGACAGTTCTTATATGGTAGTAGCTACAGCTTTATATGCAGTATCTGAAATAGAAGGACCTAGTGTTATTCCTACTGTTGAAAAATTTGAAGAGGCTCGAAATCCAAATATCGTTTTTGTTTCCTCTATGATTTATGGTCAGTTTGGAACAAAGGGAAAATTAGAATGGTATGATAAGAAATTAGCAGAGATGAATGATCAATTCCGTCAGTATATGTTCAGAACCATGACAGGTTATATCATTACACTAGAAACAGAAGAAGAGAAATCACAAGCAACAGATATTATCTTGAAGTACTCTACTAATAGTGGAGCAAGTACAGATACTAAAGTGGCGGCCTATCAGGCCATTAGCCCAATTTTGGAAAGTGAAACAGTCAATAAAAGGGTGAGTGAAGCACTTTCAAAAGAAAAAGATCAACAAGTATTAGACGCATTGAAAAGCCAGGGGTATTAGACTTTTTTGAATGAAGAGTTAAGAGTGAAGAATTAAGAAAATGTGGATTGAAATTCTTCACCAAAAAATATATCACTCCAGTAATTATAAAATGAGAGGGAAGTAGTGTAACGTGAAACACTCTTCCCTCTTTCTTTTACTCCTGACCTCAAATTGACACTAGTAATCTAAAAGGTCTAAATGATACCTTTTGATTATTTTCTTTAATAATTCACCATATAAAGGTGAAGTAGCATAACCTACTCCTCCGTATTTTGTGGAACCAATCATATCTGCCCAAGAGGCATAATCCCTTCCTTGGGTAAAAAGTGGAGCATATCTTTTTTGCTTATTAAGGAAAAGTGAATGTGCTCTGAAAGATTCCCATGGTGATTTGTACTCTGCAAAAGAGTCTTTCACTACGCATTTGTACAAGACTTTACCATTTCGTTTTACCTTTTGCGAAGAAACAATGATTCCTTTATTTCTTTTGAATTCTTCTTTTGTGTAATATTCAGTAGTAGTGATAGGAGTAGTTTTACCTGTTTTATCCTTTACTCCGAAATAATTATTACCAATCACTCTTTTTCCATAACCTGTTTCCAAAGCGGCTTGAGCTAAAGTGATAGAGGCAGGGACATGATATCTCGCTTGTTCCATTAATGCTGTTTCTATCTTTTTCAATGGAGAAGAAGAAGTAAAAAACGCATACACATGAGGAGGAGCCTGCATCTGATCCAAAACATAATTTTTGAAGAGGCCAGAGATTTTTGAATTGAGTTCTATTAAAGACTCACTTTTTAATTGATCTACTCTAGTCACCTTCTCTTCGATCAAGTAATCAGTCACTAATAACTGACGTTCAATCTGAAAACGATCCAAAGAGGAGGCAACACTGTTTAATTTCTGTTCCTTGTACTGATCAGAAATATTTTGGGCGGTTTTAACAGGAATGATGGTAGTGCCTGCATGATTGACTTCTTCTATATTGATACCAAAGTCTTCGATAAACTCATCCATTGTCGGTTCATTATTACCGTAATTATACTGGATGGGTGCCTGCACAAAAATTACTTTTTCTTCAGGGCTAGAAAACAATTGAACCATTAAAAGAGTCAACATCAAAGCGATTGTTGCCAATAAGAGTTTTGGGTTGATGATGAAAGAGTAGACATTACCTCGGTAACGTAAATACAGATTGTTAGGAAATTTAATTCCTACCGAAACATTATTACTGGAAACAGCTAATTCTGATTGATTTTTAAGAAAATACATGACAACAAAACTTTACCTTTGAGAAAATTGAAAACTTAGAGCATGTTTGGAGTATATATTTTAGAAGTAAAAATTTTCCATTTTAGGTTGTGAGGAAATTAATTTCAGAGAAAATAGTGGTTCTATAGTTGATGAAATTAATAAACTCACGTTCTGAAAGGGTGGATTTTTACTAAAATAGATATTTCAAACACGCTCTTACTTACTACCTCGATCAAATGATTTAAAAATGAACACTTGATAGCTGGAATGATTAAGGTGTCATCTTTAAATTTGATTACGATGTAAAATTAGTTTAAAATTTAAACATTGTCAATAAATTAAACATAATTATTAAAAATAATTCAAAATGTCCATTAGTTTCAATATCATGAGGGTTGGTAGAACCTATAAATTAATTAACTACGGGGAGGTGTTTATTTTTGAAACATTGTCTATTACTCCAAATGATGATTATTTAATCAAAATAGTAGATACTCTGGAGCAGTGTTATTTAAGTGAGCTGTATCAGTTTGGGAAGGGGAAAGACTTTATGATTGATGAGATATAAAATTTTGAGCATAAAAAAACGCCTTTGAAGTGTATCATCAAAGGCGCCTTTTCAATTATTATTTTCTTGGAATCCAGTAATTCTCATCTACTTTAAGGTCAGCTGCCATTTTTCTTGACAGCACAAAAAGGTAATCAGACAATCGGTTCAGATAACGAACAATAATGTAATCTGATAACCCATCTTCTTCATCCAAAGAAATAGCAAGTCGCTCAGCTCTTCTGCAAACAGTTCTTCCTAAATGACAAAAAGAAACTGAAGTGTGTCCACCTGGAAGAACAAAATACTTTAAAGGCTGAAGGTCTACTTCCATTTCATCAATGGCGTTTTCCAAATACTCAATATCTGACTCGTATAAATCAGGTTTTTTCAATTGAGGTTTGTCTGGGTCGGCAGCTAATTCAGCTCCAATAGTGAAAAGCCTGTCTTGAATTTCTTTTAAAACGGCACTTCGTGGAATATTGACATCCTGATCACGAATAAGACCAACATATGAATTCAATTCATCAATGGTTCCATAAGCCTCAATTCTAGGGTGAGACTTTTTTACTCTTTTACCTCCAAATAAGGAAGTTTCTCCTTTATCTCCTGTTTTAGTATATACTTTCATGATCATACTTTTGTAATATTTTGATTGATTTCGTCCCTCTCCACTAATCCGTCTCTTAGTCTAATGACCCTGTGAGCATAATTGGCAATATCCTCTTCGTGCGTTACCATGATAATGGTATTGCCTTGCTGATGCAATTCATTAAAAATGGCCATAATTTCATAAGAGGTTTTAGTATCTAGGGCACCTGTAGGCTCATCGGCAAGGATAATACTAGGTCTGTTGACCAATGCTCTTGCAATGGCTACTCTTTGCCTTTGTCCACCAGAAAGCTCATTAGGTTTATGGGAAACTCTATTGCCTAATCCCACTGCATCAAGTGAAGCTTGAGCTCTTTCCAGACGTTCTTCTTTTCCCACACCAGCATACACCAATGGCAAGGCTACATTGTCAAGAATAGTAGATCTTGGAAGTAAGTTGAACGATTGGAATACAAAGCCGATTTCTTTATTTCTTACTGCGGCAAGCTCATTTTCTGTCATATCACTGACATCTTGGTCGCTCAGCCAGTACTGCCCCTCACTAGGTGTGTCAAGACAACCGATGATGTTCATCAAAGTAGACTTTCCAGAGCCTGAAGGTCCCATAAAGGCAACATATTCACCTCTTTGTATAGAAATATCGATGGTTTTCAAGGCTTTGATCACTTCATCACCCATTTGGTAAATTCGAGAGATGCCTTTCGTTTTAATTACTTCTTTTGACATAAAGTTATTCTGTTAGTGTATCCCATTGGTTAATTTTCTGATTGTAATCTTCTAGGAGAGAAGCATAAAGCTGATTGACTCTTTTCACAGCTTCATCGGACAATAAATACTCAGCTTCCACCTTTTTAGAATTGGCAAAATCTTTTAAACCTAAAGAAAAACAAGTTTCCAAATAGCTATTGGTAATGATTTCAGAATAAGGATTTAACTGCAAATGCTCTGAAACAAATTTGAAAGCCTCTTCCGTTTTTTCTTCTTTCAGTAAATTATCAGCGTAATATTGGATAAATGCACTATTAAAATATAACTGCTGTTGATCTTTTTGGTTTAAAAAGTTTGTTCCCTTAAAGATATCACTATACAGCTTACCTTCCACATTATTGATGTCTAATTGATCCACCCAAAGCGAAGTATTTTCCAAATTCAATCCTAATAAATAATCAGCTTCAATGCATTTTGCTTTAGCTTCATTACTTAATTCCAAACCGGCTAATTGATTAATAAATTCCTTAGTAGCTTCCTTTTCATTCAATGAAACATAGTGATCTATAATTACATCAATTAAGTCTTCAGCATGATTCGAACTTCTTATTTCTTCAATTTTTTGAGCTGTGCTTAAATCCTTATGATTTAAAAGAACTTGGAAGTAATACTCATTTTCCTCATTGCTTCTTAAATCAGTACTGTTCAAATAGTGTTTGATGATCTCAACATCCGAAGATTGAAGAATATTGAGTCTGAAAACAAAATCCCATAGTTGCGTTGAATAATCACGGTCATCCAACTGAGTCGACGCCATTGCTAATGGATATGCAGCTGCTTTTTGTCCAGCTTTAAAAGCTTGATTTAATTGATCAACCGCTAAGTGAAACTGATTATTCTTCAGAGCATCCAATCCAAGCAAGAACAAATAATACCCGTTTGTTCTACCATATCGCTCATTGAGCTCCAGTAAATTATGCCTTCCTTTATAAAATGCTTTTTGATTATAGTGATTGACAAATGAGGCGAATAATAGTTGTTCCTTGTTTTCTAAGTTAAGTCCTGAGTTTAATTTCTCTTGAATTACCGCATCCAAATCATAAGGAGTTTCTTTGCCTATTGTATTGATACTGTAATTATAGATGTAACTAATTTGATTGCCATTCAGAATAGAATCTTTCACTAGGTTATTGAAAAACGGGCTAGTACTATTGATCTCACTTTCATTCAAATAAGCAAGTTGATTAACAGTTTGATTTAGATCAGTAGATTCTGATAACTCTTTCAAGTATTTACTGTCATCATCGATTGGTAATTTACCCAAAGCGGCAATAGCCAAATAGTTACTTTCCAGTATTGGAGCATCACTATTTGAAATCTGAATTCCTTTATCCAAATAATGTAAAGCACTATCCACTTCACCGATTTTGTAAAACACTAAACCAAGGTTATTATGAATCTCCTTTGAATCCGGAAACTTGTCCAGTCCTTTCTTTAAAGCGATAATAGATTCAAGATATTTTTTGTTGTCAAAATCAATCAATGCCATCTGTATAAAGCTTTGCTGACTCCCTTCGTTTTTTGAAGATTTATCATAAGCTAAACGAGCCATATCTTCTCTCTTATTATCTTGAGCGATATTCGCTAGCATATAGTTGGAATGAAGGTTCCAAATACTATACATTTTTGACATTCCATACCTTTCTTCCGCCAAGTAAGTATTGCCATTGAAATACTCAGCATCACCAAGGTTATTATAATAAGAAGCCCATAAAGAACGGTAAGCACTGAAATTATTGATATAAAACAGTCCGCATGTAATAAGAAGACCAACACCCCAAGTTGAAAGAAAATCAATATTCTGAGGTTTAAAAGCAATCTTATAGACGGGAAGGTTTTGTTTGATGATATCGTAAAAATTGTAAGAAATATAGAAGAGCAATAAAAAGCCAAAACCAATAAAACATAGCACTATTGCATCTTCTATGGCCATGACATAAGCGGTGTCAAATTGCGCAAGGTGATATGCATATGTAGATGAGGCTACAATACTTCCTCCAAGGTATACCCAAAACAAAATCGAATCTTCTCGAGTAATACTCCCAAATATCTCATCTTGTTGAGTAATAAGCCAAAGGCCAATTAAAGTACTTACAACAAATAGTAGAAGAGGAGGGAAGTAATAGAACCCGAAATCTATATTATGGAAAATATTGAGATAGACATAAATCAGATTAAGCAGATATATAATATAGAAAATATAGAAATGCTTTAAACTATCTCCACCTTGACCTGTGTTTTTAAATGTAGTGATATAAAGTATACCAAATGGAATACACAAAGCAAGAAAAAGTATAAACAGAAAGGTGATAATAGTAAGACTCGAAAACGAGTAACTAATACTTTCTACATACCAGTATTCATCTTTGGCGAACGTGCTGATCAGCAGAATGATACCACTACTTACACTGAAATAAGTGATGAAACGGATGAAAAGGGAAACCTTTGAGTTGAAGTGAAAATAGAAACTGATACATATATATACAGTTAGAACAATTCCCGTGAAGGCTTTATCATGAATGCTTGCTAAAAATTGAAGATTTTCTAAGTGCAGCGTCCCGATTAATAATGCAAAAACACCAAATGAAATCCCATGCCATATCCTTGTAAGTCCACTGATACTACTCAGGAAAATTGAAAACCCTATAATCAGGAAAATACCGTAAATCAGCGCATATTCTGGCTTCAATTCCATGTTTTGCCCTACAAAATGCTCCAGTACCAAAAAAGAATCGGTTTGTATACTAAATGCGGTTTTCCACTTATCAAAAGAAAAAAGAGGGGTCTTTATGGCGTCAACATATCCCGAAATACTCCAACCTATTCTTTCAGAAATGTCATTTATAAAGTAATAAATCAACATCATAAGTGTTGATAACAAGGAAGTTAATCCAATTGACTTGATAACAGGGCTACTCTTTTTAATCCAAAAATCCATCTGTTTGTGTATTAGTTGCACCCAAAAATACAAATATTTTAAAATGTAATCATTTTAATTATAAAATTAGTGAAGTCGTGCAATCGGTTTCGTTTTTATTCTGTTTTTTATTTTATTTGTATATAATAAACGTAAGTGTAGTGCCGTTCAAAATTTTATCCTTTTTTTTAAAAGATCGAATAACAGCCAAAAATTATACTAACAATTATTTATATATTATTTTTATTAAAACCGTCTATAACCTTGGAAACATTAGAAATGTCAATAACAACAGAATTTCGTCCTGAGGATCTCGAATTAATGAAGAATAAAGGGATTTCTCAAGCAGTAGTCGAAAAACAACTTAATTACTTTAGAACAGGGTTTGAATTCGCAAACATTATTAGGCCTGCTACAATTGGAGATGGTATAATAAAACTACAAGACAGCGAAATAGAAGCTTTCGTAAACGAGTACAACTCTGCGATCGAAGGAAAAGACCTCGTTAAGTTTGTGCCAGCATCAGGTGCTGCAACTCGTATGTTTAAAGCTCTTCTTGAATTTAAAAATGACTTAGAAGCGAAGGATTCATTTGCTGAGCCGGATCTTGAAAAGAGTAAAGGTTTGGTAGCAGACTTCTTCAATAACATCATCCACTTCCCACTTTACACTGAAATCTACTCAGAAGTAGCACAAAAGTTAGGTAATCTTGATGTATTGGTAGCAAATAAAGAATATAAGAAAATTCTTGAAGCCACTTTCTCAAGTGACCGTTTGCACTTAGCCAACCGTCCTAAAGGATTAATTGGATTCCATAAGTACAATGGAGAGGTAAGAACTCCAGTACAGGAGCACATGATCGAAGGAGCTAATTATGCTAAAGATAAAAATGGTAAAGTGAATATTCATTTCACTGTATCACCAGAGCATCTTAATCAATTCCAAGAATTGACAGATGTTTATAAGGAAGTATATAATAAGAGATATGATGCAGAGTACGAGATTTCGTTCTCTACTCAAAAGTCTTCAACAGATACAATAGCAGCAACAGCACAGAATGAACCATTCAGAAAAGAAGATGGTCAACTATTATTCAGACCAGGTGGTCACGGTGCACTCTTAGAAAACCTAAATGACATTGATGCTGATCTTATCTTTATCAAGAATATTGATAATGTCACAACAGATAGATTAAAAGAAGATACTTTCAAATACAAAAAAGCATTAGCTAGTATTTTAGTTGACACGCAAAAGAAGATCTTCTCATTCTTAGAAAGACATGAAGCAGGAGAATCAAGTGAAGAATTAACTTCTGAAGTGATTGAATTCTGCATGAAGCGTCTTGGCTGGAGCTTAGGAGAGGAATTGAGTGGTTTATCTAAAGAAGAAATCGAAAAGTACTTCTTTGAAAAACTAAATAGACCAATCCGTGTTTGTGGTATGGTGAAGAATGAAGGCGAGCCAGGTGGTGGTCCTTTCTGGTTGAAAGATGGGGAGCATAGATCATTGCAGATTGTAGAAAGTGCTCAAATCAACTTTGCAAACCCTGTAAGAAGAGAAATCGCAAATGCTGCCACTCACTTTAATCCGGTAGATTTAGTATGTGGGGTGAAGGATTATAAAGGCAATAAATTTGATTTGATGGAATTCCGTAATGAAAATGCAGGTTTCATTACTCACAAATCAAGAGATGGTCAGGAAATCCAGGCGATTGAATTACCAGGTTTATGGAACGGATCAATGGCATATTGGACTACTTTATTCGTTGAAGTACCAGTTTCTACATTTACTCCTGTAAAAACTGTCAATGATTTATTGAGACCAGAACATAGATAATCCTCTAGTAATTAGAGATCTATACTAAGAATGCACTTACTGAAAAGTAGGTGCATTTTTTTATTTGCGTTTATTTAATGTAATTTTTTATAGAAGTTATTGCATTTAAAAAACATCCTATTACCTTTGCACTCCCTTCAGCAAACGGCTGAGGAAAAAACATGATGTAAAAGAAGACTTTTAGGAAGCATAATAATTTGTTTCTAAGTTGATTAAAGCAATGGAAAATTAAGTTTCTAAACAAAACAAAATAAGCATTGCAAATTAAATTTCTCTTCTTACCTTTGCACTCGCCTTTAACGAAAGGCTTTTGAAACTTCTCTTTTGAAGTTGAAAATTCAGAGTGTTGAGCGTTGAGAAAATCAACGAAAAAAAAACTTCAAAAATTTTTGAAAAAAGATTTGGAAGTTAAAACAAAAAGTTCTTACCTTTGCACTAGCTTCTGAAAAGAAGTAGCGATAAACAAAAGAGTTTATCGGAATAAAAATCTGAAAAACAGATCATTGAACTTCGGTTCAAACGTTCTTTTGATGTAATGAAAAAGTAATTATAAGATCAGCGAAAGCGGATCCCAATTACAGTTAATTCTT
>NZ_JABANE010000064.1 GCF_012844305.1 Flammeovirga aprica JL-4
TCTTCGGCTAATAAATAATCTCTATATAGTTCAAATGCATCAAATCTTTTCATAGAATAAAGATCGACTTTAAATCAAATAATGAAAAATCAAAATTTTAAAAGAGCGAAAGCTCAGTTCGTAACTAAATGTTCAATTTCTCGTAAACTGCCGTTTTATATTTCTGGCCAATTGGCACTTCTTTCTCGTCTATTTTAATTCTATTCCCCTCCACCACATCAATGCTGTAGTTGTTTACCAAAAAAGATTTATGCACTCTTATAAAGTCATCATTTTCAGATAGTAGCTCTTCAAAATAAGACAGTTTCTGATGGCAGACCAAGCATTCTTCAGCAAGATGAAGCTTCACATAGTTGCCATAAGCTTCCAAAAACAATACTTCTTTTTTATTGATGGCTTTCAATTGTTTATCCACTTTTATGAAAAAACGATCTTTTTCTACCACCTCCTCTGTTTGGGGTTTAATTTTATGAAGGGCTGTCATAAACCTACTGAAACTAAAGGGCTTGAGCAGGTAATCCACCACATTCAACTCAAAACCTTCTAAAGCATATTCCTGATAAGCGGAAGTGACAATTACTTTTGGCGGTACGGGCAACGATCTCAGCATTTCAAAACCTGTCATCTTAGGCATATTGATATCTAAAAACAGTAAATCAATCTCAGAATTATGAAAGAACTCCATCCCTTCAAAAGCATCGTACGCGTTGCCTATTTTCTCTAAATATGGGATCTTATCACAATAGCCTTCTATGATTCTGTGTGCTATCGGTTCGTCATCAATAATTAAATACTTCATGCTAAATCTATGGTCAAAATGGCTTTATAGGTATCTATTGTATTGACAAACTCAAGGTGATGACGATTAGGATAAATCAATTCCAATCGTTTCTTAAGGTTATCCAAACCAATTCCTATTCTATGGTCAATCAGTGCTTTATCATAATTATTTTCAATGGAGAAACGCACCTCAGTACCTAATTCTTCTATCTCAACAAAAATATAAGCGTTTTCTACTAATGTTTCTACCCCATGTTTAAAGGCATTTTCTAGGAGAATAATATAAAGTAAAGGTGCAATTTTAAAATCAGATATCACAGAATTAATAAAATGAATCTGTACGTTTTTCTGATATCTTATTTTATGTAATTCAATATAGTTCTCTAAATAAGTGATTTCATTCTGAATATCTACTTTTTCTTCCTTCCCTTCATAAATCGTATAACGCATCATATCACCCAACTTTAAAACCACTTCCGGTGCTTTATCTGATTTTTCTACTGTCAGACCATAAAGATTATTGAGCGTATTGAAGAAAAAATGAGGGTTGATCTGACTTTTAAGCAATTGCAGTTCGGCACGTGCCTTTTCATTTTTAAGAGTCTGCAGCCATTTCCATTGCTCATAGATCCACAAACCAAAAAGCACTGGTGTAGTAAGTGCAGTCATTCTCACTACTTTTTCAAAGTGTTCTACTGTATCATCATTACCTTGAAAAACATAGACAAATAAGAATACCCCACCGAAGTACCCCCAGAAATGCTTATAATATTTCAAAAAGAATTTTGGCAAAATAGTGTATACTAATCCATTGAATAGGATCACTACTAAAATTATCATTACTGGATTTTCTGGCATATCCGTTGCCTCATCGTACAGATTGATGAAAATGAGAAATAATAATAACCCTGCTAATTTCATTAAAACAGGAATTTTCTTTTTGAGGTAGGCAAAATGATGGGTAATAAATGACACTAGTAGAGACCAAAAAATTAAGGCTACTGTAAATTCTTCTGTTTCTGTGATGGGAGTAATAATTATACCAACCGACATCATTATTACAGATAATAAACCTGTAATAGTGGAGCCTATAATGGCTGATTTTCCGTATTTGATTATCTTGTTATTCATACTTCAAAGGTAGAGGCTACCCCAAAAGTCTACAATTTTTTTATGTGAACACGGCTTTTTTGGTGATGAACAAATTTATGGAAGAGGTAAAAATAAAAAATGAAGAGTTAAGATATGGTTCAAGAACCACCTTAACTCTTCATTCTTAACTCTTAATTGATTTGATTAGTTTGAACCAAATGCTCCAACTGTTGCTGAAAGATCAGGTCTTGTTACAATCTTGTCACCTAACTCAGTAACAACCGGTGATGATAATAAATCCATATCATCCACACCATAGTCGATACCAGGAGAAGAAGATGATAATCTAAAGTCTAATTCTTTATAATCAATTTCTTTAGATACATCTCCGTCAGGGTTAGGAGTCTGATCGATGAAGTTCACAAATTGAGGATCTTCCAACTCATCTGTCCATGTGTTTTCACCATGAGCAGTGAAGAAGTTACAAGTACCATTAAAAACAGTCCAGAAAGTAGTGTGGCCTACTGAAGTATCATCGTCAGCGTCGTCATATGGTTGGATACCATGGTGAGGTAAATAACCATTTCCTTTTTCATTATTATTTTCAACGTGACCATAATAGTAGTTTCCTTTCACTAATGTGTTTGTCCCTACGATATCTGTAGAAGGATCTACTTTAGTACCAAATTTAGAGTTAACGATAAGGTTGTTTAAAATACGACCTCTAGCATCTTTTTCGATGTTGATTGATCCACCTCTTTCACCATCTCTTCTCCAGCCACAGTAAGCCATTGTATTGTTATACATGTTTACATTCGTCTGCTGATCACCATCTACTGGCTTAGAGTTGTTGATTTTAATACCGTTTGTAGCAGCAGAATACATCAAGTTAAATGCACAATCACCAACCGTACCTTGCTTGAAGTTGAATGCTTCATCTTCTGTAGTACCTGCATAAGCAACTGTATTATGGAATAGAGCGATTTGACCTCTTTCAACATAGATAGCATCACCACCTGAGTGCTCCACAGTACAGTTTTCCATATATAATTTACCTTGATTATTGTTGAAGAATACTGAGTACCCCAACTCACCTGGCTCTAATTTACCTACACGTACTGCCTCAGAATTTTCGTTCATTGGTCCACCTGCATACTGAATAGTTACGTAAGTCATACCAATTTCCTGATCTGGGCGTGTTGTACCTTCTGGCACTTGACCGCCATTGATACCGCCCCAATTTACACGACCGTAGTCAAAGAAACCTGGCTGTGCTTCTGATAATGTGAAAAGGATAGGTTGCGCTTCAGTACCCCAAGCGTACATTTTTCCGTGAATTACAATTTCAGGATTCAAGTAAGGGCTTACCCAAACTGTTACACCTTCTTCTACATTTAAAGTAGCACCGTCTTCAATGATCAGGTTTTCTGATAACCAGTACTCCTCACCCGTTTCCAACGTTAAATCATCACTTAAACGACCACCAATACTGATAGTGCCTTCCGGTCTTCCTGCATCAGGATCAATTGGTTCTCTGTCATCATCACCCACTGTTACATCGTCTTTTGAACATGATGTAGATAAAATAACTGGCGTTGCAAGCAATAAAAATGCTAATAATCTGTAGATAAAAACTTTTTTCATGGTTTTAGTTTTGAAAGTTTAATGGTTCCCGCCCTGGTTTAAGAGGCGGAATATCTTTTCTTAGAAATTATATTTTAATCCTACTAGGAATTGTCTTCTGTAAAAATCCTGACGTACTAATACGTTGTCGCCTACTTCACCTTGATGTGGGAAGTGAGATTGTGCCTCATTGATCGGCTGTCTGATTTCAACCTCATACGCATTATCTAATAAGTTATATGCTTTAAGGTAAAGTAACGTCTTTGGTGAAACTCTTTTCTCAATCGATAAGTCCAATTGGAAAAACCCTTTTTGCCACATATCGTTACCATAGAAAGCGGATAAACTGTGAATTCTATCGCCTGTGTAAACGGTTGCCAACTGCATGTCCAAGCCCAATTCAGGGTTTTTATACAATAATGAAAGGTTGGCAATATGTGCCGCTTGTCCTTGCAATGGACGCTCCTCTAATGCTGATCGAATCACAATATCTGATGTATCATCATCTGGAATCTCTCTTTCGTAAAAAGCCTTCTCCGTTACGATCTTCGAGTGCGTATAAGTGTAGTTGGCACTGATACCAAACTTATTAAAGTACTTTACGATATCAATTTCAATACCCATATTCTCCGCATCACCATAGTTATCAGGCATAATATAACCTGCTTGACGATTCAATGAATATTCAATTGGGTTGATTAATTTTTTATAGAAACCACCAATCATAAACTTATCCATTCCGCTAGGGAACAATTCATATCTTAAGTCCAAGTTGTGACCAATTGTTCTCTCCACAAATGGATTACCCATCTCTGTCCAATCGTCTTCAGTATCTCCATTTTCTATCGGTACAAACTCTGCAAAACCAGGGCGAATCACTGATTTAAAATAAGATGATCTAAGGTTTGACTTTGGATTGATCTTATACTTAAAGTGAATACTTGGTAAGAAATCCACATAAGTCTGACTCATTTCCTGCAGGTCATTATCTATGATTTCGTTCGTTGGCTGTGGCAGGTAATACCCAATATCTGTATGTTCCATACGAACACCACCTGTCATTTCTAGTTTCTGATTAAAATCAAACTTAAACTGACCGTAAGCGGCTCTAATGTTCTCATGTGATTGATACCTGTTTGGAGAATAATTTACCCCTGTCGGGTTTTCAATGATCCAATCTACATCAGTGATATCATTCCAATCCTCACCTTTTACCAAGGCTCTACTACCCGCATTGAATCGGTATTGCTCAAAATCATTCGAACGGTTTTTATTTCTCACTAAACCACCCACTTTAAACTCTGTATCATAAATAAAGCTGATCTCTGGTGTAAAAGTAAAGTTGGTGTACAATGCAATATCTTCGTCATCATTATAATCCCACCTTCTTGTCAATGAAGACCTTGCCGCTATTCTTTCTGGCTCTTCTACCCAGTTTGTCATACTTCCCGAACGTGAGAATTTAGTATTGTCAGGTACATTATTACTTGCTTTAGAATAAACAGCTGACCAATCTGCTTTCAACCAGTTGTTTAATTCATGTTGTCCTGTAAGCGTTGAGTTGAAGATCTGTTGAATGGTAGATCGGTAACGTGTCACATAACTCATTTCACCGGCATTACCATTAATAGGATCATAACTACCCCAAGTTCTGGTTCTTGTCACATCTCTTACCTGATCGTTTCTAAGGTTAACAAATGCATTGTACCATTGGATAGAATGTTTATTATTGATTCGATAATCCAATTTAGCGTGGAGACCCATTCTTTTTTGAAGCTGATAGTAATCTCTATCCTCCATATTATCTAAAGAAGTCGTACCATCTGACATCAGGCCAGTACTGTACCAAGTACTTTCTGAACCTCTTGCTGTTTGCTGATAACTACCTGCAAGCATCACCCCTAACTTGTCATTCATAAAACGGTTACCAATCGATAAACCTGCTACAATATTAGGAACATAGTTTTTATATTGATTCAATAAATGATTGGTATTAAAATCACTAGGAATTGCATTGTTAATTCCATTCCAACTTGGAGGTGTATTTAAATTTCCTCCAGTATTCCAAGTCATAAAAGGGTTACCACCACCAAATAATGAGTTATTTCCCAAGGATAAGTTCAATTGACCACTATAGGTTTCTGGTGCATCTTTCATTTCCATATTGATCACACCACCAACAGCATCACCTTCCATATCCGGTGTCAATGCTTTTGTTACTTCCAAACGATCTAAGAGATCAGAAGGGAATAAATCTAAAGGCACATAACGGTTTTTATTGTCCGGAGAAGGGATTTTCACTCCATTCACTAACGTATAGTTGTACCTTTTATCCATACCCCTCACAATAGCAAACTGACCGTCACCGGAGTTATTTCTTTCTAATGAAACACCCGCAACTCTCTGTACTACATTGGCAACGTTTAAGTCAGGTGACAATTCAATATCTTGAGCAGAAAGTACCGTCATTACTTTAGAAGAAACCCTCTCTGTAGCACGTGCACTCTCGGATGTTTTTCTTTCTTTTGTACCGTAAACCACCGCCTCATCTAACTGAACCGCATCCACATCCAATATCAAATCAGAAGCTGTCCATCCATTAGCTGCGATAGAAACTGTTTTCGTAAGGTCTTTGTACCCTACATATTTTACGGTTATAGTATAATCGCCTTCCGGCAAATCATTAATTCTATATGTTCCATCCATCCCCACAACACTCATTTTGTTGATAGGTTTTATGGAAATTACAGCTCCAATCAAAGGTTCGCCATCACTTCCGTTTACTTCCCCTTTAATTCCACCGGCTAGTGTAAAAAAAGGCAACAGAAGTAGTAGAGATAATAAAGTAACTGTTCTCGTCATCACTTAATGTAGTAAATCAATGGTTTTGTTTTCAACACTGCAAAATAAGTAAGCAGAGATGATATGATTTTTAGCAGAATATTAAGTAATGAAAAATACACTTCCTATAACACAAAACACCATGTAACGTTAAGTTTAGGTTGTTAAAGTTAAAAGTTTGAAAAACAAAAGATAAATAACTGTACTATAGAGTATTTACATTCATTACTCTATTAAGCTAATATTATGGTGTTAAGTTTTCGGTAGAATTTTAAAGGATTTAAACATCTCTTTTTTGAAAAGAAAATCACGCTCTACCCTTTTTTGGTTTCATTATTAATGGATTCTTCAATATTTTAGAAATTAAATTTTGAAACTAAATATTACTAATCATAATGGATTTATACGATTGTATACATAAAAGAAGAGATACCAGGCATTTTACAAAAGATGAAGTACCTGAAGAGGTTTTATTAAAGGCTTTGGATGCGGCACATGCGGCACCTTCAGTAGGTCTAACTGAACCTTGGCGTTTTCTGATTGTAAAATCGCAGGAAAAGAAAAGAGACATTAAAGCATTGTTTGACGATTCCAACAAAAGGGCAAAACTGGGAATCAATAATGACAAACAGCATAAACTTTATAGCTCTCTAAAACTTGAAGCGATAGAAGAAACACCACTAGGCATTGCATTATTTTGTGATCATGGCATGCTAGAAGGTTTTACGATTGGAACTATTGGTAACAGCAGCACTTTGGAATGGAGCTGTGCTTGTGCAGTTCAGAATTTATGGCTCTCACTCACTGAACAAGGTTATGGTGCCGGATGGGTTTCGATTATGGATTATGAAAAGTTTGAAGGCCTTTTTGATGTTCCTGATACTTGGCAAAGCCTCGGTTATATGTGTGTGGGCAAACCTGCTACTGATTATGGTGGGGAACCAATGTTGCAGAAAGAGAACTGGAAAAGAAGAAGTGAAAAGCCTTATATAGAATATGTTTAAGAAATAAAAAATGGTTCTTGAGTTATAATAAATAAAGCTCAAGAACCATTTTTATTTTATCGGAATAAAGTATCAAAATACTGGTCCCACAGTTCTTTTTGATCTAATGTTGGAAAATTATAACGGGTACTGCTTGCCACCATTAATGATGTGAAATAAAATGTTCCTTCAATAAATTCTTTCTCATCATGTACATCCCCTCTAAAATCTTGACACAATGAGTGAAATAGCTCATGTACAATCAATTGACACTCCATATGTTCAATACCTAATTTATTGCTTGCGGGATTGATCTTAATATCGCGCATTACATTCGACTGCCCGTGTATGTAAGCTGCCAAACCTGAATCCCATTGTATTTTTACTCTCTTGTTGCGAAAAGTATAATTTCTTTTGTCTGCTTCCGCAATAAAACGTTCTACATGTTTGTGAAAAATAGGAATAAGGTCATCTGAACCATACTCAACTACAAGTTTGTGAGCTGGAACATCCATATCAATGTAAGCACAAGTTTGAAATAGAAACATTGATAAAATGGATACTGTATAAAGTTTCACTTGGGTAAGTAAGGAAGTCATTTTATATCGTTAGGTTTAATCTAAAGTAAAAATAACACCTCAAGATTAATTATCAAATATTTAATAATAAATAGTAATCATCCAAGACTGCAAACTTCCTTACTCTACCTCTATTAATGGCCCGGTTCCCATATCAAACGACAGAAAGCACTCAGTCTTTCATTTTCTCTTGCAATTGGAATACCCGCCACGATACCAATCAATAAATTATCGGCTAAAGCCACTCTCATTTGCGGCCTGATGGTCATATCAAAATCCTGATGTTCAAATTTTTGGTTAAATTCTACACCAATAAAGTTTGTAGTACCAGGAATCATATAGTGAACACTTGGGTTTAGCTCATAAGAAGTTTCCAACCCAGATTTATTAAAAATCTGTTCGATTTTAGGACCTGTGTAAATCAATGAGTGAAAATTACGTCCCCACCTTTTGGCAATAACAAAAAATGGATTGTACAAATTTCCTCTCACAAGCGGATCTCCAAAGTTTCTAAAATCAGATAATAAAATCTCATTGATATAACCCAATGCCATAGACATTGCCATCTTCTCATTAACAAAGAAACTCCACTGTGTTGCGAGCTTTATACTTTCTAGTTTGTCAGCAGGAATAGAATCTGAAGAAACTCCTTTTTGAGGAGCATAAAAACTAAAAGGTAATTCCACTTCAAAACCCAGTCTATTGATCGGAGCCCATTCGTATTCGACCAAGGCCTCATACCTGTCATAATCCAAATTATCAACAAGTTCCATACCCACGTTCCACTCTTTTTCACCTTTGCGGGCACCCAAGTCCCTGATAAGGTCAATGTATAAAGGTTCAGCGTGAAGCACTTTTGCAGGCAAGTTTTTGTCTTGATAATTCTCGATAAACAAGCTGTCAATTTCTCTTTTACTTCTTAACTCTTCTTGTGCGAAGACAGTCATAAAGGAGAACAAACTGAACAGTATAGCGATAGCTATTTTTCTGATTGTCATTAGGATAAAGTATATTTAAACAGATGATAGATTAGTAAATTATTATATATTTCTGTGATTTAAAAATTAGTTATAGAATGCTAAGTATTATTTGATTCATTAGGTTCTTTTCAATCACGGGGCCAAATATATCAAAAGAAAAAATTGTAAGGATTGTTATAATAGAAATGCTGTAAAACCAAGCAGGATTTCACAGCATTTCCACATTCAATGACCTCTATTGTTTCTCAATATATTCATCAAGAAGTGACATTGAAATTTTATATACTTCATAGTCTCCCCTTTTGTCTTCGGGAAGATGAATTTGTGAAGTAGTAAAAAAGATTTCTCTTTCTAAGTTTTTCGCAAATGAATCAGCCCAACGGATACGCTTGTCTCTTAAAAGGTGAATCATTTTCCCCTCTTTTGTCAGCACATTAATACCGTTGCTTTCCAGTCCACCCAGCCATAAATTTCCTTTTCGGTCAAACAACATACCGTCAGTGGCAGGAATTTCCGTTACTTTTTTCACTTCACTTTGTACTTTCTGTTCTGTCGTTTTCTCCTCTAAAAGAACCGACGTTTTTACTTTATATAAAGTATGAGAAGTCAGAGCAATAAAATACAATTCACTAAAATCAGGAGACAATGCTATACCATCAGAAGCCACACTGTTTTTCCATTTTATGCCATCGCACATCAAATGATCCACTTCCGGCTGCACACTTTTATGCCCTGTAAGAAAACGTTTTGATGCACCCGTCTCTAAATTCAACACTACAATACCTCCGATGCCAGAATCTGTGATATAAGCCACCTCTCTTTCAATATCAATTCTCACATCATTATAATAAGAATTTTCAAAGTAGTTTTCTTTAGGGAAATTATAAGATCTCAACAGTTCATCTGTACTCAAATCGAAAACATACAAAACCGGCCCTCCCTCGGCCACTCCTTTAAACTGCTTGTTGTAAGTATCCAATACCCACAATCTATTCTTTCCGTCGCAGACTACACTTTGCACAGCATAAAATGAAAAATCACCAATTTTGGTGTTCCACATTTCTGAAGGATAAGGAATTGTTTTCCCATCCACTATTTCCGCTACAGAATAAGTAATACTGTCGGTCCAAGTAGGATAATTGACGAATACTCTATTGTTTCTACTCACCGCAATTCCCGTCCATTGTTCAGCAGATTTGCTTACTAGCGTAAGAGGGTCTTGATCTTTAATTTGTTCTGCTTTTTGACAACCTGTTAAAAATTGGAGACAAAAAAATATATTTAGAACTAGATATTTAAGTTTCATTTAATATTTATGAGATGTAGTAATATGTAACACTGTAAAACACTATGCTACTTTTGTAACAAAACTAAAAAACTTCAGTTAAATCTTAAAATTTGCTTTACATAAAAGAAGCCTTTTAGGAAGTGTTTAGAATTGTAAATAATACGATTTCATCAATTAAGTAATACATTTTATACATTCTTGAACTTTTATTTCAATCCAAATTTTTTAGTTAGAATGTAGGATAATTTATTTTTTTATTAAATAGGCAATTCTTCTTCATTAAAAAATTGTGGATAGTCGTTTTTGGATGTGATTATTTTAATATCACAAACCACACTTTCCTCATGAACATCTTTGGCTCTACAATACGAAATCAGACCTTCTTTCCCTTCTGTAATCAATAATTTATTTCCAGCATTGATAGGATAATTCAAAGCCGAATCGATAGGTTTAATCACACCTAAAGTTTTCTCAGAACGTGCAAAATAACTTAAAACAAAACGTGTATCATCAGAAGTAGCATCTTGGATAAGTACTAATCGATTAGATAAGCTTGCCAATACTTTACAAGATTCTATATACTTATATTCGTCATAGGTAATTTCGGGAGGAAAAGGGGAAACTACTACAATAAAATCTGAATGAAAAATATCATTATCGGGCAAGTAAACCTGATCAATTCCTGATGCTACCACTTCTACAAAGAAGGTATCTTTTGCTTCCTTCACAATGGAAGCAACCCCCTTCTGATGCATGATATTCAAGGTTATTTCCTCTTCATCACTATATTCTGTAATTTTCTGGCTAATGATCTGTCCATGCTGATCTGGGTTTTTCGTACCGATTACCCCCACGCTGTACTCATTCAAAATTTCCTGATTTCCTGCCACATAAAGTACCGGCCAAAGCTCACTTACCTTCAAGATATTCTGCGGGTAATGCTCATTCAAAAACGAGACTGGCTGAATAGAATACTTCTTGCAATTATCTAATATTTGAGAAGCTACATTAATACCCTTTTCAATATCCTCTAAAGTTGTTTTATTGATTCTTTTGGTCTCCTCTAAAATTAGGGTAATTCCCTCCCTCACTGATTCAGTATTTTCTACAGCATTACGTAATGCTTTTGCATTCCTAAATAAGAATTTCGGACCGAACCCACGGATATTTAATATTGACAAAATAAGAAATTCTATCATTTTTTCAAGATTATTAATGAAGCATTGATTATAATGTAATATTACGGCGAAAATTTAGATTTTTTCTATGAAGTAATAAAAAAAAGATATTATATTGCACATGGGTAAAGAATCATAGGTTAGTCACCTATAAAAAAAAAACTAGTTGGATTCATTTCCAACTAAAAGCATCCTGATCTTCAGGATGCTTTTATTTTTTTATACGTATTCCAATATTTTCCCTTCTTCCGTAAACCCTACTTTCCTAAAAATATTTTCAGAATCTTCAGAAGCTTGTGTCACGATGGTCTCCACACCATTATTTTTTGCATATGCAATGGCCTGTTTCACTAATGCCTCACCAATACCTTGTTTTCTATTTTCTTTCATTACTGAAAGGTTATAAATACCCGCAACTTTGGTATCAGCCAATGAAATAAACAACTCTATAACACCAACTACTTGCCCTTCTTGATAATAATTGAACATAATAGTATGTGTTTTTTTCAGAATTTCTGGATGTACATGGTTATAATAATGCAATACATTTACATCAAATGGCTCCCAATTGTTAGCCACCACAAAAGCATTGTCAATAATGTCCTGTCTCTCTTCTACTATTTTAATCGCTTCATTTGTTCCTTCTTGCAGATTCTCAATTTTAGCCCAGAAACCTTTATTTACTCCTGATTCCTTGATACTCAAAGTCTCAAAAATATTTTTCACATTTTCATTAAGTTGCTCCTCACTGATCCAAATACAAGATTCTCTCAGTCTATTCTCATAAAAGGAAACTGCTGTTTTTAAACTCTCTGCTGTTAGGCCTTCCCCATCATGAATATGTATTACATTAAATGTATCGACCTTCAATCCACTATCGATATAAGTCAGCCCATCTTCTGTGAGTACTTGCATAATATTACAAGTAGAAGGTAAAACTGATGCGTGCTCTTTAAAATTTTGATCTATTAATTTAATCATTGTTCCATTCTTTTCTTGAAATGCAAATTTAAAAACTTTACATCAAAAGAGAATCGTAATAAAATTTAAAATAGTTTGAGCAAATGCGATGTAAAATTGATAAAACAATGCATCTTATTTTTTGTATCAAACCATAAAAAACTTCCTCAAACAAATTGCTTAAGGAAGTCCAAATTGATATATATATGCCCTAATACCTCATAACTAATTTTGGTATTTATTTCACAATAATCTTTTTCACAAGTTTTGATTTACTGTTTTCGATTTTGATAAAATAAATTCCTGGTGTAAATGAATGGGTTGGTATTTGTATACTATCGCTACCTGATGTTATATCTTGATACATCAACCTTCCGTACGCATCATAAACATAAAGTGATTGTTGTAAATTGTCAGCTGTAGGATTGATATGCAAAACATTCCCTTTTTGTACTGGATTTGGATAAATAACAACTTCATTATCAGTAGCTATTTCATCAATAACACTTCGTACTGAAGAGGTCGTTTGTACATTAGAAATCTCTATTTTATCCAATTGTGGTCCATCATATACTTTTATTGTATTCATCCCTTGCACCAAATCAACCAATACAGTGTAATCTCCTGGGCTTCCACCTTGATAACACCACTGCCCTGTTGCAGTAAGATTATAAGTTTGAGGCACACCGTTTACTTCAATTGTTATGGTGGTTGCAGTAGCCGACATATAACTGATTTTAAGATCAAATTCACCCGCTACAGGCAAGTCTATGGCCCCAAAAGTCACGGCATTACTTGATCCTCCTGACAGCCCTTTTACAGATTGTCCACCTGATGAAGTTGCACAATTATTTATCACAGCGGTTCCCGAAAGAGATGCTTCTTCCGCTTCCCATGTACCTTCAAATGGAATTTCAGCTATTTCAATTTTATCAATGATAGGACTATCAAAGAAAATAATATCATTGTTACCACTTTCTAAAGTAACAGTAAGTGTGTAATCAGCAGGGCTACCACCTTGATAACACCAACTACCTGATGCTGGAAGTGTTGCTGTTTGTACTGTTCCGTTGTTCACTTGGTAACTTATTGAAGCATCTGAAACTGCATAATAACTTACAATCATGTTATATGTAGAACTCTGATCAGAAGAAATATTTTTAAATAATACAGCATTACTTGATCCACCCGTCAGGTTTTTCACCATTTCTCCTCCACTTGCATTTCCACAAGATGTAATCACTGCAGTTCCTGTTAGAATGGCCTCCTCAGCTTCGTAAATTGGGCCGTTTTGTGGTGGATTTGGAGGTGTAATATCACTTTCTTCAAAAGTAACCACTCCCAATTTATCCACGATTGTATTACTAACTGTAATGGTATTGTAGCCTGCATTCAATGTCTTAACAATTTGATAGTTAGTAGGTACGCCATCCTGATAGCAGAAACCATTATTTTTCTGGAAGAAAATCATTTCCTCTTCTTCATTATTTACCGTTACGCCTACTTGACTTACAGAAGGGTTTAAATAATATACTTTCAGAATATACTCTTTTGTTTCCTCTACATTGACAATAAAGCTTACGCTTGAAGAAGAAGCATCTACAGAAGATTGACCTGAAGCATTGGAGCAGTTGATAATGCTTCCTCCATTAATAGTTGCCGTTTCTGCTTCATACGTTGTTTCATTTAATGCTAAAGTAGACGGCACTCCATTATAAGCTCCAATATTTGTAGTTGACGCAAGGTTTACTGCATTCCCATAATAATCTTTCGTTGCTTTTGCAGTTACATCAGCAAAGACACCTTGACCAGCATAAGGGAAAGTGGGTTCTTCAAAAGACTCCGCCGCACCAATCGCAGGGCTACCTTCTTGTAAAACATATCCTCTTTCATTGTGCGTTCCTCCACCTATAAATAAAGGATCTTGCTCAATTCTCGTTGCGTCCAAAGCTTTTAAATTGGAATTAAATTCTCCACCAAAGAAGATGTTTTTCTTGAAGTTTGGCGAATTAGCACTGTTGGTATATTTGCCTGACCCTACTCCTAGTTTTGAACCTGACTTTAAGTAAAGAATATTATTGATAAAGTTAAATTCCTGTACTTCAAACAATACTTTAGCATCTGTGATTTCATTATCATAATCTGTTCCTGCATAGATTGTATTATTATAAATGTGCACATCTCTACTTTTGGCATTGTTACTTGAATACCTTGAAATCCATAACAATAAATTCTTTCCACCTCTGTCCGTATCAGCATCATTTACACTGATATTATACCTCCAAATAATATTATCATTATCACCTAATGTTTCACAGAATCCACCTGCCGCATCTTCAGAGTAATTGTACTGATAAAGAATATTGCTGTTGCCATAATCTACGTGCATTCCACTTGAATCTCCATCACCTCGAGCGTGTTTAGAAACATTATGCTGTGCGACTACTCCATTACAACCAAACGTCCACATGCCACTTCCTCTTTTAGCCATTCTTCCATCTGAATTCGCTCCGCAAAACTGCATATAATTTGATTCGTAAAGAATGCGGTTAGAAACCGATAAAATTGCTCCTGACCCTCCAATATCCACAAACTGATTATTTCGGATGATCACATCTGAAGACCACCTTCTTAGCCAAATCCCTGTACGCTGTAAATCTGTAAAATAAGAATCTTCAATGATCACATCTCTTGCCAAGGCTTCTTCTAAATAAATCGCTGTAGATCTTACACTGTTAAACGGAATGCCATCTAACCCTAAGCTATATACTTTGTCAAAATACAAATCAGAGAAGTACAAATGCTCATTGTAGGCTAATGTATCGGTGTTTAAAATAGCTTCTTCATATTGCTTATTAGAATAGCCCGTTGGCAATGCTCCATTAACACCTACTTTATGAGGACCTAACTGCTCCGTATAACATAAAATACCGAAAGCTTTATCATTATCTACACCATCCATAGCATCAAATCTTTCATTTCTAATATGCAGATTTGAAAATTCTAAGTAAGATTGATCAATAATCAAAAACGTAGTCAAAGGATCAGGTACACCATCATTTCCGGTACTTCCTGATAAAATTGGTAAAGCCCCACTACCATAATCTTTATAGACAATCGGTGCTCCGTCTACCCCTGAATAGTTACAATTGATTTGACCAATAAAAGTATCACCTCTTTTGAAATGCACCCAATCACCTGGCTGTAATACTAACTCATTCAGCTTATCAATAGAAGCAAAAGGACTGTTTTCACTTGTACCAGAATTACTATCATCTCCCTCACTGCTACTGAAATAATAGTCCGTTCCTTGTGAGCGTTGTACTGTTGTTGCCACTGTAAAAGTCACATTGGTTAGTGCCTCATTTCCAGAGCCATCCTTTACTGTAAATGTAATAGTATCATCTTCACCAGCCCCAGTAGTGGACTCATAATATAGAGCCCCATCGTTAATGGCTCTTTGCGTGAATTTGTCCCCAACCTGAAGTGCCGTTCCATGTCTAACTAAATTTCCCTTCTGAGGTAAAGAAGTCACTTCATAAGTAACCACATTAGCACTTTTTATAGGGTCCGTAAACTCTAATGCCGAACGTTGGATAGCTACTTTTTTGAATTCTTCTACACTCACGCTTTTACGGTTTACTTCTTTCAATCTTGTAGCAACTCCAAAAGCCTCAAATCGATCGACCAAAACTTGACAGTTCTTCGCATTATTGGCAGATGGGCAAACTTTATCCAGAATACCATCTCCATACCATGATGGAAGATCCAAAGTAGTATTCCAAGCATTATAACTTGCTACCAAATTGGTGACACTTCCAGCATTTGTAGCATAAACATTAGTTACTTCTGATATATCATTATCCAAATTATACAACACTGTATCGTATAGATTGCTTGCTGGATCAGTTGCTTCAAACAACAGCTTATTCACACCATCAGAAGCAATCCCCCAACGGTCCAGCTTACGCCAGTAAAGCATATTATGCAAAGGTGTATTTACATTGTTGGATGCCGTTACAAGATCAGCACCGTCTAATTCAGCATACGTAGCTTCAGCAAGATCTCCACCTGCCGCTTTGATAAAAGTGGTAGTAAGATCCAATGAAATTATTTGTTGATTGTAAACGGTATTGGAAGGAATATTTCCTTTCCAAGTCGCAAAGAAAGGCACTCTTAAACCTCCTTCATACTGACTACTTTTATTCCCTCTCAAAACGCCATTGTCTGTCAATGAAACACCACCATTATCGCTTAAGAATACGAATAAAGTGTTGTCATACTGATTTTTAGCTTTCAGCAAATCCACCATACGTTCTACATTGTCATCCACATTTTTGATCATGCCATAGTAGTTTTTCTGATCACTAGAAAGCCCTGCCACAGCATTAAATAAAGCCTTATCTTCAGGTTTCGCTTGGAAAGGGCCATGTGGTGCAGTATAAGACATAAAAGCTAAAAATGGACGACCACCATCAATTTCTGTGGTCATAAAGCTCAATGCTTCATCAGTCAGAAGGTCAGTCAAGTAAAAATTATTGTCGGCAGGTTCCGCTACAATCCCATTTCGTCTCAACTTTTTATTAAAAGCCGTCTCCACTTGATTGTAATTCCTTGATCCTGACAATAATCCATAGAAATGATCAAAACCTCTAGCATTAGGGCGGTGATGCTCCTCTTCCCCAACATGCCATTTTCCAAATAACGAAGTGGTATATCCTAAATCCTTAAGATAATCACCCATAGTTGGCACACTTGGATCCAACCCTACATCAGCTAACGTATGATCAGGAGAAGTAGAATAAGAGACAATATTGTACTCAAACCCATGCTTGTTTTGGTATTGTCCCGTCAGCAACCCTGCCCTAGATGGTGCACAAACTGAATTGGTTACATAACCTTGAGAAAAAATGGTTCCTTCTGATGCTAACGCATCAATGTTTGGTGTAATGGCAATTTCTGAACCTTGAAATCCCCAATCTTTGTGTCCCGCATCATCCACAAGAATGACAACGATGTTTGGTTTGGATTGTGCGTGTAGATGTTTGACTTGTAGGCACAGACAGGCCACAAGTGATAGCACATGAAGTAATAATTGTTTCATACTGTTTGTAATAATTTATTTAATCGATCGAGAGCGTAGCACTATCAAAGTATGTTGTGTTGTTTTGCTGGTTAAATTTTGATAGTGTTCATTTCATACTCTTTTATTTATAAGTAGAAGAGCAAATGAATAAGAGGTTTTAAGGGAAGAGTGAAAAATGGCTCGTCGGACGGTTTAATAAAACGTGCCAACAAAAAGAACCTTTCCCTCTTCCTTAGAGCATGTTTGGAATATATATTTTAGAAGTGAAAATTTTCCATTTTAGGTTGTGAGGAAATTAATTTCAGAGAAAATAGTGGTTCTATAGTTGATGAAATTAATAAACTCACGTTCTGAAAGGGGAGATTTTCACTAAAAGTAGATGTTTCAAACATGCTCTTAATGATCTCTTGAAACTATTGTTCTGTTACTTACAACTCAAAAGTAGTGTTTAATAGAACTGAAAATTAGGGGTATTTTAAGCATTATTAGGGGTAAAATAAGTATTTCAATTACCTGTTTTTTTTAAAAAAAAGGTGATTTTGAAATTACCCCCAATCCTCTTAATATTTAATTGAAATGGAGTCGTTTTTCATGTTTTTCGATAGCGATCTGTTTAAATATGCCTGCAATGTTAACTTTTAAATTGCCTCCATTTTTAAAAGCATTCGATTGTAGACGCGTTGCCTGCAACGCTAATAAGCAAGAATAAATTACAACTCTCAAAATTTATCACTAAGATTATTAAAATTGAAACGTTTCCGCTATTTGTAAAAAACGTAGCAGGCTACGTTGCTACGCAATTGTAGTTGCGTTGCCTGCAACGCTAATGCAAGAATAGACTACATCTCTCAAAATCTATCATTGAGATTCTAATACATTGAAACGTTCTTACTATTTGTGAAAACGTAGCAGGCTACGTTGCTACGCATTTATGCATCTTCCATCATTTCCTTTTTCTTCTTCTCCCTAAAATCTTTTGGAGAAACGCCAAACTGTTTGGTAAATTCTTTCTTGAAATATTTGTAATCATTGATACCTACCAAACCACCTACTACATACAATTTTAAATCTTCTTGCAGTAAAAGTTCGGATGCCCTTTTTAATCGGATAGAGCGGATAAAACCGGCGATCGTCATCCCTGTAAGGCCCTTCAGTTTTCTGTATAAAGTGGACTGACTCATACAGAAATGCTCTGCCAATGTCTCCACATGGAATTCATCATTTTCTAAATTCAAATTGATAAATTCTGATAGATCTTGTAAGAATTTTTCGTCTTTGTTTTCTGTATTGAGGCTGGCATTCGGCTCAAAACGGATTTTATTCTGGAAGTGTCGTTGTACTTTTATACGGTTTTGAAGGTGTGTATCTACTTTGGTATTCAGTACATTTACATCAAACGGTTTACGGATATAATCGTCCGCACCTGATTGTAATCCTTCGATCTCGTGTTTGTTATCTGTTTTGGCTGTTAATAGCAATATTGGAATATGTGCTGTAGAAATATTATCCTTTAAAAGTTGACATAATTCAATACCATTCATTTTTGGCATCATCACATCAGAAAGAATCAAATCTGGTATCACTTGCAGGGCTTTTTCCTTTGCTTCCTCTCCATTTGATGCTAGGATGATATGATATCTCTCCTCAAAAATAGTTTTCAAGTAACTTCTAATCTCCTCATTATCATCCACTATCAATACTTTTTGTTTCTCTTTTGGCTTTTCTTCCTCTACAATCACTTCTTCTATTACTTCCTCCTGCTCCTTATCTCTATCCACTACTGTATGTGGAATACTTACAATAAATTCTGTTCCTTTTCCTTTTTCAGAAGTAATTTCAATCTTGCCATTATGCAATTCTACTATCTTTTTTGTCAAAGCCAATCCAATACCCGTTCCCACCATATTGATGGTCTCAGTATCTTTTATTTGATAGTATCTATTAAAAATTTTCTCTTGCTCAGAAGATGAAATGCCTTTGCCTGTATCTTTTACATGCAGTGTTGCGAAGTTGTCATCATTATCAACAATCACTTGCACCGTTCCATTCAAAGTAGTGAATTTAAAAGCATTGGAAAGCAGATTACAAACCACCATTTCCATTTTATCATGATCAAAATTTAGCTTTACTTCGGACTTCTTTTTAATCAATTCAAAATTGATATTTTTATCATCAGACATGCTTTTGAAATTGTTGAATATCTTCTCTATAAATTCATCAAAACGATAAGGGTTGGTATTTAAACGTAACATACCATTTTCCGCTTTTCTGAAGTCGAGCAGGTTATTGATCAAGTCCAACAAACGGTTTGCATTATTATATATATTAGTGATTTTACTTTGAATTGGTTTTGGCAAATCCATTTTCACCATTTCTGACAATGGACTAATGATCAATGTTAAAGGCGTTCTTAATTCATGAGAGATATTTGTAAAGAACATTAGTTTTGATTCATTCAATTCATGTTCCTGTTCATTTTTGATTTTCTCAATTTTAAGATCGTTTTCCAAAGACGCTTTCAATATTAAGAAACGAATCACAAAATAGGCAATCACTAAGAACAGTGTAAGGTAAATCAATTTAGCCCACCACGTCAACCATAATGGAGGATGAACAATAAGGGTTAAATGTTTGATTTCACTATAAGATTTATAATCAAAAGTTGACCTTAATTGTAAATGGTATTGCCCAGGCTTTAAATCAATAAGGTTGATCAATTCATTTTTACCATTATCAATCCAATCCTTTTCCAATTCTTTAATTCTAAACTGATAATACAGGTGACTGTTGGCGTGATGGTTTGGAGAAATCATCTTCAACGAAATTGTATTTTCGTCATATTTCAATTCCAACTCATCCAAGTAATTAATTTGCTCTTTTAGGATAACTCTTCCATTAATTTCATCCCTTGGATAGATTTTTTTCCTGTGAATAAAGAAATCTGTCACTACAATATTAGGTATTCTTTCTGCCTGCAAATTGATTTTATCAGGGCTGAGAATATAAATACCATTAGTACCCCCAAAATAGATCTTTTCGCCATCGTTAAAAATAGCGTCATTGTTCATTACATTATTGACTTTCTTTTCTCTGTCAATGTTCAGAATATTCTTTTCGTTGGGACTGATTGTGCCTATGCCAATAGTATTACTAAACCACAAACGGTTATTCTTATCAAATGAAATACCGTTAATATAATCATTATTCAATCCATCTTCTACCGTGAAAATACGTTCTATTCTAAACTTATCTGTAATATCTGCTTTAATCAACCCTTGAGATGTAGAACACCACAGTTTTCCTTTTTGCTGAAAATTCAAAGACAAAACAATCAGTGAAGATCTCTTTTCTGTTGAAAATGCCTCTACTTTTTCGAAAGTCTTCTTTTCTTTATCAAACAGCTGTAAACCATTAAAAGTACCTAACCAAATACGCCCTTTGTCATCTTCACCAATAGTAGTGATTCTGTTATTGATCAGTTCTGAATCTCTGATTGTAAAGCGTAAAGGATTAGAAAAAGTAATGTCATTTTTTAGGTCAACGACAATCAGTCCGTTCATCTGAGTACCCAAGTAAAACATTCCTTCCTTATCAATATAAAAAGAGTTAGCTCTAATTTTATTTAAATAATGACCTACTATTTTCATTTGATTATTGGTTCTGTCCATTACGTACACCCCTCTTGTACCACCAAAAATCATATAGTTTTTCCAGTAAATAATCTCTCTTATCCTTTGGCCTTTTGATTCTGGAATCAGATGGAATTTCGAACTATTGGGTGAGAGATAAAATAAGCCTCCCATCCATGTGCCACACCAAAGTGTTTTGTACTGATCAACACTTACAGAGAGGATATTGTTATCCTCAAGTCCAATGTCGTTTGTGATTGAATTATGATAGTTTTTAAGTGAATGCTCATTGATCAGTTTCACCAAACCACCATTGCTAGTCCCAACCCATATATTATCATCTGCATCAAAAAAGATGTCCAATACACCCTCATATTGGGAATTGGTTTTAAAGTCTTTGATCAAAGGAAGCTTCTTAAAAGAATTCTGATCTTTATTACTCACGTACAATCCTTTCGTCCATGAACCTATCCAAATGCAACCTTCTTTATCTACTTTTACTGTATTAATACCTCTTACTTTTCCAGCAAGTTCACCCATATCAAAGGGCTCTATATTAAGTACCGAAGTTTTAGTTTTATAAAGTCCTTTTGCTGTTCCTAATATCAATTGATCCCTAGGGGCATCATAATACAACTCCATCATTTCACCGAAAAGGTACTTCTGTACTATCAATCTTTCCTCTGAGGGGTCATATTTATACAGTGTGTTAAAAGACGAAAACCACATGTTTCCAAACTTATCTTTGATCACATGTGCTACCTTTGCTTTTTCATTAAACCGCTTAATAATGCCTTCTCCAACCTTATAAACCACCACGCCATGATTGAATGTTGAGAGCCATAGATTTCCTTCATTGTCTTCAGCAATAGATGTGATTCTATTGATTTTCTTATCACTATCTTTCAGCGTAATATCATCATAATAAGTGAATTGATCCAAGCTGATATTGTAAGAAGACAAACCTCCACTCTGTGTACCTATCCAAGCAATGCTATCAGATTGAAGGTATAAAGCCGATATATTTTCATTTTTCAATCCGCTATACCTTTGAGATGGTCTTTTTACTTCGAAGTTTTTACTATCAAAAATTACCAACCCACTATTGGTTGCCAACCACAAACGCTTACTACTGTCTTGTCTGATTTTATAAGCATAATTTGTAGGCAATCCATTAGACACATTGAAATACTGGAATTGATAAGAGTCAAGTTGATGATCCGCCTTAACATCAAAAAATAGGCAGATAGTGATTAAAAAGAGTAGAGTAAGTAATTTCATTTCACAGTAATTGATAATAAACGTAGTAGATACAATTATACTATATATTAATATAATTTCTGAACGTATTTAGGAATATTTTGAGTTTGGGAAAGGTAACAAGAAGGTTGGTACTCATTATCAAATAAGTACCCACCTTTTTATTGTATTAGAAAACTTCAATTGCCCCAATACTAGGTTGATCGGCAATTTCATTCCCTAAAATATCATACTTCAAGTCTAAACCATATATCAATCCAATGCTGTCATTTTGGATTTTTTCAATGGCTATTCCTTTATTCTTAATCGCTTCAATATTCGTCGGTGTAAAGTCTTTCAATTCATTTCCGCTCTTATTCGCAAATAAAACATCAACAAAATGAGATGCTGAAGGTTGAATCAAAACCTCTTTTGGCCAATTTGATTTTTGATAGAAAACATTGTTCTTGAAAAATACATTTTCCACTTCAGAAGTACCTCCTTTATCTGGCGTATACTGATCCCCTAATACTAGTTTAGCTTCTCCTTCAAAATGGAAAATATTATTGGCCACATACACTCCTTTAGTAGCTTTATCCACAGCTATTTTGGCCGTAATATCTTTATTAACGTAAATTGTATTGTTATAAATATAACTATTGAAAGGCCCTTTTCTTGCTTTCTTACCTTGGAAACCGGACAACCAAAATACTTTTCCTTCTTGGAAAGCACCATCTACACCTTTGGTTCTGTTACCGTCGTTGACACTAATATTATACCTATAGCTACAGTTGTAGTTATTGCCCAAAATCTCTAGGAAACCGCCTGCATTATTTGAAGAATAGTTATATTGTAATACAATATTATTACAATTATAATCAATATGCGCTCCTGCTGAGTCACCCGGACCATTGGCATTTGTAAATTTATTTTTCTCAATTAAGACCTGATCTGATCCCCAAGTCCAAAGTCCACTACCTCTACCCCACTTTCTTGAATCATTATCACTGCCAGAATGATCCACATGATTATTATGAATGTGTCCCTTCTTCACTTTCGACATTTGAATTCCAGGGCCTCCTGTGAAACTCACATTACAATGATCCACTTCAAAATCCTGAATACTATGTTTGCTTCCACCAGTAAGTTTAATCCCAGTATGCGCCACATTATGCACCGTACAATTGCTCACTTTTAAACCCTTCAACACTGATGCTTGATTTTTCAAAAGTACTCTAATACCCCATCCATAAGATTGCGTACCATTTGCCGTCACTACTTCATCTTTCCCCCTTTCCAATCCTGGTGCATTACAAAAAATATCTTTCACTATAAGGTGCTCTAATGTCACATTTTCATAATCCCCATCACTTGATGTAGTATATAATACACCACATCTCATTTTCATGTCCTTGGTGATTGCACCTCCATTGGCCTCTACCTGAATATTCTCAACTTTTACATTCGAAACATTCTCTAATAAAATCCCATTCGCAAAACCTTTCGCATCAATAATTGCCTTTTCTTTTCCTGTAGAAGTGATCACCAAAGGTTTGTCCCATCCATGCCCAATATTTTTCAACTGAAGCATCTCCTGAAACGTCACTCCACTTTTAAGTTTCAAGGTATCACCCGCCTGTAGTGTAAGTGTTTTTATTGTAGAAAAGTCCTTAAAAGGCTCACTTTCCTTTAAACCATTGTTGGTATTTTTTCCTGTCTCGGCATCAAAGTAATAAGTAACTGATTGTTTTGTAGCTGTGTTAGTCTGACAACCCATCAATCCTATAAACACTAAGATGAAGGAGTAATAATTCATTGCTTTCATACTAATTCATTTGATTTATTACAATCTTAGCTTTTATACGAAATGAAAAAGGGGCTATTTTAAGCAACAGCAGGGGGAATTTCTATAATTTGTTGGTTTTTGGTGATTATAGGGCTCTTTTTGAATGGAAAGATCGTAGCATTTCTATTTATTATTGGTTATTGTTATGAGTGTTTTGGTTTGTTATAAGTTGAAAATTTATTCGATATTCAAGCTTATAACGATGTCAATCATCTTAACATTGCAAGAGTGATGGGTAAACCTAGAATTCTAAATTGAATCTGCTATTTCTTTCACCTCATCAATACTCAAACCTGAATACAAAGCCACTTTCTCAATATCTAATCCATCTTGAAGCATTGACTTTGCAGTTTCAATTGCTTTTTTTAGTTCACCTGCTTTCATTCCTTCTTTCAATCCTTCTTCCTTACCTTGCTTTCTTCCTTTTTCAACAGCTGTATCTAATGTGTTCAAATAATCTCTAAAAATTTTCAGATCTTCTTCATACCTCAACTGATCTGCCTTATCCAATGCTGTAAATTCTGTAATTGAAAATATTTTTTTGAAGATATACTCTTGATAAAAAGCGGGAGCTTCGGTAAAACTTTCTAGTCGATTTAAAATGTAAATCCATTTATCAAAATGATTTGATAATTCACTTTCTGATTTCTTGAATTTTGGTAATTCTAGGTAGATAAATTTCAACTTATCATAAAAAATTTCATTACGTTGGTTCTTCAATTCTACCACATGATGGAAATCTTCTGATAAGTCAAATTTGAAGTCCATCAAACTAATCACATAAACTGCTTTGAGTTCGTACTTCCACCCTTTACCATCGGGTTGACCTTTGGTAGCTTGTTCTTGAATAGGAAAAGTGGAATAATAAATCGTTCTGTCTTTAAAAAAGGTTTGGTGGGCACGTTGTAACTCAACGATAAACTTCTCCCCTTTTTCATTTTCACAATACAAATCAAAGATGGCTTTTCTATCCGTCTGATGAGCAGATAGCTTTTCAGTGGATTTATAAGTCAAATCATATACTTTATCCTCTTCAGGCAAGACGGTATTTAAGAAGTCAATAAGGATATCTTTATTATCTTCTTCTCCAAAGAGTTTCTTAAAGCCAAAATAGGTAAATGGATTGATATATTTTGACGTGGCCATATTCTTTCTATTTGTTTATCACAAAAATAAGAAGGGAAAAAGATTAATTATGGTTTTGAATCAGAAAATTATAGTTGATCTTCTTTTTGTTGGCTTCTAACAATTTCAAAATATCACTTATTACAGATTCAAACTTTGTGAGTATAGATACTTTTTAGATAGTTTGTCTCTGTGAGTTAATGGTTTTCTTCCATTACAGTGGAAGAAGAGGAATAATCACAAAAAGTTTCCAATAGTATCTGTAATTCATTTTTATCATAAACCTTCTTGTCATATTTTTCAATCAAATCATGATTCTTACTAATACAACCTATGACATCACCAAACCAGAAAGGTAATGTTTCAGTAAATTCATAGATATAAAATACCTTATCTTGATAGCGGTACTTTTCTTGAGTGTGAAAAGATTTCATACCTCTATTTTTACCTAAAGGGAGAAAATGTAATCGTCCTGGATATATTGTATTTACATATCCAATTGCATATTTTTTTTCTTCAAAAAAATACATAATGACAGAGACCCACATTATAACTATAAAAGGTAAAAAAAAACTTATCTAACTTGTTCATAAAATAATATAGTTGCTTTTTCTATTTCATTGATTTTGAAAAATATATTTCATCACTCCTTTAATAATAGTATTATCAATAGTTTACTACTTAATTTAAAGATATAAAACCTTCAGTTAAGAAACTTAATTACAAGGAGTACTATAACTTATCCCTGAACTTTACATGACTCTAAAAGAAATATATGAGGTGGAAGAGTTAGTGAACAAATTTTGATCACCAACTTCCCAAATATATCACAGCGATTACTTACTTCTGTTCTGAATACTCAGGCAAAATATTATATCCCCTCAAGGCTTCATTCTGATTATCCTCCCACATAGGTATACCTTGATTTTTCAAGGCACTTTCTTCCAATTCAAGCCAAATACCGTAATTAAATTCCGTTAGAATCTCCTTGATTTGCTGTTTGAATTTCTTGTAGTTTTTGGCTTGTATTTCAATGTATTTATTAGAAGCGATACCATAATTATACATAGCTTGAAGGTTATCAAAAAAACGTTCAGAAGAGGCTTTTCTCCATTTCTTTTCGTCTTCGTTCGAGATAAGGAATCGATTTCTCATCATTCTCATTTCGTTGTTCAAAATGATATCATGATTTTGACGAGCATAGTTTTCATCCAAGTTGGAAAAAGTATAGGTTAAGAAATCTGTAACTGTTTGTTTTCCGTCTATTTCTTTTGGAACAGAATATTGAAGTATCGTACGTCTAGCCCTCTTGACTTTAACTTCCATTTTGCCTTTTGGTTTTTCAACATAAAAAGCATGTGTCCCTTTTGGAGCAATACCTAAATATTGATTGTTAAAATAGACTCCACTTTTCTCTTTCAAGATTGTTACCACCTCTACACTGTCCATATCTTGAATTTGATATTTTTCCTTATTCCTGAAATTAATTTTCATCCCTTTGTTTTTATTGAATTCTCCAGGAAGGAAATTTTTAAAGGAAACTATCACAGCTTCTTCTTCTAATGTTGCTTGATTTTTCAGCCATTTGTTTTTGTATTCTTTTAATAACAAACCCATCCCATATCCATGATGTAATTCTGGAGCAAAATGAGAGCCTCTATTATAATAATTCCATGATGTTACATACAGTAAATCAGCCTGACGCTTTACTCCTTTCTCTAATAAATCACGAAGCACTGAAGTCATTTTGTAATTATGAGCCTTTACGTAGTTGTTCTCTCCACGTCCTTTTATGGTGCCTTCTACTCCAGATGGCAGTTTCTGTTTGGTGGAAATATCATAGGGTTTCACACTTTGCATATCTGGTACCACACACTGTATAAAAGGGCGATTTCTTTTTCTGCATAATGCCTCCAGTCCACTGATGCCTTTATCATAATTCTGTGCACTGCTTAAGGTATAAATAGCGGGAAAGAAATCTAGAATTTGATTCGTCAATACATCATTAGATACATAGTCAGCTTGATAGACAAAAGCCACATCATCTATCAATCCTTTCTGAAGTGAATGATATACTTCTGCTAATTCTAAAATTAAATTTGGGTTCTTTATAAATGCTGAAGCATATTTCTTTTTCAGTCCTTGATCAATGACCTTTTGAGGTGTTTTCGTAAACAAAATAACTTTGTTATCTCCGGTTCTCAACCATTTTTTGGAGTAATTTGTCATTTTGAATAACTCATTTAATGTTGACTCCGTTTTACTCAACAGCAAAGATACAGGCACCTTTTTGTTCCTTTTCATATCAATGATGATGGAGAACTTAAAGTCTATATTTTTTACCTCTGCTACTTTAATATATTCAGCAAAAATCTTCTTGAAACGGCTGAGGTAGTATTCACCTCCCAGCGGTCTTAATTCAAATTGAAAGCCATCAATACCCATCAATTTTGCTGACTTCATTTCAAACTCATAGGCATCACTGTTTTCCATGGGATTACTCATCAATGAGACAAGAGGAACAGTGGTTCTGTAATATTCTTTGGAGTCTGTTTTTGAAAATATGGATTCGTATTGCATTCCTTTCAAAAAAGCATCATTGACACTGTAGTTAAAAAAGGGGTGATTTTGGGCTAAAACTATTTTCTCAGGAAAAAAGACTTCAGCTGTTTTTTGAATGGGGTCTTGTGCGTACAAGGCACTCTGAGCAGTGAAAAATAATAGTATGATTTGGAGCAAAAAATGGTCTTTCATTTCAGTAGATATCAAAATATGTAACCAAGTACCAGGACAGAAGAAATGGAACAATAACTCGTGTACCATGACTGAAATCATGGGCTTGTGATATTGACTTCAACAACACTCTAGTGTTACCACCGTCACCAAACTTCAAGACTTTACTCTTGATGTAGGTTGGCTTATCACCTGCCCATAGTTGTAACTATGGTACAAGAAACACTCGTTTTCTTTTGTCCCAGTACTCAGACTTCAGAAAACTTTAGTTACAATATCAAAATTGAAAGAACTATGAATCAACTGCCTCGTCTGAATCTGTACGGACAGCTACTTTTTATTGAAACGCAGCTTCATTTTAAACCCATATTAATAAAAAAAGCCTTGGAACTGTTTCTTTTTCAGAGACAATTCCAAGGCATTTTAATGTTATCTACACTACTTCTGCTTCGTATATTCCGGCAAAATATTATACCCTTTCAAAGCTTCATTCAGATTATCTTCAACTATTGGAATCCCCTCATTGTTCATTGCACTTTCTTCCAATTCCAGCCAGATACCATAATTAAATTCCGGCAAAATCTCCTTGATTTGCTGTTTGTACTTCTTGTAGTTTTTCTCTTGCATATCAAGGCATTTTGACGAAGATGACCCGTAGTCATACATCGCTTGAAGATTATCTAAAAAACGTTTTGAAGCTGATAATCTCCATTTAATTTCGTCATTTTTAGAAATCAAGAATCTATTTCTCATTTTGTGCATTTCACTATCTAGAATAATATTCTGATTCAGCTGAGCATATGTTCTGTCTAAATTGCTGAAAGTATATGTGATGAAATCGGTTTTATCTTGATTACCAACTATTTGTTTCGGTACAGTATAATCTACCACCGTATTTTTATCCCTCTCGACCTTCACTTCCATTTTACCTTTCCCCTTTTCTACATAAAAAGCATAGATCCCTTTTGGGGCAAAGCCTAAGTGTTTCCCATTAAAATAGACATCTCCTCCTGCTTTCAAAACCGTCACTATTTCTACACTGTCCAAGTCTTGCAACTGATACTTTTCTTTATTTCTAAATCTGATTTGAACCCCATTATTTTGATTCAACTCTCCTGGTAAGTAATTTTTAAAAGAAGTAAAAACCATGTCTTCATGAGATTCAAAATTACTGTCCAGCCATTTGTTTTTATAGTATTTTAAAATCAATCCTAATCCATAACCATGGTGTAACTCCGGTGCAAAGTGTGAACCATTATCATAATAGTTCCATGAAGACACAAACATCATATCTGTATCTCTCTTTAAGCCTTTCTCCAGCAACTTACGCAAGTCTGAAGTCATCTTATAATTGTGTGCTTTTACAAAAGTCTCTTTGTCCGTGATATTCGTATTTTGTATGATTCGGTTGGTTTTTACACTATGACGATTGGCGCCTTGAAGATCTGAATAAACACTTTGGATAAAAGGTCGATTTCTTTTCTTACACACGTCAGCCAAACGGTCCATGCCTACCTCATAACTCTGAATACCTCTTAGGGTATAAATAGCTGGGAAGTGGTCCAAAACCTGATTCATGAAACGGTTGTTACCAATAAAATCTCCTTGATATACAAAAGCGACATCATCATGCAGTCCTTTTTTAAGAGAGGTATACACACCTGCTACTTTCTTCATTAAACTTGGATCTTCAAGAAATTGCTTTGTATACTTTTTTTCCAATCCTTCATCAATTACTTTTTGCGTGAATTTTGTGAAGACAATTACTTTATTGTTTCCAGTTCTCAACCACTTCTTCGAGTAGTTGGTCGACTTGAATAGCTCATTCAATGTGTTCTCTACTTTCATTAAAAGATATGAAACCGGAATGTTTTTAGTACGGTCCATCTCTATTGCAATAGAGAATTTGAAATCAATATTTTTATCCTCAGCTACTTTTACATAAGCAGAAAAAATCTTCTTGAATTGATTGATATAATAATCTGTTCCCAGTGGTCTAAATTCAAACTTAAATCCATCAATTCCCATCAGCTTAGCAGACCTCATTTCGTATTCATACGAATCACTATTTTCCATAGGATTCCCCATCATTGAAACCTGTGGAACAGTTGTTCTATAGTACTTGTGCACTTCGGTTTCACCTAAGGTAGATTCATATTTCATCCCTTTCAAATAAGCATCATTAATACTGAAATTATAATAAGGATGATTGAGTGCTAAAACTACTTTTTCAGGAAAAAATACATCAGCCGTTTCTTGAATTGGATCTGATTCTTGAGCAAAAGCAGTACTGCAAAGGGTGCAGAAATAAAGTAATAAGTGTAGTATAGATTGATATTTCATTTCAATAAAGTATTAAAAAAATTGTGACTCTAAGTACGTGTTCCATTCACAATATCATCGATAACAGTATTAAAAATCAAGATTCATCAACAAATAGACACTTATAAAAACATTATTTGGACGCAAAGAAAACATTTGCAATACTACCTTTATAAATCTCCTTTTTGATCAGTACTTACTCTCAGTAAATACACCTGGAGTGGTTCCATTTTGAAAGTTTGTTGAAGTGTTTCTGACGTAATCACATCTGTTATTTTGATACTTTTCTCCCCCTTTGGTAGATCAATTTTCAATGTTGACTCCGACTTTCCAACGTTGACAATAGAGACCCACTTGTCTTTTTTCTCATCTTCAAAGTAGCGCCAAATACAACCTTTATGGCTCGTTGCATTTTCTTCTGAAATCTTTAGTGAATTTGGAACTATCAGGCCTAAAGTCTTTGCTTGAATTTCACCCGAATTTTGAGCTATAATTAATGTTCCTTTTCCAGCATTCAAAGCGGTTAAGGATTGACCGTATTCATCTTTCAAAACACTCTTTTTATCCATCACTATTTTTCCGCCTTTATCTAAATAAGATTGTAAAGCATCTCTTTCACCGACGGTCATAAATGGTGTTTCTTCAATCACCACTACATCCCAATCTTGATGAGGTTGTGTATTCAAAATTCCTTCAGTTACAAATCCGACAGCTCTTCCTTCAAACAAGAAACGCTCATAGGCATGATACTCTTTGTCCATATGATTGTCGATGTTGATCGCTGAGGTTTCGGAGTGGAATATACGGATCGGTTTTCTTAATTTCTGAATCTTAGTCAACAACTCAGCATTAGCATTCATATCCATATACGTCAGTGTGATTTCATTCAATACGCGTGGCATTTGTGTCAAAGAAGCGGCATATCCTTTTGAATTTTTTCTTAAAGAACCGTCTTCACCTCTTGGCCAAAACCATGTTTGTATCACATCTAAACCTAACATTGTCGCCAACCAATAAGTCGCTCTAGCGTACTCTGGTTTCATTTTTAATTCCCTAAAACGGATCGTTGAGATAAAGTGGCCTTCTGAATTAAACACTAACTTTTCTGGACTTACTGATTTCATAAAATCATATCCCATACACATCTGTCTCCAATCAAAATAATATTTCGAAGCCCATTCTGGTTCTTTCTTTTGCCACATATCCGAGTACACTGCTCCGGCATCATTACCAATCACTGTCGATAAAGCCGTCAAAGCCTCTAAATCAATACCGTGATCTCTTGTGTTTTCTGAAAAAAGATGAGGCATAATTTTGATATGTGTATTTGCGTCGGGATCATATTTATGAATTTCATCGGATAAAAACTGGAACCACTCCACTCCTCTTAGTTGGTTAAATCGCATCCAATCGTACCATACAGCAGTTCCTTGTAATTCACCAGCCATTGGGATCGTCACCTTCACATTCTCAAAGTCAGCATAATCTGTTTCCCAAACTTGATTTAACGCCGAAATTGTCTGATGCTTTTCTTTTAAGAAATTTCTGAACTTTTTTAGCGTGAAATCAGAAACCGTACCCGTATCCCATGATTTTGCTTTGGTGTGCCAATGTGGTTCATTCGCAAGCATATAACCCAAACTACTATACTTCTTACCTTTGATATGAGGCACCACTTCTTTAAAAAGCAAACTTACTAATTCTCTTGAAGCAGGATGATCAATATCGTAATCAAAATACCTTCTTTTCCCTACTGATGCTTCTGGGTATTTTTCTGTAAACCACTCCGGAGGACTTAAGTGATTGATAAATGCTGTACCAATTCTACCTGAGGGTTGATTGATCAAATCTTGTTTGAAACGTTTTTTTAAAGTCCCTTTTTCATCTTCTAAAAAACGAGTAGAAAGGAAAATACCATCTAAATTACCGTGGTACTCTGTAAGGTAATCGGTCTTTGGTTTCCATGAATAATCTGCTAAGAAAACAGGCTGACCATTGTACATTACATCATCTCCTACAATCTCCGTTTTGCTCCAATCAATAATAGGAACCTCTTGTTTACTGATCTTCCCTTTTAATGCTAACGATAATCTTTCTTCCCCCTCTTCCAACATCAGTAAGATTTCATTTCTTTCGAAAGTCGGTAATTCCTCCGCTGTTTTGCGTGCCTCTTCCTTGTACCTTTTTACTTTCTTAAATAAGGCTTCGTTTCTGTCAATGTTCTTTTCGTCCCAATCTGCAAATTGACCACATATTTCAGCTGTCCTGATTGTACTTTTCTCTTTCGTCACATCAATCCCTTTTTTCTCCGCCTTTTTAATCAGCGTTTGAAGGGCTTTTTGTTTGGTGGATATCACTTCTTTTAAATCTTGTGCTTGAGCAGTAAATGTAATACACAATAATAGAAGGATAAAAAATGGATAGTTTGTTTGTCGTTTCATATTCGTAAGTATTTAATATAGTATTGATATCGCAAGTGTTAAGCCGGCAGGCGTCACTTGTGATTAGTAATTGGCGAAGTCTCCTGACTTCGAAATGAATATTTCAACTTTCCTTCAGTATTTCGAAGTCAGGAGACTTCGCCAATAATCAGTTCCAAGTGACGCTAGCGCTTAACACTTGAAACATTAGGGAGCTTTCCAAAAGCCAACGATTTCAATCGTGGGCCTTGTATATTTATTTCTTCAAAACTCTAAAAGTTTCTTCCCCCTCAACCGATACATAATAGGTTCCTTTTTGAAGTGATTCCATTTCCAAAACAGTATTGTAATCGTGGCTTCTTAAAGAAAGTACTTTTTTCGCATTACTATCGAAAACTGTAATATTATATTCTTTTTGAGTGCCATTGATATACAATTGTCCTACAGTTGGATTAGGGAAAACTTCAAATAGAGGTTGCACTTCTTTAGGTTGCATCAATAATTTAATTGGAAATTGATGCCCTTCGTACATTTCAAAATCATAACCCAAAGAAGGAAAGGCTTGACCAAATTGAGACGGCATGTAATACACCTTTGCTAAAGGATTTGAAATATCTGCTTTCAAGTGTTTTCCTTCCGTCTTATAATTGGTCATAATCCAATATTTCCCTTTTTCCAATTCGATATCTTGAATGGACAATTGGAGATTTTTCTCTGAAAGCTGTACAATATCTGAAGTGTATATTAATGCCCCTGGACCATCATTATCATCAGCGTAAATCCCAAATTGGGCTTGAACTTCGGTCGCATTATTCTCTAATTGAATGCCATTGATTGTCCCATCATTTTCTAAGAGATAAGGAACACCCACCACATAATCAGAGGATGATAAAATATCAGTATCGAAGGCTGTTGTTTTATTTTGTGCGAATAAAAATGTTGTATTCAACAAAAGCGAAATCAAAAATAGCTTTTTCATGTTTTCTTTGTTTAAAAGTTTAGAAAAGGGATTACTCATAGATATAGTCGTCGTCTGAAGCGCCGGTGGTGATGACTCTGGCTTCATTTCTATACACTACTTTATCTCCCGAAAAAGCTCCTCCCTGCACTGTTATCGCTGATTCGTTCGGAATATTTACATTGTATCGGCCCGTGATATTTCCGATTGTATTTTGGGAGAATTTTGCAGTAAACATAATCGGTGCTATAGGATGCGTTTTATAACGCTGTCCACCGGCATCTTTGATAATCAATGAATACACTCCCGGTTTTGGCGATCTGCTGTTTCTCACCGTCACCAATTTCTGACGAGCCAATTCTGTCATAAACCTCAATCCTTCAATTCCCGTATCCGCTGGGTAATTAGAAGCGACAAGATTATTTGTCCCATTAGAAACCGTATTGGTAATAGTCTGTTTAAAAGTGATATTCTCAAATGTGGCATTTGTAAATTTTCCTCTTCTTGATTGTGGTAATAAACTCGCTGACGCAATGTAAAGCGTCGATAAACTGTTTTCGGCATACAGATCCGTAGCGTAAATGTTATTACAAATCTTTGAGTGTGGTTTGATGAACAAAGCGCAGAAACCTAATTTATTCGACACATTTTTAATGTAAATATCATCAATTGAACCCATTTTTTGGTTAGAAGTCAGGTTCAAATCGTCATTGGCTTTTCCACTTCCCGGCTCTAGTCTTACGGTGATTCCTTGCTCCCCTTCCAAGTTTTCCATATAAATACGTTTTCCACTGAAAGGTTGTACCAAGGCATATCCCGTTCCAATGCCCGTTGCTTTTGCGTTTTTCACTACGCCTTGCATTGGAATTCTATTGAAAGTCGATAAATCATAATTCAATCGACCACTGGAATCTCTTCCTAAGAATTTACTATCGGCCACCAAAAACACTGAGGGATTTAAAGTGTAATTATCCGTGATGATAAATCTCGAAATCGCAAAATTCTTAACATAGGCTACCTTAAATGGTGTAGCCGTTTCGAGTGGTGCAAAATTGCTTAAATCAATCTCAAACCATGTCGAAGAACTTTCTGAAGCACCGATAATTTCGACATTGGAAATCACGGCTTGATTGGTACTAGAATTTCTACCTAAATTAAATAAGGTATTGTTTCCACCACTTCTATCAATGATAAATTTCACATTGTTGCCAATCTCAATTCTGATATTGGATTTAAGGTTGATTTGCCCCAAAGTATAAGTCCCCGGATTGAACTTGATTACACCACCACCAAGGCCAGAAAGTCGATCAATTTCACTATTGATTTGTGAAGCTGTCGCAATACCATCTCTATAAACAACAGTCTCATTGACCGTCACTTTATCAATAAAGAAGGTGAGGTTTTTAGTACCTACAGTTGCTCGTGTTGTACCCACTGTTCGTTGAGCATAGGTAGAAAAGTGCAGACACAACGAAGTCATGCCTATTAAAAGTAACTTGCTAATCCTGTTACTTTTAATGTGATTGTAAGAATAATTCATTGTTCATTTCATTTACAGAGTATCCTATTTAATACTCCACTTTTTCATTCATTTTAATAGCTAGCTGTTGATCTCAATTAAACTTAGTTTGCAAACTGCTTGAATTGATTTCTAGATCTAATGTAGATTGAAATAACAAAATGAACGTTGTTTTCCGTTAAATTGATGTTTCTATTGAAATAAAAATGAATGTACAATCAGGCACATTGAAATGACAATAGATTACATAGGGTTAACGTTAAAAATATTAGTTCGTAAAGTGGTTTTTAAAATGGTTCGTGAGCCACAAGGCATTGTGGCTCTACAAGACGATACCTTTTCAATTTAGCAATTCATTAAATTGAAAGTACAACTCCTGTAGAGACGCAATGCTTTGCGACTCACGAACCACCTTATCTCACCCCTCTTCCTTCTTCCCTCAAAAATCACATATCTCTCAACTGACCATCTTCTTTAATGATCACTTCCTCAAAACCTTTGATTTTGTTTTTACCAATTTCCACGTTTTTACAATGGTTGAATTCAAAAATTGGACGATCAGGGTGAAGCTCTTCTAATTCATTATTTTTGATGATTTCATTTCCTTTAATCAATAAACCATCCACATTATATGCCCATACAATTCGGCTATCAAATGTGTTGATTTTGTTATTGATAAAGCGGATATTTCTATCATAAATTGCTTTCTTATCGGTTGCTTTTCCTAATCTTGGCGTGATATAAAGCACCGCATGTTCCATCCCACTTGTGGCACAATTATAAAAAGTGTTGTTCTGAATCAATACATCTTCTACCTGCCCCGATTCAAACCAATGGAATGATTCACCTCTAAAGAAAACGGCTGACATACTTGATGAGAAGTAGTTCTCTTCAATCACAATTTTCTCTGGAGTTTTCAGTACAATATTTCTTGCTCTATGGTTTTGCATGGTGCATCCTCTCATCACAAACTCAGGATTCCATGTCTTATTTTCCATCAAATCACCACTTTTTAATGCCGATGGAAGGTCATTTTCAAACGTCAACTGAGTGTACTCTTCGTTGAGTTCTTTATAAGAAGCTACCTTTAAAACTTTCGCTTGACGATCTGGGCTTGGCTGATGGATCCACCAAATTTCATCTCCTTTTCCGGCAAACTGAAAACCGTATTGTTGGTAGTGCTCCAACTTCACAATCACGCTTCTTTTATTCACTACTTTATCAATAGAAACATACGTTCCATGCACGTTAGTGGCATCGTCCAGCATATTTTCAAAACGGCAGTTTTCTACCAAAACCTTTCCTTTTACATTACAAAAGTGCGTTGCATCAGCAGTAGAAGAAATCAATCGATCGCTGTCTTTTCTTGTGTAAACACCACTATTTTTTAATGTTACATTTTCGCTTCTCTCCGCCAAAAAGCCCATTCCTAGAGCATGGTGTACAACCACATTATCAAAGGAAATATCTTTAGACGAGATCATTTGAAAAGCGGGTGCATATCGGTTATCACCATGAGGTCCTTTAAAATTGATCTTATTGTTTAATGTTGGAAACTGTCTCATCGGGCCATGGAAACGGTACTTATTGCCCTCTAAATGTTCTACTTTCTCAGGTCGGCCATTTAAATCCAATCCCCCATGTGCCACTGCTTTTGTTTTCGGATCAAAAGTCAATGTATTTCCTAAACTGGAATAAGTAAAATGCTTGATATTAGGGAATTGTAATTGTCCTCTTCTAAGTTGAAATGAATAACCTTCTGTATCCATTACTACATCCATCCACTTTTCTTTTTCATTGACTGCTACAACCGTTCCCTGAATTGTAAACGGTACTTTCCAATCAATTTTGATGTTTTTGATGCTTACATTCTGACAGTTTTCAATTAAGAACGGAAACATCTGACCATTAAAAATCAACTCCGTATTCTTTCCTTCAATGGTTACTTTTTCAAAGTTTTCAAAAGGAAATGCAATACGTTTGATTCCGTTTTTATGGTTGGTGATAGGACAGTATTTCTCGTAGGCAAAATCAGGTTGGAAATAATATTTCCCTTCCTCAAAAACCAATTTAATTTCTTTATCATTTGCATTTTCTATCGCTTCACGTATTACGGGAGTCATATCCCTATCCCCTTGACGAGGAATAGGAATAATTTTCTCCGCATAAGATGGTACCACGAATACCAAAATTAGAAATTGAATTATGAATAATTTCATGTCGTTTGTTAGTTTAGTTTACGTTGAAGGCTTCCTTTTAATTGTTCCGATTTAGAAACTGCTTTGATGCTGATGTCTTTCTTCAAGCTATTGATTTTGATCAAAGCTGTTGCGATACCGGCATCCGTTGTAAGCGTTTCTGTATTCATTAATTGGATATCCCCTTCTAGTGATACATTAATTTCTTCTTGGTGATCGTGTACCAAAGTACCATTTTCATCTACCACTTTGATGTAGGCAAAAACCACATCTTGAGAAGCTAAAGGCACTGCTCTATCTGCCAAAACAATCGATAAATGATGTGCTTTTTCAGGTGTTTTCACCCAATCTTCTCTTACTTTTTTTCCTTTGATATACCCTTCTGCTCTTAGTGTTCCTTTCTTAAATTCTTTCAAAGCAAACGTAAATGGAGGATGCGAAAGGTTCGTTGATTTTTGGTCTTGATCTGGCTTTTGCTCACCAATCAATTGATCATTAAGATACAGTTTTACTTGCTCACAATTAGAATATACTTTCAGGGATAGAGGGGAGTTTTCATCCCAATAAGAAGCAATTTTCACCATGGCATCTTCTTTTTTAGAAGCGTCTTTTTGAGATTGATAAAAATAATAGGCGAATTTCTCAATCCTAAAAATGTCCGCAATTCCAGAATATTCGATATCCTGGTGGTAACCTCTATTGTAATCAAACATCACCCAATACCCGTCTCCAAAAGCAGTAGTTTGTAAGTTGTCGTTTAATGCTTCTTGTACATTGTAAGCCTGTTGTAATAATCGTTTTTCACCGTACGCTCTTGCTTGTCGGCTTGAAGTTTCATATCGTGTTTGCTTGTCTAATTGGTGTTGATTTAGACCTGCATTTTTTGAGTAATATTCCCAATCACCATACTCAGAAACAAAGTAAGGACCCTTCCAATGCTCCTGATCGTCGGGATGTAAAATACGGTGTTGGCGCGCTTGGAAGAACACATCATACCCCTCGTTCATCCAACCTGCTGAGTATGATGCTCCAATTGGATATTCTTCCTTTACAATCGCACTTAATTTCTTTCTAAACTCCAAAGGCATTTTTGTCTCATTCAAAGAAACTTCCCAAAGCAATACATTCGCATGGTTTCTATCTCTTCTGATTAAATCTCTTGCCGTTTGGAAAATCTGATTTCTAAAACCGTCCGTTGGTTTGTAATATTGCCATCCTAAAATGGCATCAATTGTCAATAACCCCAATGAATCACAAGCATTCATAAAAGCTGTTGAATGCGGGTAATGCGATAAACGAACGACATCAAAACCAGCTTCTTTGATCAATTTTGCATCACGAATTTCAGCTTGTTCAGATAGTGCATAACCCACATAAGGATACTCCTGATGTCTGTTCGTTCCTCTCAAATATCTTTTCTGTCCATTGATATACAATTCAGTCCCTACAAATTCCACTTTCTTAATACCAATTGTCGTTCGCTGTTGATCCACCACTTTACCATCTACAGTCACTTCGGTCATCAATTGGTATAAATTCGGTGAGTGTGTATCCCAAAGTTTTGGTTTCTTTACACTCAAATCTTGTGTAACTGTTTTTGTATTATTAGATGAAAGTTCGAAAGCTGAACCTTGGAATTTCATCACTTTCTTATTTTTAAAGTAAAGCGTTTGCGTCACTTTTACTTCCTGTACTTTGGAAGTTGTATTCTTTACTTCCGTCTTAATTTTTAATGATGCCTTATTCGCATTTACTTCAGGGTAATTGACAAAAATACCACCTCCAGCTACTTTCTCTTCCAACAATGGAAAAGTAATATGCACTGGATTTTTCTCAATCAACCAAACATTTCTATAAAGACCGCCATAAGTATTGAAGTCTAATATTTTTAAGGGTTTCGGCCCCGTAATCTCACTATCTGTATTATCCAACTTCACTACAATCACATTTTCCTTTTGAGGAGAAACGTAATCCGTCATATCAATGACAAACGGCAAATAACCCCCAAAATGTTTCTTGACATATTGCCCATTGACCCACACTTCAGCAATGTTCATCGCTCCTTCAAACTCTACAAAAATTCTCTTCTCTGCAGGGTTCGACTGCACTTTAAATTTCTTTCTATACCAAGAAACCCCCTGCCATTGATCATTCACTACCAAAGGCTCTAGTCGTGTAGTATGTGGTAAAGTTACTTCCTCCCACTGGCTATCATCAAAGTCTAATTTATGAAGTTTATCTACGTTAAGAGGGGCTTCCTCTCTTACAAATTTCCAAGAACTATTAAAGTTCACTCTATCACTTCCAAGGGCTTGAAATGACAGTATAAGTAGTACAATATTTAATCCTATCAGCTTCAACATTTTTATCTCATTTCATTCAAAAATATTCGATGTCACTACCCAAATATCAATGAATAATAAAAATTTGATGTTGTTCTCCGTACATGATCAGTCCTTTTACGTACGACTTTTCTATCAGATACAAAATAACCTAACTGACAGTATTAAAAATGAGGCTTTTATGCTGATTCAGGCTAATAACCCATTATGAAATAAAAAGCTGAATTGACTAAAAAGTACATAAAAAAAACGCAAAAACACCCTTATTTTAGAGAAAAAAATGACCTTGTCAATGGTATTAAAAACCATGTTTCAAGTGTTAAACGATAGTGTCACTTGGAACTGATTATTGGTGAAGTCTCCTGACTTCGAAATGAAAGGGAACAATACAAAATCTAATTTTACGATTGAAATGTAATGAATATGATCAAGCAACTTTTTTATATAGGATATTTCCTCCTATTTTTTCTATTAAATACTAGCACCTACGCCAAAGAACCGCCCAATATCATTTTACTTTTTGTAGATGATTGGGGATGGATGGATGTGGGCTATCGCAATAATAAATATGTCACTCCTAATATAAATCAGCTGAAGGAAGAGAGTATGGAGTTTACGAGAACGTATGTTTCTACTCCCACTTGTAGCCCTAGTAGAGCGTCGATTTTGACCGGAAAAGAAGCCGTACGTATGCAGATGGTGAGACATATTGTACATTCTAATCCGGATGGCTCAAATGATGATAAATTCAGTTTTTGGAAGAAAGATCCTGTACAACGTCCGTCTATTAATTACCTTCCTTTGGAAGAAGTGACTTATGCAGAAGCTTTAAAAGAATATGGTTATTATAATGCTTTCTTTGGAAAATGGCACCTTGGTCATGCACCTTATCATCCCATTCATCAGGGGTTTGATGAACAAAATGGCACGACCAACTGGGGACATCCTAAAAGCTATTATCCACCTTATTTCAAATCAGGATTTGGTGAAATGAAAGAGGGAGAATTCTTAACGGATAATTTGACCAATCAAACCACTTCTTTTATTAAAGATTACGATAAGAAACAGCCTTTTATGATCTCGCTTTGGTACTATGGTGTGCATGGTCCACATGTGGGCAAAAAAGAGCACCTTGATTTATACAAAGGTTTACCTAAAAGGGAACAACAATATGGAGCAATGGTCACTGCAGTAGATGAATCTATCGGGCATATCAGAGAGGCTTTGAAATTAAAAGGATTGGATGAAAATACAATCATTATTCTGACTTCTGATCAGGGTGGATTTTTCTCTCAAGCTCCATTAAGTGGTGGTAAAATTGGCGGTAATACGCTGGGTGAAGGAGGTGCTAGAGTACCAATGTTGATCCATACACCTGATCCTTCCAACCACAAAAAAGAAATCGACACTCCAGTTTCTACGATTGATATCTTTCCTACTTTAATGGAAATTGCCTCTCATAAGAAATATAAAAATACTGGGATTCAAGGGGTCAGTTTGTGGTCTACTATCAACGGAAAAAAGAAAATCAAGGATAGAAATCTGTACTTTATGAGAAGCTATGAGGATCAATATGCGTCTGTTATTCAAAACGATTGGAAGATGGTAAAATACCATAGCGGGAAGAAAACTTTATTCAATATCGCTTTGGATCAATCTGAGAAAAATGATCTATATACGATAGAAACAAAGGTGGCGAAGGAGTTGGAAGATGCTTTATTGGATTGGGAAAATGAAGTGTATTCAACTTGGGAAAAGGTGGATCCGCCGGTCAACTAAAAACCGTACAAATACAAGTGTTTTTGATAGAAGTCAGAGACTTCAAAAGATCTTTTAAGCACAAGAGACGCTAGCGCTTAACTCTTGCGCTAGGGAGAAGTGGTACACTGGCGCGAATGTTAAGCATGAGCGTCATTCGTGCCCACGGATCATCAGAAATCTCCTGATTTCTAAAAACCAGAAACATTTAATGAATTAAGATCGACTACTTATAATTTAACTACGGTGCAAGAACCGAGAAATTAAATCATCAATAAAAAATGAAATACATTAATTGTACTTACATATTGTTTATCTTCTTGTTTTCACAATGTGCAATGAATACAGCACAACAAGAGAAAAAACAAGTGAATATTTTATGGCTTTTCGGGGAAGATATTGACCCTTGGATGCCCGTGTATGGTGACTCAACTATCCAAACACCAAATATCGATTTCCTAGCTCAAAATGGTGTAACTTTTACCAACTGTTTTTCGATGTCTCCAGTATGTTCTCCTGCACGTTCGGGGATCTTTACAGGAGCAATGCCAACAACTATTGGTACGCATAATCATCGTACAGGACGAATGGTCAACAAACCACTCCCGGAACATGTAAAAGTGCTTCCAGAACTTTTCAAGGCTCAAGGTTATCATACTTTTAGTGAAGGAAAAGATGACTTCAACTGGTCGTATGACTGGAATGATTACTGGTCTGGAAGTTACACGGAGAAAAAGCATTTTGGTAAAACAGGTACAGGAAGCTGGAATGATAGAGAAGAAGGGCAACCTTTCTTTGGGGTAATTGAGCTTTATGGTGGAAAGAACAAAAATAAGCCAGAGCATTTGGTTGATCCTAAGGATGTGAAAGTGATGCCTTACTACCCAGATATTCCATCTATCAGAAAGCAAATTGCAGATCATTATAATCAAATAAAAGTGACGGATAATGAAATTGGGGAATTGATAAAGCAATTAAAAAAGGATGGCTTATATGAAAATACCATCATTATTTTCTTCTCTGATAACGGTTATAACCTCCTGCGCGACAAGCAATTTTTATATGATGCTGGACTTCATATGCCTATGATTATTTCATCTCCAGGAAATCCTGATCTATTAAAACAAAGTGGTGTAAGAGAGGATCTGATGAGCTTACTTGATTTAACGGCTACTACTTTACATTTAGCGGATATTGAAGTGCCCGAATACATGGAAAGTCAAAATGTATTTGATAAAAAATATCATAGAGATTTTGTAATCGGAGCGAGAGACCGTTGTGATTTCACGATTGATCGAATTCGTTCGGTGAGAACTGAAAAATTCAAGTATATCAAGAACTTTATGACCGACCGTCCATTGATGCAATTACAATACAGATCGCATAAGAAAAGTACGATAGCGGTGATGGAGGCCTATAAAAATGGTGTAGAGTTTAGCAATGATTGGCTTTCTGACACTCGCCCTGCTGAAGAATTGTATGACCTTGAAAAAGATCCTTATGAGCTTCATAATTTAGCTTCAAACCCTGATTATAAAGCGGAATTAATTCAGCATAGAAAGACATTGGAACTTTGGATTGAAGAGACAGATGATAAAGGGCAATATCCTGAATCTCAAGAGCAGTTAAAGGCTGTATTTGAACGTTATGGAGAACGATGTATCAATCCTGAATTTGATTTTCTGAAAGCAACAAAGTAATAGTTAATATATAGATTTTTGAAGCCACTTCTGCTTTGCGGAGGTGGCTTTTTTATGGATCATAGTTACTGAATCAATTTAAATTTACCAATATCAGTACTTTTTAAATGCTTCTTTTTTGTCAATGCGAATTCATAATTCTTTGAGTCATCCATTGCAGAGACTAAAAAATAATTTCCATTGAGTTTAGTCCAGAACCCTTTATCTATCATTTCCTTTGTTTCTATATTAATAAAGCTGTAAGTCCTCTCCACCAAATCGAAGTCCAAGGTAGTTGTAGAATTTTCAACAAAATTTCTAGAACTATACATCACATGTTTAGCTTCAGGTTCAATCCCCAATAGTTGATTCATTACGGCATTATAAATAACCACTAAATGATAATTGGATCTGTAGTCACTACAGCCAGAACACAACCTTATAATTTTGATATCTCTGCCATCAATTTCTTTTTCCTCATACCAGGGTTCAACACATCCACTAGCCCCACCAATAGCTTCCAATAAGATATATTTCTTTTCTTTAAATAAGTTTTCACTTAGACTGATTATTTGTCTTTCTAAAAAAATAATATCATTAATGGAAGGTGAAGTTCTATCATATAACACGAATAATTTCTCTAAAGAGAATTGATTAAATGAAGAATATTTTGACTTCAAATTGGCTTCTGAATTACTTGTACTAGGTTTAGGTACATAATAAAAAAATTCATGGAATTTTTCACTAACACGTTTATCGGTTCTGGTATTTTGTCCAATTACAGAATGAGATATAAAAATTAATAATAGAATGAATTTAGGCATAATCTGATATTTTGGCTTTGTATTGTGTAATAAGATGAATAAACCAAGGATAGAACTTTATTGATGTTAGTACAAAGTAAATTATAAAATTACTTCGCAAATTTTCTTCCTTTCCGTCTTATTTGAAACTTAGTAAGCCTCCTTTTACTTTGTATATCAAAATCAGCAAATCCACTACCGAAACCCATTTCAATTCGTAATTCAAAAGTATTCTCTTTTTCTATCAACAATGAATCGATATTTAAATCACTACAGCCAATACTCCTGACTTTCAAATCATAAGTATCAGGTTTAAAATATTTTGTTAAAGAATCAAGCACAGTTATCCGACCCGAAGAACCATCAATTGAGCTATAATCAATATACACAGGGAAATTTAGATACCCTTGAGATAATTTATCAAGTATCTTAATTTTTAGATTAGATGAATCAACCTCATTTTCAAACGAGGTTTTATATAAATGATATTCACTTTCTTCACCTGCGACTGCAGTACAATAGGAGTAATGGTAATATCCATCCTTTTGTTTTTCAGAATAAACACATGAGGTTAAAAGAAGTAAGAACAGTCCAATTAATTTTTGCATTAGTTATCAAGTTGATTGCCTGTGGTAACGAAGTTGCTAAACTATAAACATAGCTTTCTTAGAAGAGACTTGTCATATTAGCTTGTGCTAACTCTATGTTTAATTATTATAATCTATTGTTTTGTAATCAACAAAAAAGTATCCTGAACTAAGCATTACTTTTTTATTGATTCTAGGGTTTCATCCGCCATCCATTTCATATTTACCGTAGGATCTGATGAAGGTGATGTTTCTTGTAATTGCTCTTCTGTCAATGCAGTATTTGCCGAGAGATTTTCTATAATTTGAATTATATTTTTATCAACTGTTTTGGATTCTTTGAAATACCAAATAGCATCATATACCACCCAATGTGCAGGATCGTTCAAGAACTTTTTCATTGCATTATTTATTTCTAGGTCATCAAATTTCTCTAACCTTCTAAATGCAATCGCAATTACTCTTTTGACATGAAAGTTTTTGTGATTAAGGTATTTATCAACCAATAAATTTTTCTTAAGTAGTTCAATGTCCTTCAACTCAGCAAACTGATTTCCAAGCCTTATTTCTTCAATTGGCATTAAAAACTCTTTCTCCCCTATTTCTTCGAGAAGGGTTATATAATTTTTTATCTTTTCTCTTAAAATCATTTTTGTCAATGTTTGCTAGCTTATTTGCTAAACTTCATTCAGCAGGCCTTTCAACCGAGAACTAAAGTTTCAGCTACAGTGTCAGTTTATATTTCTCTAAATATAGTTCAATCTTCTAGAGGGTGCAAGATTAGGTTGGCGGAGAATTATTTCAGCTATTAATGACTAAAATACGACCAGTAGGCTTGTCGAGTGATGAATTATATTTCGGTTGATTTTGATGTTGTTTAATTTAGTCCTCCGATAAATACTGTTTCAGAATATCCATTTTAATATCAAAAATTAAGTTTTGCATACCTTTTTTAGATAATAATTCAACGGGAATATCACTGTTTATATTATGAGTCAACCATATGGTATCATTAGGTTGCAATTTGATGTACTCAAAATATCCAATAGTACTAATTGGGATAAATGTTGTAGACTTCGGTAATAGGTTAAATTTTAATTTTCGATCTATACTATCATAGTCATATTGTAATTTCTGATAATATTGAGTATGATTTTTTATCTCATCCAAGGGTAGTATTTGATCACTAAATATAAAGCCTTTATGCTCCATTCTAAATGGATAATGTAGTTGTACTTTCAAAGTATCACTTTCAAAATTTCTAATGTATAGATTTTCACCATGATCACAACTCATTAAAAGAAAGTTTAGAAAAATAAAATACAATAATGAAGTTTTACTCATCTTTAATAAATCCAAGTTTGTTTAATATAGAGGTTAGCTGTTATCAGAGGCTTTATTAGTGTGTAAAACCTTTACACTTTTGATATTCATTATTTTATTTTGGTATGTTGGTTTTGATCTGAAAATAAAAGCTTGATTTCGTTTATCTGTACCAACATGATAAATATTAATCCCTTTTTGAACAAAATAGGTATATAATTTATTCATACTATTTAGTTTTCCTGTATTGTAAAGTGAGTCAGGTATAACAACATAATATTTATCAGGAATGTATGAGGTGTCTGGAAAAGGTATAAAATCATGCATACCTAAATTAGAATAATTTTCAATACTTTTCTTTGTAAATAAGTATTAGTATGAATTTGATATCGGCAATTGATTAAATTCATTCATAGCTGAATCTTTACCATATAAAATGGTAAGTAGTTCATATTTATTGAATGGCTTCTGGTTAAGAGAATCAGAAATATTCTCTAAAAGGTATTGGTAGTGTTTATGAGCAACATCTTTAAGACTCATTCTTTCAAGACTCAATACATAAAAAAGATGATAGTTAGATGACTTTGGAATTGAATCCGATAATTTTCGAAAAAGATGGATAGTTAAACTATCATTTCCATTATTGTATTCGATATTTATCTTACGTTTTATGCCATATATATTATTAGAGTCTTTTTCATAAAGTCTATTCACCAACAATTTCCACGTTTTATCATGTTGAGGAATTGCAGATAAACTATCAATACTGTGAATCAGAGATTTAACTGTATCTTCATTATTTATTTTTCTATTGCAACCCAAAAAAGTGAATAGTGATGTTAGAAGTATAATATATTTCATTTGTATTGTTATTGTCATTGACGAAATTACTATGCTACGAGCGAGGATGTGTCGAGACTTGGAGCTTTAGCTACTGTTTATTGCCTTTATAATATTAAAAAGATCTATTATCAATCTTTTATTACTTCAATACTAAAGCTTTACTTTAGCCATATAGATAACAAATATTATTGTTAAAACTATACTGACCAAATACTGTATTTCAATAATATTTTTTTTATTCTCCTCAACATCTTTTCTTCTTACCCTTGCTTTTAGTAAAGTATAAAATCTTTCAAACTCTGTTATTTCTAATGAATCAAGTTTAATATTCTGTCCTGACATCAATACAATTGTTAGTGTTCTCCCCTTGTAAAGTATTGAATTATTCTTCTCAAACCATGATCTATTATTAGTAATTTTATACCTTGAACGATAAATACGACCTATATTAGTTATATCGATTTGTTTTGTAGTGAATAGTAAGGGGTATGTAATAATTAGCTTACTTCCTATTAAATCCATCTTTTTTACAAGAAGGACCTGCAGGCATGAAATAACTAAAAAAAAGAAACTTCCACCTGAAAAAATTAACATGATTATTTTGGCAGTTTCCCTATCAGTCCCTTCGACTTTCATATCATTCCAATTAGTGTGATAGAAAACATATAATAATGCAGATGCGACAAGCATACTTAACACCCCAATGACTATAATTTTATAATTTACTTTAGAATAAAAATCATACATTCCTTACTCTTACATGTGGTTTGACACATAACGTATAAACTACGACCAGCAGACATGTCGACCGGTGGGTAGAGATTAGCTATTGTTTGGGTTGTATTAGAGTGGTATAATGATGAAAAATAGATTCATCAACCTCACATGTAATTTCATTTGATATAAAATTAGAAAAACGAACCCTTAGTTTTGTTGTTGACTTACCTCTAAAAATAGGAATTTGACTAATTAAAACCTCATTTGGAAATAGATTGAATTCATCTTCTCCCATAGAACAACCTATTTTAAAATATGACCTGCCAACACTTATAAATTTACCTTGAGAGTTTTGTATTTCAAGTCCTACGTGAGGGTAATCTATTCCATGTCCAATAAAAGCCAAACTATTACTTCTATTAATTATGAATAATGGATAACTTTTACCCCAACCATAATTCATAATTTGTGTAGTGTCAATTTTCACTTCTAATACTGTTGTATCACTGTAGTATTTACTATTAGCTTTAAATTCTTCTTGACTTAATAGATGTCCACAATATAAGTCATAAATTTTTCTGGAATGTCTTAAAGTAGTATCATTAAACTTTATGCCACTATACTCTATTTCATGATGAAATTTGATTTCAGGTTTTAACAGAAATGTATCTTCTAAGTTTCCAATATAAAATATATCAAAATAGTTTTTCTTTGAAAACCAGTCAAATTCAATCCATGACTTTTCTTTAAATCCTGATTGCTTTAAAACTGGAAGTTTTGTCTCGTTTTTACAAGAGTATAATGAAGAAATTAATATTATGGCACTAATTATATATCTCATTGATATTGATAAAGTTAACTTATAACCTCCAATGTAATGGCTAAATTACAACCAACAGGTGCGTCACCCGATGGATGGAGATTAGCTATTGTTGAACAAAAGCTCCGCTAGCTAAAGCCCTCTATTTTTTACCTTTACATCTTAATGAATTTTATAACACCTTAAATTTCGTAAGATGAAAAAAAAATAGGTACTATACTAGACAAGGCCTTTAATATTCCTGGTTTCAAAGAGATGTACAACGAATTATATCGTAACATGTCTCTAAGTGGAAAGTCGAAGTCTACCTTTGATAACTACATCAAGTCTATTGCTAAAATTGCATTTTAACAAGACTCCTCTTGAACTTTCCGATGATGAAATTAATGATTATCTACTTCAGCTCAAAGAAAAAAAGCAAACTTCTTATACTGCTTTCAAACACTATGTTTATGCATTGAGATATATCTTTAAATATTCAGGAAGGGAAGAAAAAAACATCAAGCTTCCGGTATTGAAAAAGAAAAAGGCGATTCCTGATATCTTGTCAGTCGAGGAATGTAAAGCCATCTTTAAAATACCTGACTTACTGAAGTACAGGGTGATGTTCGCTCTGATTTACTCGGCGGGATTAAGAATTAGAGAAGTCGCTCAGCTTAAGATTGCCGATATCGATCTACAAAGAATGACGATCTATGTCAGAGATACAAAATATGATAAAAACAGAGTGGTGCCTCTTGCTGAAAATAGGAAAGTTGGTATCAAAAAATACCTTGAAACTGAAAATCCAAATATATGGCTTTTCCAAGGATACGGATCTCAAAAACATATAGCGACGACTTCTATTGGAAGAATGCTTAAGCAGACAGTGAAGGCGGCGAAGATTAACAAAAAAGTCACCACACATACCTTAAGGCACACTTACGCTACACACTGCGTCGAAATGGGGATGGACCCTTTTACATTAAAGGAACTGCTCGGGCATGAATCGCTTCAAACCACATTGGAGTATATCAATCTAACAACCGTCAAAAAATCCAATTCCTTCTCGCCTTTCGACAAGATCTATGAAACCAAAAATTGAGATCAGTCACATTCTCAATCGGCAACAATTTTGGAGGACTTCTACTCATTTTCTCAGCAGACAGAAATTCGACCTGCATGCGATAACACTTTGTAGGACGGCTAAACTCGGAAGGCATATCGACTACTGTGAAAAGTGCAGTGAAGTAAGAATTTCATACAACAGTTGCAGAAATAGAAACTGCCCGAAATGTCAGGCAACTTATAGAGAAAAATGGATCGCAAAACGAGAAGAGGAAGTGCTGGACGTACCTTATTTTCATACTGTATTTACGGTGTCTCATAAATTGAATGATCTCTTTCTGCATGAGCCTGAATTGATGTATAATCTGCTTTTTAAAACTGTCTGGGAAACAGTCAGAACATTCGGAAGCAAAAGTCTAGAGGGAGAAATGGGAATGATCGCAGTGCTTCATACTTGGGGACAAAATTTGAGTCTGCACCCTCACCTGCATTGCATTATTCCGGGAGGAGCGCTTTGCAATGGTAAACATTGGAAAGGCAGTGATAAAACGGGGAAGTACCTTTTCCCAGCGAAAGCATTAGCAAAAATGTTCAGAGCAAAACTTGTAGATCAAATAAGAAAGAATGATACATCAAAAGCGTATTTTGACCAAAGTATAGCGAAAAGTTGTTTTGAAAAAGAATGGGTAGTTTATGCCAAAAGACCTTTTGGAGGTGCTAAACAGGTCATCGAATACCTTGGAAGATACACGCACAAAACTGCCATCTCAAACCACCGCTTATTGGATTACTCACAAGGAAAAGTCACTTTCTCTTACAAGGATTACAGAACTGGTGCAAACAAAAAAGAGATGACACTCTCTGATGTAGATTTTATCAAAAGATACAGCATGCATTTGCTTCCAAAGGGTTTTAGGAGGATCAGGCATTTTGGGTTTTACAATGGAGCTATCAAAAAAGTCAAAATAGAGAAAATTAGAAAGTCTATCGGCCAGAAAACACCCCAAAAGGTAGAATGGGACTGGATCAAAAT
>NZ_JABANE010000065.1 GCF_012844305.1 Flammeovirga aprica JL-4
GTTGAATATGGTCTTTTTTCATCTCTATAAAATTTAGACCTATAATTTACGATAATTTAGTTTACAATGTATTAAGTACTAAGACATAAGAAAAGGGATGTTTTGAGGGAAGAATGTTGAGTGTAGAAAAAATGGTTCTGGTTATGGATCAGAGGACGTTGTAATGAAAATGGCACAAAAAAACACCTTACCATTGCTGACAAGGTGTTTTTATATCTGTATAATAACCAGACTGTCTTAGTCTAAGTTATGCTTGTATCCAACTAAAGCGTAGTATACTAAGTATAATTCACCTGCGATTACTAAGAACCAAGTCATATCCCATGATCCTAATGATGAAGCTAAGATACCTTGGAATAATGGCATTAAAGCACCACCAACTACACCGATCATTAAAGCTCCTGAACCTTTAGAAGTATAAGGTCCTAATTTGTCGATTGCTAATGCGAAGATTGCACCCCACATGATTGAGTGTAATAAACCTACAGCTACTAATAACCAAGGATTAGCAGTTAACATACCTGCGATAACCAATACTGTAGCTCCACCTGCAGTAACTAATAACTGAGTTGTACCTGCAATTTTGCTTAAGAATGAACCACATAAACGACCTACTAACATTGAGAACCAGTAGATAGCTGGTAAGATCGCCACAGATTTACCGTCAAACCATAATAACTTAACAGCGTCTGGGAATTCACCTTTTTCGATTAATTGCTCAATATATAAACCTAAGTTTGCACCAACACAAACCTCAACACCAACATACATGAAGATCGCAACAACACCTAATTTTAAGTGGCTGAAGCTCCACACTGACTTGTCTAATTTTACTGGCTCAGCATCTTCTTTTTCCTCTTGTGAACCAATGTTTGGTAAGTTCAATTTAGGAATAATGAACGCTAAAACTGCTACGAAAGCTAATAAAGCTCCTAGTGGAATGTAGATATCACCGATTTGAACATCTGATGCTTCAGCACCTGCAAATACGATATAAGTTACAAATAAAGGTGCTAAAGTAGTACCTGTAGAGTTTGAAGAACCACCAATACTCATTCTAGTTACGGCTGTAGTACCAGGAACGATACAAGCAGTTAAGTAAGGGTTGATTACGATTTGAAGAATTGCTAATGCACATCCTACTACAAATGAACCAATAAGGAATACGAAGAATGCCAATGGTACTTCTCCACCTGCAAGACTTACTGATGGCAACATGCTGTTAGACCAAGCTGATAATTCAAAAATACCTAATCCAAACACTAACATGATTAAACCATTTACAAGTGTCATTTTATAACCCTTGTTTTCTACCCACTTTGCACCAATACCTGAAGTTGCAGGGTAACCTAGGAAGAATGCAAAAGTCAACATTGTTGCTAATGCATCTTTAATTTCACCTGCATTTCCTAAAAATGCACCTTTTAATGGCACTTGGAATTGTTGGTTGACTACAGTTAAGAAACCAACTACAAAGAATAGTGCTACCATAATCAGGAATGGACCTGTATGGTTTTTTTTAGTTTGAACGTCTTTCACAATCGTTTTTTCTATAGTTTCACTCATCTTCTTGAGACAAAATTGTTAATTAAAAAGTGTTTTAAGTGGACAGATTAGCTGATCAAAATAATAGGACGAATAATACTTCAATTCATTATCCCTTAAAAAACCTAAACCGTTTGCAATATAGATTTAGAATTTTGAAAGTAAGAATGACACTTATCAGTTTTATCCAATATCATCATTTTAGAGTCACATTTTAACAAATAAAAACATTTGTTATAATTTCCACTAAAACCCCTTTTCGTTGGAAATATATCTCTTTTTTTCCAATTGGAATCAAAAAATATTTGTATTAATGGGAGTTTGTTGCAACTTTATATATGATCAGTGAAGTACTATTAAAAATAATTTCAGGTTCTGTTGTTGGTTACACAACCAATGATCTCGCACTTAGAATGTTATTCGAAAAAGTGATGGGGATTCCTAGTATTGTGGAACAGACTAAGGAGGAATTTATCAAAAATATCAGTCAATTAGTTGAATCTGAAATCATCAGACATGATAATATAAGCGAGGAAGTGAAAAAAGAGGCTTTCCAAAACGCTTTACATATCATGTTGACTGAGTTTATTGAAACTCATCTGAAAGAAGCTTTCCGTGAAGATGAGCTAATCGATGAAATTCCTGAAATTGGCACTTCCATTGATCGATTCCTGGCACTGATAGATGAACAGTCCAAAGAGACCATCCGAAAAGGGCTGAATGGACTTTTGATGAATTCCAACATCGCAGACTTCACTTCCAAACAACATATCCGTTATATCTGTGATCAATCCTTTGATATTATCCTCTCCATTTTGAAGGAAGAGAGTCTTATTGAAGTATTGACAAATGATATATGGCATGAATTCAAAAGAGAGCGAGTGAAGAGTGTTGTCTCCCCTATTCTTTTTGAAGCCCTTGATCAATATACGGGTGACTTTTTTGATGAACTCCACGAACTGATCAAAAACGATGAACTTCCACTGAATAATTTCATTGATAATTTCTTAAAGCAAATTGAGAATGATGAATTGATTTTAAAACTCAGTCAGTCCATCTCTCAAAAAAGCATCAGTGAGTTATTGGGTTCTGGCGATCATATTCATATTGCCAAGGAAGTACACCGTATTTTAGACAAAGAACTTCAGGATCAAAGCGACAACGCACCTATCAAAAGACTGATCAATATTCTGATTGATGTGGTAAGCCAAGAAGAGACGACCATTTTCGATCTTCTCCCTCCTACAATCGCTGATAATTTTGAGCAATTTCTGAGAAAGAATATGCCGATAATTCTTGATGCTGTTGTAGAATGGATTCAGGAAAACAGGGATGAAATCAATCATTTGGTAAATGAGGCCTTTGAAGAAGAGGCTTCTTTAATTGGTCGTTGGCTGATGGGCCTTTTCGTGGACAGTGTTAGCGAACGTTTTAAGGTGGTGGATGAGATCATTCATATTGCCAATGATCAGAAAACTGAACAAAACTCTAAGGCACTTGCAGAACAAGGTGCTGAATTTATACTGGACTATCTAAAGAAAAATAGTATTGGAAGTCTGATTCATAAATTTGATCAGAAAGGACTGATTGATACGATTCATGCTCTATTAAAAACATTGGTTGACGAAAAGCTTTTAGGGCAAGGAGCGGAATCGATGTCTTCTATTATGGATCGAAAAATTGAAAGCATATGGTCATCCGATCGTCAGCATGAGGATCTTTCCAAGCTTTTCAATTTCTTGATTGATGAACAATTGATCTCAAAATTCATTTATCAGAAAAAATCAACTGAAAAGGCGAAAAGTATAGTCAGTGAGCGTTTAGATCGTATCAAAGATCAACCTTTGTACACTTTGTTTACGGACGCTACAATTTCAAAGTTTGGCACCAAAACACAAGATTTTTCTGAAAAAATATTGCATTCAGAGAAAGTCGCTATTTCCAAAACGCTGGAGGGCATTCTAGATAAAGAAATCACTCAAAAACCTTTTTCAGCGTTGATTGGTGCAAATACGGTTGAAAAATGGACTCCGAAGTTGAAGAAGCTTTCTGTTTCCTTTATCAGAGATGAATTTGAGAAAGGGAAAAAACGCCCAATCCATGATCTAGTGAAAATTGCGCAGAACAGTACTTCCCTCCCTAAAAAACTTACATCGGGCATTATCGGCTATATCGATAGAAATATCAACCGCTTGATGAAAGGACAAGTGAGCCGTATTGTAGCTGACAACTTGCAGAACAAACACAATAAATTGCCAGAAATGGTGAAAGGGTTTATGGGACAGAACATGAAACCTATCACTTATTTCGGTGCTTTTTTAGGAGCTATTGCCGGAGGTTTGACATTTTTTGTCCCTATGGGCGAAAATCCTTTAAGCTTAGGGTTGAGTATCGCTTTAGTATATGGTGTTACTGGTTTAGCGACAAACTGGATTGCCATCAAAATGATCTTCAGACCTTATCAGGCTAAATATATAATGGGCATAAAAGTGCCATTTACGCCTAGTGTGGTATCTGCCAACAAACAAAACTTCGCTAATAATATGGGGAAATTTGTGGGGCAACAGCTTCTCAATGAAGAATCTATTGGTAATGATATTCAAGGAAAATTATCTACCCTGAAGAAAAATATCTATAATACTTTTGTGGAAACAGATTACCATACATTGGATATTCTGCTGGAAACAGAGAAGAAAGGTATTGCAAAGAAGGTCAGTAAGGATTTCACTCATAACCTGTTTTCGAAAAGGTATGAATACGCCCAAACCTTCGCCAATAAAATTGAGGAAGAGCTGGTAAAAATCAATTCTTTCCCTTCTAGTTCTTTACAAACAAGATTTATTGACTTAGCACACAGAGATACGGTCTATGAAACCTTGTCAAAGTTTATGACAAACAAGGTGATCGACCTTTTCAATAATGACTTGATGCTTAATGATGCTATTCCTGACAAATTTGTAGATCAGATGTTTGATGCTGTAAAACAAATTCTGAGAAAGCAATTGGATAAAGCGCATCAGTGGATTTTGAAAGACGACCTGTTTGATGAATTGAAGAAAGTATTCAGGGATAAGCTGATGGAATACAGAAGCAAATCCCTCAACGAAATTCCTATTTTCGCCAACAATAAAGTCAAAATTAAAGAAAGTACTTGGAGGGTAATGGCAGAAACCATAGAAAAAGAAGATTTTCAAAATAGAGTCCTTCATTTCTTTGAAAAACAACTGCTTGATATTTCCAATCAAGAACAACCTATAAGAACACTTTTTGGAGGAAAACCTTATGAGGCACTGCAGGCCAACAGTATTAAAATCGTAGAGCAATTGATACAAAGGGTGATCCATCACCTGAGTGAAAATAATGAAAAAATTGCGGAAGATGTATATGCTTCTGTTGTAAAAAAACGAAGAATAGCTACGCTGTATGAAGGAAACATCAAGAGAACTTCTTTGGCACTGACGGACCGTAAAATCCCTGATTTGTTATTGAGAGGATTACCTTCTATTACTAAGAAAATTCAGGATAGAATCTCTATTATCTCAAAACAAACAAAAATCAAAGACCTGAATGTTGCTATCAATAATGAACCACTGAAAGAAACAGTTATTGGTCTGCTCCAAAATCAAAGACTATTGACCAGTGTTCAGTTTGTTTTGAATAGAATTGTTGATGAAGTTTTTGAAACCAAAATTGAAAAAATATTAAGTGTAGGTTCAATCTCTGAGGGCGAACTTTATGATCAACTGAGTCAGAACTTGGCCCCTGAAATAGAGATCGTTCGTAGTCATCTTTCAGAACAAATTTCGAACGAAGAGAAGAAGGAGAAAATCGTCACTGAACTTTCTGATATCATTAAGGAAATCTCCAAAAAGGTAATTCTCTCTAAGAAAGTAAAAGATATTTTCAGAAATACGGACGAAGAGGAACTAAGGGATGGTATTCAAAGCACATTCACCATATTACTCAATTCAAGATCTTCGCAGAAATTCGTCAGCAGTATAGCACATCATATTGCCACTTATCTTGAAGAAAATGGCTTTGCTGAGCTTGTAAATCATGAACAACTGATCTACGATGTAGAAAAAGGCATTGCAAAATCACTTGAAAACAATAAAAATCAGGAGGTGATCCGAGAGTTGATCAAGAACCTGTCTGTAATATTTTTGAATGATTTCAATAAATGTCTTACAACGGAGACAAAAAACTATCTGCTGAGCAAGATATTAGATGGACTGATGGAATCGGCTTCTCCTCACACAGGAGCCTTGATCAGAACCATCGATTTTCAAGGAATTGTGGTCAATGAGATCAATCAAATGGACCCTGCCAAGATTGAAGAACTATTTTACGGTTTTGCAGGCATGTATTTTAGAAGGCTAATTATCTACGGTTTCTTCTTAGGATTGCCAATTGGCGCAATGTTAGATTTCGGACTGATTCAATTAGTTTCTTTTGTATTTAAAGAGTAAATTATAAATACAAAACCAATATCTTTTTTAAAAATGAAAGCTACTTATCTTCTATTGATATCTCTCTTTTTGTTTTTCAATACTTCTTTCGCTCAAAAAAAGAAATCAGTACAAACAATAGAGCATGATTCTACCATCACTATGATGCGTAATAATATTGTCCGCTTCAATTTGACGCCTTATTTACTATGGGGAAGTGGCAATTATGTTTTTGGCTATGAAAGAAGAATTAATGATTTCCAAACCATTTCATTGAATGTAGGAAGTCTGACTTTTCCCAAATTGGTCAATCTCCCACTCGGAAGTGGAGTCGCGAGAGATTTTAAAAACACAGGTTACAGTTTTGCTATCGACTACAGACGCTATTTCAAGAAAAGAAATAGAGGATTTGCCCCTGACGGTCTGTATTGGGGACCTTATGTTGCTTACTATAGATACAATTTGAGCAACAATGTCTCTTTTGATAGTTTAGGAGGAATGCCCGTGCAAGGAGATCCTATCCAAGCGAAGATGGAAGGCAGTGCGGATATTGTCACTATTGGCGTTGAGCTGGGGTATCAATTCGTAATCAAAAAGAGGATCGCTGTTGACCTTATTATGATTGGCCCTGGATGGGGAATGTACAGCGGCACATTGAAGCTTAATAGTGACGTTACTATACCAGAAGAAGCAGAAGTATTACAGGAAATTAAAAATGGACTTGTCAATAAATTTCCTGTGCTTGATGGCTTATTAGATGGAGAAGAAATAAATACCAATGGAGATTTCCGGACATGGACCGGCGGACTCCGGTTTGTCATACAAGTGGGATACGCCTTTTAAATCCTGTATTTAATCGCAAATAGGCATTAGGGCTTTGAAATGAAAAATTACTTCTGTCCTAGTGCCCGAATTAACATTTTAATATACTATGAGAACTTTCACGCTTATTTACTTGCTACTTTTAAGCTCAATCTGTTTTGGGCAATCTTTTGTTCCAGTTTTATCTGTAGATGGAATGACCGCCTCTAAAGAGGTGTATGTGATCAAAAACGATGGGACTAAAATAGAAGGAAAAATCAGTTCTGCCACTTTGGTCAACGACATCTTGAAAAGTGTAAATATCAAATCAAAGGATGGTGTAAAATACAAATTCAAGGCCGTAGACATTAAAATTCTTGCTGTCAAGCCAACGGATGTTTTTCAATTTGAGCAATCTATGACTGCCGGTTCTATCCAAGAATTAATAGGAAGAGAATTTGATCAGGTTGTTGATCAAGAGTACGTGTATTATGAGCAAGCGATTCTTCCTGGCAAGAAAAATAAATTTGCTTTAATGCAATTGTTAAACCCAGGATTTGATCATGTGGTGAAGGTTTATAAAGATCCGAATGCCAACGAAACGGGGAGTTTAAGTATTTCAGGAGTGAAAGTAACTGGAGGAATCGATAAGTCTTATTTAGTTTGTGATACGGGTTCTAACAGGGCTGTTCTTCTTCAAAAGAAAAAATATAAAAAAGAAGCTCAAAGTGTCATCTTCAGCAAGTGTCCTGATATTTTCAATAAATATTATGGTGAAGACAACTTCAATTGGAGAGATTTTGCTGAGCATGTTTATGTTTATGACCAACTGTGCAGTGAACAAGATTAGTTAAACTAATTTCTTAACAACCAAAAAGTCTAATTTCCGCAGGTGTATTTTCCTCAAGAAATTGGACTTTTTTATACTTCTTCTTTTAACGTTTGAATGTCTTTGACCAATTGACGCATTTCCAATTTGAGTGTACCATTATAAATGCCTCTGATTTTTTTATTCTGATCTACTAAAATAAAATGTTCGGTATGTAAAAACTCTGTACTGTCTTTGGTAAAACCTAAGTCCTCTTCCGCAAAATAAGACTGCCTTGCCAACTGATAAATTTCTCCTTTGGTTCCCGTCAGAAAATACCAGTTTTTTGAAGTGATTTCCTTGGCCGTTACATATTCTTGAAGCACTTCCACATTATCAATCCAAGGAGTCACTGTGTAAGACATCAACTGTACATTCTCATCATTCGCATATTGATCATCTATGATTTTCATATTTTCAGTCATCACAGGGCAAATGCTACCACAACTTGTAAAAATAAAGTTGGCCACATGTACTTTCCCCTCTATAGCTTTCTGAGTCACAACTTGATTATGCTGATTTCTCATTTCAAAATCACCGATTGAATGGGTGATATTTTCATTTACTTCCTGATCTGTTGTTAAAAAGTGAGGTGTAAAATCTGGTGTATTATAAAATGGCAGCTGTTTTTCAGTTTTTGAACAGCCCATTTGGACCACTACAAAAGTCAATACTACAATCCAGTTAAAACGTTTCATCTGATACATTAATACAATTTTTTGTTCCCAACAATCCAAACCTTCTACCATCTTTGATGACATAATTGGCTTTGACTTTTCCATTGTCATACCACACCTGCTGTACTCCAGTCTCCTGCCCTTCATGATAGTTCTGATTTCTGATCAATCTTCCCGCGACACTCCAAGCCTGAGCATTCCCTTCGTAAAGATCATTTTTAAAATGAGTGATAAATCGAGTTCTACCATCGGGAAAATACCCCACTTGCGTACCTTCTTTTTTCCCTTCCTTATAAGTTCTCACTTCCTCTAACATTTTATTGGGGTAGTACCTTGACCATGTCCCCTCTTTCAAACCATCATAGTATCTTCTAACACGAAGTGTATCCAAACCATTAGGGTAATTCCAGTAAATTGTGCCACTGAAACGTTTTCCATTGACATAAAAAACACCCTTTGATGACTTTACTTTGACGGTATCCACAAGAACTGTTTCTAATGGTAAAACTTTCTCTTTTTCCTGCTTTTGTTCACAAGAAAAAGAGAAAACTACTATGAAGAGTGATATACTAATTAGTTGAAGTACCTGGCGTTCCATAATATCCGTTTCCATTAATGTAAGGGTCTTCTGCTGTAATGTGATAATGATAGATACCGTCAGGGTAATCTTCAGTGGCGTGAGAGTGACCATGATAATCATCTAAATCATCATTCGTAACCGCTACTCCATTTTCTTTCGGACCATATACAGGAAAACCATCTAATAAAAACCCAACTAATCCATCTGTACCTATAGAATCCTGACTTGTCAGGTGCACAGGTTCTAAGTGATAGTGGTACTCTCCTGATTTCTGAGGATGTCCATTGTACTGATCGAAACTGAAAATTTCATCCGTAAGTGGTTGATTATTTGGACCTGCATATTGGTTATAAAAAGAAACCCCATTTAAAGCAATTCCCATTGTGCCTAAAGATGTTGCTTGGTGATTCGTTGCTTTTTCTGGATTTAAAGGAATTCTTACTTTACGATCAAATGAAGCTATTCTATTAGGGTTGAGATGAAAATCTTTATCATCATAAGCCTCATAACGACTGCTCCATTGTGTGTCTTGATAATATGGGCTACCATGATCTGGCGTGCCGTCTACTTCTATCACTACAAAATCACCGTCAACATAAATGTCCGTTGCTGCATATATTTTTTGATAGACAGATAAGTCTACCGTGTTATCATCGTCTGAATTATCATCATTGGAGTCATCATCATTTGAAGTATCGTCGTCATTAGTGTCATCGTCATTCGCGATAGGATCTTGATCTTGAGGCGTTACGTTCGAATCGTCTTCATTACTAGTAGAACAATTCATCAAAAAAATACATAAAAGTAAAGTAACGAAATAAGTCTTTTTCATAGTGTGTAGGTGTAATGGTTATTTTCAATCAATATCTATCCATTAAAGGGAGCTACATTGTTTTTGTACTCAATACATCTGGATTTTTAAAAAAAATATTCTAAGGATTGATATATTAAGTTAAGAAAACATCTCCCTAACTTCAAAATATTCCTATTACTATAACCATACACACACCTATAATTCGCACTAACTTCACTAAAATACAATTATTTATGATTTTGAGAGCCTATACTGCGAAGGTGACACTCCTTCTTTCTTTTTAAAAATTCTTGTAAAATACAATGGATCGTTATATCCTATATCATAAGCTATTTCATTGATAGGTAACGAAGTGGATTGCAATAGTTCCTTGGCTTTTTTAATTCTCTGTCCAGAAAGATATTTAGAAGGTGTCTCTTCATATATTTTTTGAAATTCTCTTTTAAAAGATGATAAACTCAGATGACATAATTTGGCTAACTCTTCTAATGACAAGTTGGAAAAAGTATGTAATTCTATGACCTTTTTAAGTTGAGAAACCCTCGGAGAATACAAGTCATTGATTAATTCCAACACCGATGAAACATTATTGGTTTGAATCAACAGCAATACTAATTCCTTGATTTTCAATTCCAACAAATCTTCATTGACCAAAGACGGGTTATCAAAGTAGAATTCTAAAGAATCAATAAAACGAGCAATGATTGCCTCATCCTCTACAATTCTTGTTTTGGGATTCGTCATCTGTTTCTCAATCAGTTTTGGAAGCTCATTGATATACAGTTTTTTCAGCAATTCAGGAAAAAGATGAACTGCTATCACCTCCACACTTTCTTTATCCTTTTGGTTATGCAAAAACTCTAAAAAGTAAGTATCACACCTTAATAAAATTGCTTCTTTTTTCTTTACTTCCACATTGTCTTGAGGAGAACGTAGTTTTATATGAGCATCTTTCATATACAAAAAGCATCCTTCATTCTGAAAAATTCTCTCTTTTGTATAAGGCACTTTAAAAGTATTTTTCTCGATCAGAGGCCTTCCTTGATAATTAAAGCTAATGGATTCTTGCATTTTCATAGAGTGAAGATATAAAAAAAGAGGTGATCAATAAACCACCTCTTTTATAAAATTTAAACTGCTAAGCTTTTCTTTTCCCATGCAAAAGGTTGAAAAGCATTATCTAGTGGTGTTTTAGCCACATGATTCGTATAATTACTAATGGTCTTCTGCGCCAGTCCTAGTATAATTTCTAATACATTCGTTTGTGAATACCCTGCCTTAAAAAACGCCTCTAATTGCTCTTCATTTACGAAACCTCTTTCACGAACCAAGGCTACTGTAAATGTTCTCAATGCTTCCAATTTTTCATTGGGCAAAGGCGTTTCATTTCTCAATGCCTCTGTGATTTCAGGAGCAATACTCATAGCGTTAGCAATAGCGGTGTGAGCGGGAACACAGTAGTGGCATTCATTCTCTACATTGATGGTTTGCCATACAACTGTCAGTTCATCATTATTGAAAGACGTGCTTGCAAATGCCTCATGTAAATAATCATAAGCTTTCGCTAATTGAGGAGAATCAGCCAATGTACCAATTAAGTTCGGTACAAAACCAAATGCTTTTTTCTTTCCTTCTAATAATTCTTTGCTTTCTTGAGGAGCTGTTTCTGAATTGTGGATTTTAAAATTTGCCATGATCTAATAAAATTTAGGGTGTTAGATTCCTAGACCTACTTCATGAAGGCCTTCAGAATGAAATTGATTAATGAATTAAAATAATGTGATCTTTCGGTTATGGACTGATAGATTCAGTGTTGAAGCCAGGATTAATAAAACAGCCAATACAGGCGGTCTACTTTCAAAAGGCAACACTTCTACGGGCACATTGGGATCAGAGTGCACAAATAAGGCTACAATCATAATAGGAAGCACCATAATGCTCATACCATAAAAAAGCTTATCTGCCAATTCGGGTTTTATTTTATTGTAAAAGAAGAGTAATAGAAGAGCAATTGCCCCCACTATAATTTCACTACTTTGACCTATGAAGAAGGATAACTTTGGAAATGGCAATCCTACTGTTTCAATCTGCGTAGCAAAATTATAAGAAAACTGATCTGTAAACTTCACTAAGCCCGGCATAAATAAAAATAAGGCTATAAATGCGGTCGATATTTTTTCTGAAACTTTCATCTTCTTTTCTTTTTTGTTTTTTCTTATGATACAAATATCATGGATAGAACTTTTAAGAAAATGGACAAAACGTTCAAGGATATGGACTTTTCAGAAATGGATAAAAAGCAAGAGTAAAGATTCAATTTGATAGCTAATCACCCTCTACACCAAACTCATATTCCTCTTTTGAGGATTTTTGAAAAATTTCATATATGATAAATTATATTGCTGTACCTTTGAAAAGATGTGACTGTAACTATATATTTCTTCTTTAGCAAACTATTTTAGGTTAGACTGCTTTTTCAATATTAAATTCCAAACCCTGCCTAAAGCAAATTATATACTGTTATAGTCTTTTTAAAACTTTTCAAACTATTAATATATCATGAAGAAATTTATTAGCATAATACTAGTAACACTTTTATCAGGTCTCAATTTTCTATTCGCTCAAGAAAAAAATCAAATAATTCTGGAAGGCAGTTTGGGTTATACATCTAATAATTCCTTTTTCCATAACTCCATGGATAGAGAACGAACATCTACTTTAAGCTTCTCACATTCGGCAGGTATAATGTTGGGTAATCGAGTAGCTTTAGGAGCGTTTTTAGGATATCAAGTATATTCAAATGAAGACGATCGATATCGTAAATACGCTTACAGAACTCATACTTTAGATTATGGTATTTATACTAGAATTCATGTCAAATTAATGGAAAAGTTGACATTGTATATTCAACCTTATTTTAGTAAATCGGAAATAAATGATAATATAAGAGGTGAATATTATGAACTAAATATAGGAACAAGTACTGGTCTCTTATTTTTCTTCACTCCTAAGTTTAGTTTAAACCTTCATCTAAATGACTTAAGGTTTAATTATGCAAGTGAGGGTAAATACTTTGACGAAGAGCACTATCAAGATTTCACTATTGAAACAGCCTTAAATTCACCTAAGATAGGTGTATCTTTTTACTTGTAGAAAAAGTAACCACCAAAAAAAGCCATCAAGACCTAAATCCTGATGGCTTTTTTGATGAACAACTGTGAGTTGTTATTACATATTCAATGCTCTGTCACCTGTAGCAGCTAAACAAGCTTCTTTGATTGCTTCAGAATACGTTGGGTGAGCATGAGACATTCTTGAGATGTCTTCCGCTGACGCTCTGTATTCCATAGCTACTACACCTTCAGAAATCATATCTGCCGCTCTTGGGCCGATAATGTGCATTCCTAAGATTTCGTCTGTTTCTTTATCCGCTAAAACTTTCACCAAACCATCAATATCCATAGAAGCTCTTGCTCTACCTGATGCTCTGAATGGGAATGAACCTGCTTTGTAAGCACGCTTCGATTCTTTCAACTCCTGCTCAGTATAACCTACTGAAGCCACTTCTGGCCAAGTGTAAACCACACCAGGAATTAATTTATAGTTGATATGAGGCTTTTCACCATTAATGTGCTCCGCAACATAAACACCTTCTTCTTCTGCTTTGTGTGCTAACATTGCTCCTTTCACAACGTCACCGATAGCGTAGATACCTTCTACAGAAGTTTGTAAGTGCTCGTTGACATCAATTCTACCACGATCATCCATTTTACCACCGATTTCTTCGAAATTCAATTTATCAGTGTAAGGACGACGACCGATAGAAACTAGGCAGTAATCACCTTTGATCTCAATCTCTTTACCTTTTTTGTCTGTTGCTTTAACTACAACTTCTTCTCCTTCAACTTTTACAGACTCAACTTTAGTCTTCAAGTTGAATTTGAAACCTTCTTTCTTCAATACCTTTTGCATTTCTTTCCCTAAAGAAACGTCCATTGTAGGGATTAAAGAATCAGCATATTCTACTACTGTTACTTCAGCACCTAAACGTGCATAAACTGAACCTAATTCCAATCCGATTACACCACCACCAATTACGATAAGGTGCTTAGGAATTTCTTCTAGTTTTAAAGCCTCAGTTGAAGTGATTACTCTTTTCTTATCAAACTCAATAAAAGGAAGCATTGTAGGCTTAGAACCTGTTGCAATAATTGTTTTTTGAGTGTTGATTACTTTTGACTCTTCACCGTCAATTTTGATTGTATTTTTATCTACAAATGAACCAAAACCTTCGTAAACGTCAATTTTATTTTTCTTCATCAAGAAAGCGATACCGTCCGTAGTTTGTTTTACTACTTCACCCTTTCTTGCGATCATTTTACCAAAGTCAATTTTTGGCTTTTCTACTTCTAAACCGTGATCAGCAAAACGGTGAACCGCCTGATGATACAATTCTGAAGAGTCTAACAATGCTTTTGAAGGAATACATCCAACATTCAAACATGTTCCACCAAGAGTAGAGTATTTTTCAATTAATGCTACTTTCATTCCTAATTGAGCAGCACGGATGGCAGCAATATAACCGCCGGGACCTGAACCGATCACTGTTAAATCATATGTCATATCTGATCCTAAAAAGGTATTTTAAAGAAAGGAATGCTAGAAATGTTTCCAGCATTCCTTAGTGTTTATTTTAGTAAGTTTGTTTTGTGTAGTTTAATTAAAGTAATTAAATCTACGGTTAGAGCTGTTCCAACAACGCTCAATAGCTTAGATCTATACGTCTAATAATAAACGGATTGGATCTTCAAGCAATTCTTTCACACGCTTCAAGAAGCTCACTGATTCACGTCCGTCAATGATTCTGTGATCATAAGACAAGGCAACGTACATGATCGGTCTGATATGCACCTCACCATTGATTGCTACTGGACGTTCCACAATGTTGTGCATACCTAAGATTGCCGACTGTGGAGCATTGATAATTGGAGTTGATAACATTGAACCGAATACACCACCGTTTGTAATTGTGAATGTACCTCCTTCCATTTCTGGAATAGTCAATTTATTATCACGAGCTTTTAACGCTAAACGTCTTACCTCTTTCTCGATATCAGCTAGACTTAATGACTCCGCATTTCTGATTACTGGTACTACTAAACCTTTTGGAGCAGAAACCGCAATAGAAACATCTGCATAGTCATTGTATACTAATTCGTTTCCGTCGATGTAAGCGTTTACTGCTGGCCACTCTTGTAAGGCTACAGTTACAGCTTTTGTAAAGAATGACATGAAACCTAATCCAATCTCATGCTTGTCTTTGAACATCTCTTTGTATTTCTTACGAAGATCCATTACAGGCTTCATGTCTACTTCATTGAAAGTAGTCAACATAGCTGTTTCGTTCTTCACAGAAACCAAACGACGAGAAACTGTTTTACGAAGAGCAGTCATTTTCTCTCTTCTTTGAGCTCTTTCACCTGGAGCTGCTACTGGAGCCGGAGCTTCAGCCGCTTTCGGTGCAGATTTCTTAGGAGCTGCAGCTGGCTTTTGCGCTTTCTCTGCATCTTCCTTCGTGATACGACCATCAACTCCTGTACCTTTTACAGTAGATGGATCAATACCTTTTTCAGCTAAGATCTTCGCTGCCGCTGGAGAAGCGTGACCTGTAGCATAAGTAGTGTCACCTGAAACTGTTGCAGAAGGAGCTGATGCTGCTGGAGCATCTGCACTTGCAGCGGCCGCCGGAGCACCACCTTCCATTACTTCGATCTTACAAATTGGAGCACCGATTTCTAAAGTCTCATCTTCTTGAGCGATGATTCTTAAGATACCTGACTCTTCTGCTGTCAATTCAAACGTTGCTTTATCAGATTCGATCTCGCAAAGAAGATCATCTAATTCTACATAATCACCGTCTTCTTTTGCCCATGAAGCAATTGTAACTTCAGAAATAGATTCACCTACTGTAGGTACAACCATTTCCATTACTTCACCAGTTGCTTTTGGACCTTCTGATGACGCTGCCGCTGGAGCTTCTTCTTCAGTCGCTGCTGCTTTTGGAGCACCTCCGGCACCTTCTTCGATAGTACATAATAATGCACCAATCTCTAAAGTTGCATCTTCTTCAGCACCATCTGCGATTGTGATTACACCATCTGCTTCCGCTACTAACTCAAAAGTAGCTTTATCAGATTCTAATTCACAAAGGACATCATCCAATTCAACTGTATCGCCGCTTTCTACTAACCATCTTGCGATAGTTACTTCAGTGATCGACTCACCGACAGCTGGAACATTCATTTGTAAGCTCATAATTTTATATTTTTTGCGATTCCTCGCGAGAGTTCTAAACTAGTTTTTTTATAAATTTATAATGAGGGATTCCTACCTCCTCAAACTGATCACCCACTACTTCGTAGTTCATTTTTTCATAAAACTCCTTTGCTACTGCTCTTGCATGCAAAGACATCGTTTCGAAACCGTGATCCATTGAGAAAAACTCACTAAACTGGACCATTAAAGAACCTAAGCCTTTACCTCTCTGATCTTCCCTAACAGATACTTGTCTCATTTTAATTTCTTCTGGAGAAATCGGTTTTAATACTAGGCAAGCAACAACTTCATCATTATCGTTCATAGCTGCTAAGTGATAGCTATCGAACTCTTCAGATAATTCCTCCTCTGAAAATTGTAATCCAAGTGGTTTACGTAAAACTTCGTCACGTAATGCTACTGTTAATTTGTGGTCAGCAGAATTAAAAGCTACTTCTTTAATAATCATAATTTAATGTTTATAGGTCCTCTTTGTCAAAAGCAACCGAAACAATACGTTCTGTCTCCTCTTTGTGTATTTTAGGGAAGCCAGTCGCTGGAGATGCTGAAGGTTTACGTGAAACTAATTTCAAGTTGATCAACTCCTCCTCGTTTCTAAATGCTCTCATAATAAAGGTCCAGTATCCCATATTCACAGGTTCTTCTTGAACCCACTTCAATGATTTACGGTTAGAATATTTCTTTAAAATGGCATTTACTTTCTTCTCTGGGAAAGGATGGATTTGCTCCACTCTTACAATCGCAACATCGTCACGCTTGTCTCTTTCCTTTCTCTCCAATAAGTCGTAGTAAATTTTGCCTGTGCAAAGTAGTACTTTTTCTACTTTCTTGGCATTTTTTACTGATGCATCATCATAAACTTCTTCAAATTTTCCTTTTGTAAAGTCTTCTAATGAAGAAATACACTTCGGATGACGTAACATTGACTTAGGAGTCATTACGATTAATGGCTTTCTGAAGTCCCAAGTCAACTGTCTTCTGATTGCGTGGAAGAAATTGGCAGGAGTAGTGAAGTTACCCACTACGATGTTCGACTGTGCCGCTAATTGTAAATATCTTTCAGGACGAGCGTTGGAGTGTTCTGGACCTTGTCCTTCGTAACCGTGTGGCAATAACATCACCATACCATTACTTCTACCCCACTTACTTTCACCTGAAGTAATAAATTGGTCAATCATTGTTTGTGCACCGTTTGAGAAATCACCGAACTGTGCTTCCCAAATTGTCAATGCACCAGGATTGGCCATTGCATATCCATATTCAAAACCTAATACACCGTACTCAGAAAGTAATGAGTTGTAGATGTAGAAAGGACCTTGAAGCTTACTGATGTTCGCTAATGAATTGTACTTCTCATTCGTCTCAGCATCGTTCAATACAGCATGACGGTGTGAAAAAGTACCACGCTGAACGTCTTGTCCTGACAAACGAACAATATTACCATCTAAAAGCACAGAACCGTAAGCTAATAATTCAGCAGCTGCCCAGTTGAATTCCTTCTTATCGAAGAACATCTCCTTACGTTCTGCAATTAACTTGTCGATTTGCTTTAATGGTTTGAAACCGTCAGGCACTGTTGTTAAAGCATGACCTACAGCTTCAATTGTTGTTTCTGAAATAGAAGTATCAGGAGAGTTATCGAAATCTGCTTCTTTACCTCTTTTCAATTGTTTCCATTGGATCTCTAATTCTTGAGGTCTGTATGGAAGTGGATTTTGACGTACGTTATTTAAACGATCTTGTAGCAAACGACGGAACTCTTTGTCCATTGATTTTGCTAACTGAGCGTTCATTTCACCTTGCTCGACTAATTTCTTGATGTAAATCTCACGAGGGTTTTGGTGCTTCGCAATGATATTATAAAGCTTAGGTTGCGTGAACTTAGGCTCATCTGATTCGTTGTGTCCATGACGACGGTAACAAACCATATCAACAAAGATATCTCTGTTGTAACGTTGACGGAATTCAACCGCTAATTTCATTGCATAAGCAACTTCCTCAGGGTGGTCACCATTTACGTGAAGTACAGGAGACTCAATTAATTGAGAAACGTCTGTACAGTAGATTGATGAACGAGCGTCGTCAAAGTCAGTCGTAAAACCTACTTGGTTGTTAATCACGAAGTGGATTGTACCACCTACATCATAACCCGCAAGGTTTGACATTTGTACTGTTTCATAAACAATACCTTGACCAGCGATTGCTGCATCACCATGTATTAAGATTGGAAGAATACGTTTTGAATCTTTATCGTAGATAGAATCTACTTTCGCTCGTACCACACCTAGAACTACAGGATCAACTGCTTCTAAGTGAGATGGGTTTGGTGATAAGTCCAAACGTACTTTCTTACCATTATGTGTTTCAATTTGAGAAGAGAAACCTAAGTGATATTTCACATCACCGTCTCCCATTGTTTCTTCTGGTACTGCTTGACCTTCGAATTCGTTGAATACTTCTTCATAAGTCTTACCCATGACGTTCGTCAATACATTCAAACGACCACGGTGTGCCATACCGATTACTACTTCCTCTACTCCAAGATCAGCACCTGTAAAGATTGCTGTATCTAATCCGGCGATTGTTGATTCACCACCTTCAAGAGAGAAACGCTTTTGTCCAACATATTTTGTATGAAGGAAGTTTTCGAATACTACAGCTTCGTTTAGCTTGCTAAGAATTCTTTTCTTGTCCTCTTGTGAGAACTCATGACCAGGATACTCGTTTTCAATTTTGTCTTTGATCCAAGCCAATACTTCTGGCTCACGAATCGACATAAATTCAAAACCGATTTTACCGTAATAGATTTTTTTCAATCTCTCTACGATATCCTTCAAAGGAACAGTTCCCATTCCTAAATAAGAACCTGCTGAGAATTTAGTATTCAGATCAGCATTAGAAAGACCAAAGTCTTCTAAATCCAATAGTGCTTTTCTATCCTTTCTCTTACGAACTGGGTTCGTATCAGAAAGCAAGTGAGCTCTAGAACGGTAAGCGTTAATCAACTGTCTTACCGCAACTTCTTTTTGAAGCATTTCTTCTGAAATACCTCCAGTAGCCTTAGAAGCTACTCCGTTTGAGTGGGATGCTTTGTTGTCCAGTTCAGGGTTTTCTCCGAATTTCTCAATAGAAAATTCAAAACCCTCAAAAAATCTGCTCCAAGACTCGTCAATTGAGCTTGGATCTTGCTTATACGACTCGTACATCTGTTCGATGTAGTCTCCATGAGCGTTAGCGATATAAGAATACTTGTCCATGTGTTTGTTGAGGTTATTTACTTGCTCCGGGACAAACATACTAAAACAATTTTATTTATAATATTTGTTTAAGCAATTACTCAAATATTACTTATTGATTATAATTTTAATTATTATTCACTTCTATACACATTATTTACTTCAATTTATTATGCAATAATTACAAATTTTTAAAATTATACAGATTCTCATGACTTGTTTTTAAGAGGTGTTTATTGAAATTCAGAAAATAAGTAAATATTTCAATTACTAATTTTTCCACACACAAAAAAGCACCCTTATTTTCATAGATAAGAGTGCTTGATTTATGATAAAAGTTTCCTTTCTAGTTCATTAAAACTTTCTGTTTAAATTTTTCTTTCCCGGCCATCACTGAAAGTATATAAAATCCGTTATTTGAAGCTACTGGCATCATAAACTGATGGTGGGAATTGCCCTCAATGGATAAACTTTCCTGTTTTAAAATTTCACCATTTAAGTTAAATAACTGAATAACTACTGATTTAAGACCGTTTGAATTTGAAAATAAAATATGCACAGGTTGTCCTTGTATAACTTCATTTGGAAAAGCTTGTATTTGGAAAGTCCCATTAGAAATTTCATTGTTCAATACACCTAAAATCTCATAAGAATCATCCAAATCATATTGTACCAGTCTGTAGTATTTATACTCACTTGGTTGAATTAAAAATTCATAATCAGTCGTAACAGTTGTATTACCTTGACCGTCAATTTCAGCTAATTCTTTCCAATTATTTTTGGTATCAGATCCTTCGATTATAAAATGAGAGCTATTTTGCTCAGAAGCTGTGGACCATTTCATCAAAAAACCATCTTCTGTTTGAAGCCCGAATAAAGAGATCAGTTCAACGGGAAGAAGGCCTCCGCTTGCTTCAATTGTCTCACATACAGAACTACCACCATCATCACAACCACTACCTGCGGTAAAGGTCCCTGAAATTTGAATTTTGGAAGACAAATCACCAATAATAGCTTGGTTTACAAAATCAATACTTCCTCCAACTGTCATAGAAGCACCACTTGCCACTTCAACAGCATTATAGCTATTACCATTAGCATCAGGAATAATCCAATCACCTGAAATATTAAAACTACCCGCAGTAACATTCAAATCTGTAGATGACATTGTAAAATCACCTGTGATATAAGTATTACCTGTATTATTAAAAGTTTTTGACCCACCTCCAGGGAAAGTTAATCCTCCTTGGAAATTAAGCGTTCCATCGTTATTTATAACAGATTGATCATTTGTGATACTTACAGCTGAGGTTACTGTTAATGACCCTCCACTACTAACAGTAATTGTCACTTTATTATTACCACTTATAGTCGTAGCATTTACTACTCCACTTGACCCAATTGTAAGTTCAGATCCGTTACTATTTGATGTAAAAGTCAAACCTGTAATCCCCTCCGAAACAAGATCGAATTGAATATTTACAGCATTTTTTTTCCACTCACCTGAATTACCAAATTGAATAATATCACCTGATGTTGGATAACTTTCTTTCTGATCAGTCGCATCAATCACTACCCAATCGGTATTCTTCCAATCATCAAAGTCATAAAAAAAAGCAGTTCCCTCATTTACTGCATTTGGTCTGAATGTAGCACCAGAAACGGCTTGAGAAAATGAAATAAAAAGTACAGTGATTAAGTACAAGCAATTTAGATTTAAGGCGTTCATTAATTTAAAAAAGGTTGATTCACATTTAGTTTAAAACCTCTAAACTAAATGTGAATCAACCTCTTACAAAGTTTCAAACCCTCAAAACAACGGCTTGTAACATTATGTCACCGCACCTTCTATATTATCTCTAACTATGTAATTTTCAGTAATAGTTAAATTATTTGATTAGCAACTTTTCATTGTGCTTTCTACCCCCGATCATTACGCTCATCACATAATACCCACTCTTTAATGCATTAGGTACTTTATATTGGTAAACAGATGACTCATAATCCGGTAAAGAAAGATAATCCATTAGGTTTCCATTCAGATCAAAAAGTCTGATTGACAATGTAATTCTTGAACCTCCATTTACAGTTAATACACCTATTGAGTAAATTGTTTACTCTATCTAGTTTAAAAGTCCTAATCTTAAATCCCTTAATTAATTGATAAAGTCAGTTCACTTTTAAAAAAAGGAATAGCAATTCTATTTTGACAAAATATTTAAACCTTAAAACAACTCAGAAGAGTGATATTTAATAAATACTTTTCTATATTTAAATTAGTAAGATCTATTCAATCTATAATCACCATTAAAAGCACCTGAATGATTCGTCATTTTCTACTTTTTTTTATTCTATTTATATCTACTTCTTCCATTGCTCAAGAAAACGGTCTCAGTGATAGAAAGAAAATTCTTGAAAATCATATTTTGAGAGTTGGCGTAAGAGAGGACCCTCCTTTTGTTATCAAGAGTGTGGATGGATCTTTTTATGGCTTAAGTATTGACCTTTGGCATATGGTGGCTGAAGATTTACATTTAGTATATGAATTCGTAGAGTACAAGCATATGCCAGGCTTGATTTTAGCACTTTCAAGAAGACAGATTGATATTTCCGCCAATCCTATGCCTGTTAGTTCAACAAGAATCCGTCAGCTGGATGTGACTTATCCTTTTATGACGACTTCCTTAGGCGTAGTAGTGAAAAAAAATGAACAGGATCAAATCACGCTTTTCTTCAGCAACCTTTTTTCTATAGGTTTTATGAAGCTATTCTTTACGTTGATTGTGATTGTATTCTTATTTGGGACTCTGGTTTGGTGGGTAGAGAAAAAATACAATACTTCTGATTTTAGAGATGGGATTGATGGCGTAATGGATGGTATTTGGTGGTCTACGGTAACAATTACTACTGTGGGGTATGGTGATAAAACTCCAAAAACTACTTTAGGAAGAGTAATTTCTATGGTTTGGATGTTTGTCGCGATCAGTTTGATTTCAAGTTTTACGGCAACAATCACCTCTACTTTAACAATTAATCAGTTAGAAGCTCAAATTAAATCCATTTCTGATTTAAGAAAAATGAAAGGACAAATTGGTGTTACAGCTCACTCTGGTGCGGAGAGTTATTTATTAAAACATCAAATCAACCCTGCCACTTTTGTCAATCCAGATGAAGGACTAGATGCTTTGAATAATGGTGAGATTATCGCTTTTGTACATGACAAACCTATTATGCGTCACGTCATCAAAGAAAGAGGTGCTAGTAATTTATTTGAGATCTCTCCAGCCAACTTCAAGCAAAACTACTATTCTTTCTTTATGCCAAGAAACAGTAAGATGTACAAAAAGATCAATTCCGAAATTGTGGATAATATTGATAAGGATTCATGGCATCGCTTACTGAAAAAATACAATATGGATGACATCAACTAAAACTCAAAAACAGCAAACTGGAACCCAAGGTGAGAATATTGCCACCGATTTTTTAATTCAAAAAGGATACAAAATCCTTGAACGTAATTACAGGCACAAAAGAAATGAGATCGATATTATCTGTCAGAAAGGTAATTTTTTAGTCTTTGTTGAAGTTAAAACACGAAAAAGTAAATCATTCGGCAACCCCGAAGAACATGTCTCCAAAAAACAAATCAATTGTATCCAAAAAGCTTCAGTTCAATACCAAAATGAATATAGTGGTACCTTTTTACTGGTAAGGTATGACATTATCAGCCTCATTATGAACAAGAATGAAGTCTTGGAAATTCTACATTTAGAAGATGCCTTCTAATTTTTTTTGAAAAAATTTCAACTACGTAATCACTTTACGTTCTCCCCCTCTTACTTTGTAGTATCAAAAAAATACAAATCACCTTTATCAAACGGGTAAAGTCATTTGTTATACATTTTAAAACTATTATTTTGAACTATAATACTGGATAAAACATTTTAAATACCATACAGCAATAAAGCACACTAAGCAACGACTCAAAGCATGAATATAACGGAAGAATATATTCAATCTATAGCTCCAACGACTACAGCATTTGGTGCGGGAAAAAAGTTATCAATTCCTGCAAAGTGGCTGTCTTATGGAAAAAGTGAAAGAGGGCTATGGGGAGAATTAAAAGGAAGTGGTAAAAAACCATATAGAACTCAAATCGACACGGTTGATTTTGCATACAAATGCTCTTGTCCTTCGAGGCAGTTTCCTTGCAAACATGGAATAGCTTTAATGCTTTTATATGTAGGTTTAGACGGAAAAGTGGAGGAGAAAGATGAACCCGAATGGGTAAAAGAATGGCTGGATAAACGTACCGTCAAAAAGGAGAAAGTAACCGAAAAGGAAGAGCTAACGGAAGAGGACATTACTAAAAAGAATAATAATAAACTAAAAACTGAAGCAAAGCGATTTGCAGAAGTGCAATCGGGTGTTGAAGAACTAGAACTCTGGCTGAAAGACATGGTTCGTATAGGTTTTCTAGAATTACCTAATCAAAGAAAGAAGATTGATGCATTATCTAAAAGAATGATTGATGCTAAAGCAAATCGTCTCTCGAATTGGGTTAGATCTTATGCGGAACTGAACTTCAACAATGAGCAGGTATGGAGAGAAGAAGCCATGCGAACTACAGCAAAGTTGTTTCTCCTGATCAAAACATTTAACAACTATAATCAACTTTCCCCTTTATGGCAGCAAACTATTAAAACGCTAGTGGGGTGGAACCAATCAACCAAAGAATTAATCAATGATCCAGAAGCTGAAAGTTTGGAAGATCATTGGTTAGTAGTAGGCCAGGAAACTACAGAAAGAGACGGCATTACTACTCAAAAAAGTTGGTTATTGGGCTTGCAGACTAACAGAAATGCGTTAATTCTTAGCTTTAAAACCAATTACTCTAACTTTGACCACTCCCTTTCAACAGGAATGCTGTTTGAAGGAACACTGAAGTTCTTTCCTTCCATCACTCCGTTGAGGGCTGTGGTTTCAAAGCAAAATTTTAACCTGAAAGAGCTCAAAGTACTACCTGACTTCATGGATAACATGAATGAAATCTATCAGTTGAGAGCTGAAACTTTAAAGAAAAACCCTTGGGAATTAGAACAATTAGTCTGTCTGAAATCTGTTCAATTAGTACTTCAAGAAAAAGGCAACTTAATTTGTGATACTTTTCAAAACTATATTCCTATTGAAGACGACTGCCCTGAGGATGTACTCTTGAATTGGTATGCTTTAGAAGGCTCCTCTCCTGCACATATTGTAGGCTTATTTAGGAATGGTAAACTATTACCACTTGGACTTTTTAATCAACAGAAATACCTCAAATTATAATGTGGAAACACCTTGTAGAAACCGGATTTTTAGGAACTGACCGTAAGCAAATCCAAAAGGATCAGCTTCCAGACACATTACTCAATTCTCTTACAAAGGTGAATGAGGATAACAATGAAAATTTCTTTCTGAACGCTCTTTCTTTGGCTCATTATTATAATGAAAGCGGAGAAGTAGCTCATAAATATGAAGGTGAAGTAGTGGAAGATTTTTTGGAGGAGCATAAAACTGAAATCTCTCTTCAAATGGAACTGACTTACAGAAGAATCAACAAGCTTGAATCTTCAACAGTTAAAACAAAGCTGATTCACCTTTGGCTGGACAGAATTATTGAAAAAGAACAGGTGATTGGCTATCCTTTATTCAAAGAGGCAGTTGATTTTGGTGAGCGAAAAGGAGCAGATATCAAGGATAAGATTACCAAAGTGCTGTCTAAAAATACCTTGAGGGCCTTCATTCAGTTTAATAAAATCAACAAAAATTGGGCTATTACACCTATTTCAAAAGAGGGATGGTATACTGGTAAAATGGCAGAAAGGAAACGTTTTCTGGAGAAAGTTTTAGCCAATGATCCTGGTTTAGCTTTGACGTTGCTGGAAGAAACATGGCCTCAGGAAACACTGAGTACAAAAGTTTCCTTGCTCAATTGTATTTATGAAAACCCTTCAGAAGAATTACTTCCTTTTTTAGAGCATCTTTATGAGGGAGAATACTGTTTTGAAGAAAGTGAAAAAGAAAAACAAAGAGAAGGCAGAGCTATTCTCTCTAAAATATTACTACCGTTTCCGTCATCCAAATTATGTCAGGAAACAATACAACAGCTGGTTCCTTGCTTTACTAAACGTGCACTAATAAGCAAACTGAAATGGAAGCTGAACTTTCCCAAGGAACAAAGTGAAGGCTTCTGGAGTGAAAAAAGTATGTTGCAGAAGTATGGTTTGGACGCCAATGGATTTTCATCTTATGTACATTCTATTAAAGAAGAAGATTGGATGGCCTATTTTATCCAATACGTCCCATTCCGTGCTTTTGCAGATGCTTTAAATACTAAGGAAGAGCATATTATCAATTGCCTTTTTGATAGCAAAGAGCTGCAAAGAAAGACTCGATTTGGTGATACTGTAGAATCTGCTTTTATCAGTGAGTTGACCCATAAAGCGAGATTCCAAAAGACATCAACTTCCAAAAAACTAGTCAATGCTTTTATTGAAAAAAGAAATCGAAATATTTATGACTTAAGGGACATACTATTTACGCTTGATCGAGATGAAGTGGAGGAATTGATTGTTCAAAACAACATTTTCAGAACAACTATTGATATCATTGGGTATGATCATCACTCCATTCCAGATTTGCATTTTTCTTATGAAATGAGCAAAAAGTTCTTATTGAAAATCCATTCAAAATACTATGAATGGCAGAGGAGAACTGGAGCAGATGTATTGGGTTTGGTACTTTCTAAAGAGGTACTTGATGATTTGGAAGTATTGAATAAGAAAGTGGAAAATGAGAAACCAATGTTCCAAACCGACCAAGATTCGTATCAGGAATCTTTACAGGTATGGAAAAATCATGTGTACATACCGATTAAAGAGGCGATAGAAATACGCACACTCCTAGAAGAGGAAAAAGAACTTGTCGCTGAATAGCATTTATAAAAAAATCAAACTAAAAATATTAAAACAATGAGTACAGTATTAAGACAACATGCCGAACAACAATTTGCTGAAGAACTAGAAGCATTAAAAAGTCAAGATAAAGCCCACCGACCTACTAATTGGGAATTATCGCCGCAGGCTGTTGTAAAATACCTAATGGGTGGAAAACTGGACAACGGTTTTGAAATCACTCCAAAATATATTGGCAACCAAAGACTAATGGAAATTGCAGTAGCAACTTTAACTACAGATAGAGCTTTATTATTATATGGAATTCCTGGTACTGCGAAATCTTGGGTATCAGAACATATTACTGCTGCGGTTACTGGTGATTCCACAATGTTAATTCAAGGTACTGCCGGTACCTCAGAAGAGGCTATTCGTTACGGTTGGAATTATGCCAAATTATTGGCAGAAGGACCTACAGAAGGTGCATTGGTAGAAACGCCAATGATGAGAGCGATGAAAAATGGTAAAATAGCGAGAATTGAAGAGCTTACTCGTATTCCTTCTGATGTTCAAGATACTTTACTGACCGTTTTATCAGAGAAAGCAATGCCGATTCCTGAATTGAATACGGAAATTCAAGCTGTTGGTGGGTTCAATATCATCGCGACAGCCAACAACAGAGACAAAGGGGTCAACGAGCTTTCTTCTGCTTTAAAAAGACGTTTTAATACTGTAATTCTTCCAGTTCCTGCCACTGCAAAAGAAGAAATCAATATTGTTCAAAGTAGAGTTTCTTCATCCATCAAAGCCTTAGGTTTACCTGCTGCAGAACCTACTTTAAAAGAAATTCAAAGAGTGGTAAGCATTTTCAGAGAGCTTCGTAATGGTGTTACAGAAGATGGACGTACTAAAATCAAAACGCCTACAAGTACAGTCAGTACAGCTGAAGCTATCTCTGTAGTTAACAATGGCTTATCACTTGCCGCTCATTTTGGTGATGGTACTTTAAATGCTCACGACATTGCTTCAGGCTTGATCGGTGCCATTGTCAAAGATCCTGTTCAAGATGCCACGGTATGGAATGAGTATCTTGAGGTGATTGTAAAACCAAGAAAAGAGTGGAGCGATATCTATAGAGCTTGTAAAGAACTATCCTTCTAAAACTAAACCATTAAATATTAAACTAAAAACCTATTATTATCATGAGTACTATTGAAATCAATCATAATTTAAATCAATTTACAGATAAGGTGATTACTCGTCTAAATAGCGAAGATTATTACTATAGCAGAGATGATGAATCAAGAGCTTTGGAAGCGGAAACTATCCGGGAACTAGCTACATTTATTCCTAAAAACGAAAAGGTAAATACAGCTTTTCTGGATAAAGTGAATAAAAGCTATCTTTCAGAAACACGCTCTTTCTTATCAAAAGTAATTCATGAAGCCTTTACTAATTCAGAGCTATCATGGGTCTTGAATCAACGTCAATTTTTAGCTTCTCTCCTAGAAAAAACTGTAGCAGATAAGTATTATTTAACTGATGCAGTTGAAGTATTTTTAAAACGAAATGTGGAGTATTTGGAGACGAAGGAAGCAATTGAAAATTTTAATTTTATTATTGAATTAGGATATAGTGAAAAAGATATATTTAATTTTATCTACGAACAATTTAATGATGATTTCTTATATCAATATACTTATCGTAGAGAGTTCTCAACTTTAGTTGACAAAGGTCAAGAGCTTTCTTTAACCAAATTTGGACAAGTTTTAAAAACTTATTTAGCTAATACTCCTACTAATAAACTATTTGACTTTTTAATTGGGAAAGATGCTTACTATAGTGAATTTAGAGAACATAAATTAGAACTAATCTATTTCTTACGTGCTTATTTTAAAGACGTATTTGAAAAGGGTTTTGTAGGGCTTACGATCGAAAATGAAAATTACAGAAATAAGAATATTGATTTTGATGCCTTAAAATTCTTCATCAAACTTGATACAGAAGGGTACATAGAAACCATTATACAACACTTGATGGATGATAATAAATCAACTATTGCTGAACAGCTTACAATGTATTTGTTATTCAATGAAGCAGAAGAAAAGTATAATGAAGAGATAAAACAATGTGGTGAAAGATATTTAGAAACAACATTCATAAAAGGAGAACTTCGCCGTAAAGAAGAGATTTTTGCTCATAAGAGAGAACCATATATCAGTGAAGCCTATTTTAATTACTTAGTGAAGCAGGATAAGGAGGCTGCATTTGAAAGAATCTCAACGTTCTTTGTTGAATCACCTTACCTCCTATCACATCATTTTGACTTCCTAGAAAAAAATTATAAAGAAGAGATGCAACCTCTTCTCATTTTAGGATTGAAAAAAGACAAACAAACGTATAAGGAGAGTCGCTTTTATTTTGAAAGCCTGACAGAAGCATTTCTACAATCAAATTTAGACGAATGCGTTGATGAATTATTTGACTTCGCTTTTAAATGCACATTAAAAGACCCTAAAGATGCGATTTGCGGTTTAATCAGTAAATCGGATGCGGGCATTTCGAGGTGTTTAGAATTGACAAAAAGTAAAAAAGCCAAAGAGAGAGCCATTGCTGTTCAGGTTTTAAATAAACTAGAAGGAGAAAAATCATTAATTGCTTTAGCTGAAATTGTAGAGCTAGAAGGGAATGATGATTCAAGAGATAGTATTCTTCAAAAAATCCATCATATCCGTTTTGAAAAGGCCTTTACAAAAGAAAAAGTAGAAGCAATGATTGAGGCAGCTGCTTTACGTAAGAAACTCTCGAAATGGGGTGAGAAAAAATTAGACGAAAGCTCGTTGCCTAAACTCTATTATAAAGACGGTTCAGAACTTGATGAAAAAGCGGTTCGTTTTCTTTTCTATAGAATGAAAAGAGCAAAAGGAATCAATTCTGACATTGAAGCAAAACAATTATTACAGCTCATTGACCTTCAAAAAGCGGATAAGTTTGCGAAAACATTAATTCAGACTTTTAAGGATTCGAATGCAGATACTAAAATCAAGTATTATCTAACATTGGCTGGCTTATTAGGAGACGATCAGGTTACTGCACAATTGATATCACTTTTCAATCAAAGCATGCGTGACACAAGAATGAAAATGTGCGAATATATTTTAGGAGCACTTGCTATGGTTGGCACTGATAAAGCTTTAAGAATGATTGACCAAGTGTATCGCAAGTATATGAACAAAAAACCTTCTTTAGCTGAAGTGGCAAAAACTTCTTTAGTAGCTGCTGCAAATGAGTTAGATATTACGCTTGATGATTTAGCAGATCGTATCATTCCGAACTTTGATTTTGAAGATAACTTTAAAACCTTCGAGGTAGAAGGTGAAGAATATAGAGCATTTATTAATTCCGATTTCAAATTAAACTATTTGAATGAAGACAATAAGATGCGTAAATCAATGCCAAAAGGTATCTCTGCTGAAATCAAGAAAGAGCTAAAAGAGATTGAGAAAGGAATCAGAGAGGCTACAAAGGGGCAAACGCTTCGTTTGGAACGGTACCTTGTTGAGGAAAGAAGATGGAAAAATGAAGAGTGGCAATCTTTCTTTTTCAATAACCCAATTTTATTTGTCTACGCCAGCCAATTGATTTGGGGAGCATTTGATGAAAAAGGAGCATTACAAGAGAGTTTTTATTGTGATGAAGATATGTGTTTTTACAATGCGGAAGGTGATGAAGTGGAATTAGAAGAAGAATACTTTATTGGTATCCTCCACCCTATTTACTTATCAGAAGAGCAATTACAAGCTTGGAAACAAGTAGTGTATGACAATGATATTAAAACCGTTTTCCCAATTCTTGAAAGAAAAATAATTCACCCTACACAGGAGGAATTAGAAAGCAATAAAACAGATCGATTTAAAGGTCAAAAAGTACCAAGAGGAGCTTCTTTTGTAGGCACTTTCTTAGAGAGAAGAAGCTGGAGAAAAGAGGCTTCTGATGGAGGTAGTGCTGAATTTAAGAAAATTCACCATACAAAAGGAATTGCTGCTTACCCGTATATTGAAGGTCCTGCAATGTTCTATATGGGTGAGGAAGAAGCTACTGTTGAAACCATTTATTTTGGACCTGAAGGTCGTCATTTCTACTCTTGCTCTTCAGGAGACGGAAAAAAACAATTTACATTAAAAGATGTTCCAGCAGTATTTTATTCAGAAGTACTTGCTGATATCCAAGAACTATTAGAAGCATAATTTATGAGCGTTCATATTTTAGGTATAAGACATCATGGTGTTGGTTCTGCCAAACAAGTACAAAAGGAGTTAGAAAGACTTCAACCCGACCTTATTCTAGTTGAAGGTCCTCCTGAAGTGAGTGAACTTTTTAAAATGGTGGATCAAAAAACATTCAAACCGCCATTGGCCTTGTTGGTGTACAACACTACGGACCCCAAACAATCAAGCTTTTATCCTTTTGCTTCTTACTCTCCAGAATGGGTTACCATAAATTATGGACAACAAAATAATGTGGAGGTAAGAGCAATGGATCTACCTGCAGCAGCTTCTTTTTTGATGCAGAAAAAGAAAGAAGAAGAACTGCTCAAAAAATTGGAGGAGAGCGAATTGGAAGATGTACTTGAGGAGGAACCAAAAGCACCCATCACTGACCCTTTGGGGTATTTAGCCAATGCGGCTGGATATTCTAATTCGGAAGAATGGTGGGACCAACAGTTTGAGCAAAACTCCGGTTCTTCTGAAGAGCATTTTGAGGCAGTAATGTATGCCATGGAGGCATTGCGTGAAGAAGGTATTCCCTCTACAATGGAAGCTGAAAATGAAATCCGTGAGGCTTATATGCGAAATATTATTCGCGAAGCAAAAAATGAAATGCACCACACAATTGCTATTGTGTGTGGTGCATGGCACGGACCTGCTTTAAAAGACGATTTCTCTGATTCTAAAAAGGACAACAAAATATTAAAAACGGTTCCTAAACGTAAGCTAAAAATTTCAGCTACTTGGATTCCATGGACCAACTCAAGATTGAGCTATGCTTCGGGATACGGGGCAGGCATTACATCGCCTGGGTGGTACGAACATCAATGGAAAACCAAGAAGGATGTTGAAATCAGTTGGCTAACAAAAGTGGCAAACACCTACCGTAAGAAAGATATCGATATGTCTACTGCACATATCATGGAAGCTTACAAACTTGCTGTGGCATTGGCTACTTTAAGAGGGCACTCTTTTGTCAATAAACAAACTTTAGATGAAGCGGTTTTGTCTGTCATGTGCATGGGAGATGAAATCAAAATGGAATTGATAAAGGAAAAATTAGTGCTCGCTGAGAAAATTGGTGAAGTTCCAGATTCAGTTCCTAAAGTTCCATTACAAGAGGATTTTGAGAAGTGGGTAAAGAAATTCAGACTGAAATTAAATACGCTTGCCAAAGAAGTAAAACTTGATCTCCGTAAAGAAAATGATCTGAAAAAAAGTATCTTTTTCCACCGCTTAGAATTACTGGAAGTCCCTTGGGCCAAAAAAACGCATGCCACATCAAAGGGTACTTTTAAGGAATTATGGTTACTGAACTGGGAGCCAGAGATCATGGTCAAAATCATTGAGCATGCTTACTTAGGCAATTCGATTGAAACAGCCACTCAAAGTAAAGTGATTGAAGACGGCAAACAGATCAATGAAATTTCCAATGCGGCTTCATTACTCAAGGCTTGTATACCTGCTGAACTTTTCAAAGCCATTGAATTTATACTGGATCGCATCAATGAGCTTTCCGCTATTTCTTCTGATGTCAAAGATTTGATGTCTGCCTTACCACAGTTAGTGGATCTAAGCAGATATGGCAATGTGAGAAAATCAGACTTGACGGTGTTGAGTAATATCGTTGATAATCTATTAATCAAAGTTTACATCAACCTGCCGAATGCTTGTTATCAATTGGATGAGGAGAATTCCAATAAGATGTTCCAATTGATTTTAGATGTCAATAATGCAGTAAGAATCTATCAAGATAAAGAATTAACGGCACAGTGGTATCAGGCATTGCACAAAGTAATGCAATCATCTGGAGTTCATGCTATTATCAGAGGTTGTACTTGCCGTTTGCTCTCAGATGCTCAATTCCTCACACAAGAAGTGACTGAAAAAGAGATTTCCACCAATTTATCTGTAGGAAATCCTCCACAAGAAGTAGCGTCTTGGATTGAAGGTTTTTTAAGAGGCAATGCCAGTATTCTTATTTACGACAACCACTTATGGAACTTGCTTTATACTTGGGTAGGGTCTTTGACAAAAGACATTTTTATTGAAATGTTGCCGATGTTAAGAAGAGCCTTTTCTCAATTTGAACCGGAAGACCGTCTACAAATAGGTCAAAAAGCCAAAAGAGGTTTAGTCACTTCTGATTCATTTACTGACAATAATGAAGACAGTGATTTTGATACAGAAAGAGCAAGTCAAATCATTCCAGTGTTAAGTGAATTGATGGGAATTTAAATTGAAAAACATGAACCAAAATAATGATATAGAAATTGAAACTCCCGAAAGCAAGCAACAGAACTTGGAAAGATGGAGATTGATGTTAGGGGGTGAAGATGCTGATGGCACAGGTCACCAATTATCTGAAGAACTTACTGAATTAGATCAAACTTTGAGTGCGTTGTATGAATTTGAACGTAAAGGAAGTTTTGATTATGGTCCTGATGAAAAAAAGAAAAGCCGTAAAGGAGGTAGAGGAAAAGGTACTCCTTCTATTGCGAGGTGGTTGGGTGATATCCGAAAATATTTCCCTCAGTCTGTGGTGAATGTCATGCAAGCAGATGCGATGAAAAATGAGCGTCTGAAAGAAAAAATGATCATGGAACCTGAGATTTTGGAAAAAGCAGAAGCTGATGTTCATTTGGTGGCTTCCTTAATGGAAATGGGCAAATTGATTCCTGAAAAAACCAAAGAAACCGCAAGAATGGTGGTCAAAAAAGTAGTCGATGAGTTGATGGATAAATTGGAACAGAAGACCATTGCTAGTTTATCAGGAGCTTTGGATAAAAGTGCCAGAAGTTTCAGACCGAGACACAATGAAATCAACTGGTCGGCCACTATCAAAAAGAACTTGAAGCACTATCAGCCGGAATACAAAACGATCATCCCTGAAGTGAAAGTAGGTTATGGGAAGAAATCAAAACGCTCATTAAAAGACATCATTTTATGCCTTGACCAAAGTGGTTCAATGGGTGAATCTGTGATTTACTCTGGCATTTTCGGAGCTGTGATGGCTTCTCTTCCCAATGTAAAAACCAAAATGGTGGTATTCGACACTCAGATTGCTGACTTGACTGAAGAATTAGAAGACCCTGTTGATTTGCTCTTTGGCGTGCAATTAGGTGGAGGAACAGACATCAATAAAGCACTTCAATACTGTGAAACATTAGTCGAAAAACCTGATGATACAATTTTGGTTCTAGTCACTGACTTATGTGAGGGTGGAGATCTGCAACAAATGAAAAAGCGTGCCTTATCCTTAGTAGAATCAGGCGTTCAAGTGATTTGTCTTTTAGCTTTAGATGACAATGGCACTCCTTGGTACGATAAACAAAACGCCACATTCTTTGCCAATAACAACATTCCTGTATTTGCCTGCACCCCAGATTTATTTCCTGATATGATGGCGTCCGCAATACAGAAAAATGACATTAAAACTTGGGCTTCAGAAAATGATATTGTACTTCAATAAATTTCAATACTCTTTTATAAAAACAAGAAGCCACCTCAAAAATAGGGTGGCTTCTGTAGTTTATGTTAATGGGCTAATAAGATTAGGTAATTGATATAGCAGAGTATACACACTATATTTCTTTTGTTTTGAATTCAATGGAAATCGTATTTTTCATTGTCTTTTTATCGATATATTCTGAAATAGAATAAATTTCTCCTAGCTTAGATTCTCGGCCAAAAATGTCACTTTGAATTTTAGAAACTAATGCCGTTTTACTTTTACCCATTTCAGGATATTGCTTCAACATTTTCTTACTCTTCTGTCTTAATTCTTTTGGCGATTGTGTTCCTAAAATCCAGACATCACCATCAAGTACCAAATAAGCTTTATCTCTAAAATCACGATGGGTAATTCTATAGTTTTCTTCCTTCTCTTCTATTTTCTCTATGTAACCAAGTTGCATAAACAATCTTAAAAATTGCTTCCCCTTTTTCTCATTAGGCATTCTAAAAGCCATCTTCAAATTAAAATCTTCTGAATTATGCTCAGGCTTCGCATCTACTGCAAGGAAACCACTTTGAAAAAAGTTCATAAAATCATCATCCATCAGCAAAAGACCTAATTTCATTTGAGTAAGGACCTCCTCATGTTCATAGCTGATATGGTCAATGATCTGATTTTTCATTACTTCCATGTCTACACCATACGCCATGAAACTTGTCACTTGTTCAGGCATATATTGTAATAATGTTTGGTCAATCCCAATATTTTGAGCTTCTTCTTTTGAAGTCATCACACTAATCACCTCTGCTTTCTTTTCTCCAAATTCTCCACCATACCATGTCGATTCATTCCACTGCATCTTCTGAATATCACTCAGCATTTCAGACATTTTATTATGTGATCCCTTCAAAATAAAATCCATTACTGACGTTCTATAACCAAAGATATGAGCCAGAGAGAAAAAGCTTTTTTCATTGAAGTAAAGGATAAAAGGCATCCCATTGATATCCGCTGGAATCTCGGTTTTATTCTTCAGTGCTTTATCAGAGAGGATTGCTTTCTCATCACTCGCTATTAATTTTTCGAAATAAGAAGCAATATTCTTTTCATCTAATTTATTAAGAGAATCCCTCAACACATTATACTGTTCATAACTGATTTTATCGAATTGATAATCGCTCAAAACTTCTTGAAACTGTTCTTGATGTTTTTTATCAATCATTGTCTTTTGGAAAAAAATCTTTACGATGAGATAGTCTTTACCATTCATCACATATCCAAAACGTACTTTATCTTCGACCTCTTTTATGTAAATAAAATTTCCTTTAACACTACTTATTTCAAATTTAGACTGATCAATGATGTCCTCGATTTTATTAAAACCTACTCCGTCATTTAATTTAAACCTTACCGTCAATCCAAAATAGGCATCAATATCCTGTGTATAAACCACTGCCTCTTTGCTGATCTCAAAAACCTCTTTAAGATCTGAAGCTAACACATCCTGTAGGTATTCTCTTTCAGCTAGTCTTTCCGCATCATAATAAAATAAGAATGACAAGCCTTCTGATGGTATATTTTCTAAAAGCTGATTGGGTTGGTTTCTTGCGTTAATATTTAAAGTTGAAATGAAAAAAAATATCAATAAAAAGTATTTCTTGATCATAATTTATATTTAGTAGTAAACTTGTTTTTAGTATTTAATGATGACACAAATTTGGCTGTCTATTTATTTGTTCCCAAAAACAATTGATAAATGCAGAGGTATAATTAATAATTGATACTGCCTTTTGATTTCTGAGGAAAAACAACCCAAGAAAAATAAAAACCACTTGATGTTTTATCACAAAAAGTGGTTTATGCCTGATCGCTATTTTAAAGGTCTTTTCTTATTTTGAATGTAGTGACATTACGTATCATGCCATCATCCATGTATTCTGATTTTGAAATAATATCATCAAATATTGAATAAGTATCTATCAATCCTTTTTGGATCTTAGTCACCATTGAAGTCTTCTCTCCTCCTAGTTCCGGGTATTTCACCAATACATTTTCGTTTTTCTTTTTCAATTCTTCAATTGAATAGGTTCCCAAAATCCAAATATTATTTTCTATCACAAGATAGGTCGTTTTATCATCAAAAATTGGATGCTTGACTGAATAAGTATTTTCTTCTATTTTTTGGAGTATCTCAAAATCATGTTCCAGTATTTCTAACAAATATTCTCCTTTTGTTGGATTAGGCATTTTAAAAACGATCTTTAAGTCATAGTTTCTATCATTGTGAATTGATGTTTTATTTAATGACAACATTCCACTTTTGAAAAAATTAAAAAGATCCTCATCCATGGCTAACAACCCTAGTTTTAACTTCCCTACAGAATGATCTTTAAGATTTCTACTCTTGATTACTTTTTCTCTGTACATCTCAAGATCAAGGGTATAATTCATAAAACTTGTACATTCTGAAGGCATATACTGCATTAGGTCTTGGTCTAGTTTTGTAGTTTCAGTTTGTCCAATAGCAGGTGTTAAGGTAGTGACCTGTAATTGGTCTTTACCAAAATCTCCTCCAAACCAATCATTTTGAGACATTTTGACCAATAGAAGCTTTTGGATATGGTCTATTATCTGTTCGGAATTTGAGTTAGTGATATATTCAAAAACTGATTTCTTTTTCCCTATAAGTTTATAAATAACATCACCACTTCTTTCATTCATATGAAGAATAAAAGGAAGTCCAATCATCTCATTGGGAATTGAAACCACCTCATCATAGGCCTTATTCTTTCTAGTTCGCTTTTCGTCTGCTTTCATTAGACGATTAAAAAACGAATCCTTTTTCTGAACATCTTGATCTTTTAATGAATCTTCAATCGCGTAAAATCTATCATAAGACAGTAGGTATTTTTCTAAATTGGCTAAATTCTCATTGTAAGCTTTTTCATCTTTGGGGTCTATAAAACCTTCACGCCAAAATGCTTTTACAGTATGATACTTTTCACCCTCCAAAACATAACAATAACGTTTTTGATATTTTTCACCTTCCATGTAAATAACATCACCTTTATCCTTCACTATTGAGTAATTAGTGCGATTAATCATTGATTTTAGAGAGTCGAAACTAATCTTATCGTCGAGTATAAAACGTAAAGTAACAACATTATAATTATCTATTTCCTGAGTCACCAAACACCCCTCAAGTGTGATTTTGAAAGCGTCTCTTCTGAATTGACGTGATAAGATATCTTTGATATATCCACATTCTGACAATCGATCTGCATCAAAATAAAGGAGAGAAGATATACCTTCAGAAGGGATATTCTCTAATAAAGGATTCTCCATTTTTTGAGCATTTGATGATAAAGCCCAAAGGCAAGAAATTAAAAGAAAAATGTATCGCTTGACCATAAATTTAGTGTAGTTGATAAATTGATAACACTAAATAGAAGGACTGATCATTGCGACACAAAAGCAATTGATAAATGTGGAATTATATTTAATAAATGATCAACTTTGTATTCTTATAACGGGTTAAATTGGATTAAACCTCCTTCAATTGATGTATAACCTGAGAGTATTTTCTAGTAGAAACTTTTGCTGAGTAACCATCCGTCAATACTATTCCTGTTTTGGAAATATTGATCACATGAGAAGGATTGATTAAGAAAGAATGATGCACTCTAATAAATGAATGTAACTCTTCTATGTTCTCAAAATACTTTAAATGCTTTGAGGCTAGTATGGTCTGATCTTGACAGACAATCTTGGTATAAGCCCCTTCAGATTCAAAAAGTATAATAGAATTAACTTCAATAAAATGGGTATTATCAGCTGTTTTAACGATAATTTTTTGTTCTTTTTCCTTCTGTTCTTCCTCAAACTGTGAGATGATAGCAGTCGCTTTTTTCTTTTCCTCTATTTGAGTAAATGCTTTATCGACAGCAACTTTCAACTCATTCGGATCGATGGGTTTTAACAGGTAATCAACGGCATTATGTTTAATAGCATCAATAGCATAATTTTCTAGGCCAGTGGTAAAAATGATTTTAAAATCTACAGAAGATAATTGACGCAAGAGCTCAAAACTATTTCCATCCTCTAACTCTACATCCAAAAAGATAAGATCAACCTCCTTATTTCGATTTAAGAAATGAACCCCCTCTTGAATGGAAGGAAAAGCACCTACTATTTCAATGGATCTAAAAAGCAATTTGAGCATCTTACTTAATGCCTCTTGAGCGTTGAACTCATCTTCTATTATTACTATTTTATACATGTCCTTTAGTTTAGTGTGAGTGAAAAGCTGACAACAGCTCCAGTGCTGTCATCTCTATTATTAATTGAAAGTGTATGCTCATCGCCATGACCCATAATCGCCAATCGAGCTTTTAATACAGAAAGTGAATGTTCTTTTTTATCTTCGGAAACGCCTTGAAGACCAATGCCATTATCAATGACTTCAAAATTTAATTTCTCCTCATTTTTAGTCACTTTCACTTCTAAAAATCCATCTTTCTTGATTTTACGAAGCCCGTGTTCAATGGCATTTTCACAAAGTGGCTGTAGCATCATCGGAGGTATTTCTGAATGCTCCAAATCCACTTGCTCTTCTACTGAGATTCTATAATTAAATTTATGTCCAAAACGAATACGTTGAGTTTCTATATAATTGGTCAATGCACTTAAATCTTCTGACAAACTTACTTTTTCTTTATGTGTTAGATCGAAGTTTTGTCGGATCAACTTTGAAAAACGTGAGATATATGAAGAAGTGGTCAAAGGGTCATTATCAAACAATGTATTTTGTATTGCAGTAAGTACATTGAAAATAAAATGTGGGTTCATCTGATTTCTTAAAATTGTATTTTTCAGATGCGTACGTTCTTGTTCATTTTTGTGTTTACTATTTTTATAATACAGTAAAAACAGTAAAAATAAGATTACAACAATCACAGTGATCCCCGTTAGCGTTAAGATTACTCTCTCTGATTCCCTTTCAGAAGCGAGCCTTTTCTCCTCCTCTTCTAGCTTAATTCTTTCTTTCTCCCTTTCTGTTTCATAAAGCAGATCTTGTGTGCTAAGCATTTGTTGAAAATCATAAGAAATCTTTTCTTTCAGAATTTCCTCCACTGAATCCAACTTAGCATAATACATTAATGCCTTTTGGGTTTGCTTGCTTTTTATAGCATACTTCAAACTCTTACCATAAATCACCTTCATGTATTTCGGATCATTATATGTATGCTTGAGCAGTTCTTTATCATACTTTTCCGCAAGGTCTCCTTCTCCCATTGCATTGTACACCTCTTCTAGATTTGTTAAGGCATTATTCCACTTATGAGGATATAACTTTTTTAAGTTAGCTGATTTATTGTAATACCAAATTGCAATGTCAGCATAATACAAACTATCCGTCTCCAAGAAGAGATTGAGGTAGTTGGTCCCAATGTTATTATAAGATTGTGAAACTTCCCATTTGTTATTGTAAGAAACTCCATATTCCATTGATCTGATATTATGAGCAATTGCTTTCTGATAAGAACCTTGATTTTTATACAATACAGCAAGATTATTAAAAAGCCTAGAAAGCTTTACGCTATCATCAAATTCAACATAATAAGGAATAACTTTTTCTAACTCTATTAATGATTGATCAACATCTCCATTTTTATAATATAAATGTGCTAGACTCTCAATGATCTTAGCAGTCAGCTCATTATCATTTACCTTAATTGCATTATTCTTTGCTTTGAACAATTCTTTACTTGATTCTACAAAAAGGTTATCATCGGCATATATTCTTGACAAAGTCAAGCGAATACGTGCCTCAAAAGTCAAGTCGCCAGCATCAATGAAATAGGTTAAGGCTTTTTTCAAATGAAAAAGTACTTCTTCATTTTTATCAAAACCCATATTATAGATTCCCTTCAAATAATGTAATCTAGCCTGATCTTGTTCTGTGTTTTCTTTGATTTGAAATAAACTGTCAATCTTGCGAATTATATCTTCATTCGCTACCCCTTTTCTTATACTATCATTTAGTGCTTCAAATTGAGAATCACTTAAGGTTTGTGCCGATAAACTCAATACAAAAAATAAGTGCAGTACAGTTAAAAAAATCTTCATATAGCATTTATCTCTTCAATCTTTTCCCTAGTTCATGGTATTTAAGAAACGAATATCCGTGCCTAATTTTTCATTAAAAAATATGTTATGAGTTATTGACATTACACTATACCGTTTACAATGTTATAAAGTGATTATGCACTTATCAATTTTTGAAATACACTTATCAATTATAATTTCACTACCGTAGATAACAGTATAAATTCACTCTCACATTAAATAAATAACATCTGAAAAATAAATTACAGTGGGAGAATACACCAAAAACCAAGTTATCTACCTACAGAAAGATAACGTTGCATCAATCAAAAATGCTCTACAGAAATATCAAGTAGTACTAAATAACCGAACGGCTATCTCGAATAAAGGATTTCACATGGAAATGGATGTGAAATTTATGGAAAACTCTGGCGATGAACCAAGAAACCTGAAAACATCAGATATAAAAGATTTTGAAACCTTCAAAAAAGCATTTGCTGTACGAAGTCCTTCTTTTGATCAAATGAAACAAGAAGATTCATATAGAGATGATTTTGAAGCTTCACTCCTCTCTGAACCTCTATTGTTTTCTCTTGCTTTGGAACACGAAGAACTCAAAGAAGAGGTAATAAAAACAGCAAAAGGAATTGCAGAAATCAGCCGTCATTATAACAATAGTGAGTCAATGTGGACCTACAATGCCAATGCTTATGGTGCTGTTGCCTTGTATATTTTAGCTTGTCATGATCTCAATTATGCATATATTTTGGCACAATACCTTATTCCATATTGGGATGAACGTTATACATGTGACTATGATTGCTACCTCTTTGAATTAGTGAAACAACACGGCTGGACTCGTCCATTAATCAAAGCCTATTTGTATTGTGACAACCCTAATTTCAGGGCTGGAATGATGAGAATAGGGTATTATCATGGCAATCTCCCACAAGATGAAAATCCTACTTTATTTGATTTCTTAAAAGAAAACCAAGAAGAATATACTTGGTTCAAAGAAAGTATAAAAGAGAGGTTATTAGATGAACCTATGTTGTATTATAAAGGGGAAGATAATAGTGAAAATCCCGTATTAAGCCTTTATTATACATTAAATGCAAGTATAGATGCTATCCACGATGAGGAGAACGAATTTATCTCCGAATTCTTTATTTCTGATACAATAGAAAACGAGGCAACAGACCTTTACAATGCCATTGCCAACAGTACTGATCAGCCATTAATGCGATTAGATGGTGAGGGAGAACTAGAAAAAGAGGCAAGACAATATACTGACAAAGATACCTATACTCCTGGTGAAGGTATTATGGATTTTAGGGCGTTTGTAATGGCCTTAGAAAATGGTGCTCAAATATGGCAGTATGTGGAGAATGGAGAGAATGCTGAGCTTATTAATTCATTTGAAAAAGTGGATGTGATGGGATTGGCATTGAAAAGTAGTCCTGCACTTTATCACAAAATAAGTTATCACCTCCCTGGTGTAGATCTTGAAGATGATTGTAACCCATTGAATAAAAACAAAGGGTTGGTGGATGAAATGGATCATTGTCTACGAGAAATCATTGATGATCTTACATTATTTAATGATGAATCTCTTTACGCAGATGATATCCCTCAAGCATTCAATCCACTTCCTGAACATAGAGGTAAAGTAAGATATCAGCAACTACTCAGAGTGTTGGATGTCTTCTATGTGTTATTGGGTAAACCTACTTTTGTGGATGATTTATGTGAGCGTATCATTGAAGATAAGGAAGAGTATTGTCTCTCCACTGCCGAATTTTATGATCGATATAGCGAGGAAAATTATGCAGAAAATGGAAAATTACCTCCGCTTATGGTGAAACAAATGGCCTCTATTGTAGAAGAGTTCTCCACTCCTTATGATAGAGATTCAATTGATACTGATCTATTAAAAAAACTAGATTATTGTCTTTCTACATCAAGAGGATGTTATAATACCGATCATTTAGGTAAGCATAATGCGGGTGATATTGCCCTCGCCAGCTATATGCTAAAAATGGATGAGCAAAACGGAATCGAAGATCAACACACCTTACAACTAAAAGAATATTTACAGGCATTTCAGTGGGAAAAAGTAGCTTCTATTTTTACTGAAAGAGATCGTTTTTCAGATCCTATTTCTGAAGATACCAAAGAGAAAATCAACAATTATATCACTTCTGTAGATACTCCTCTACTAAGTCAAGAGGAAATGATGACACTGTTAAATGATACACTTGTTCCTTATGAAGAAGAGCATAATGGGGCTAGAGTACATCATTTTTCAAAAACACAAAAAAGTTATTACATCTTAAGATTCGATGATAATATATCAAAGGTTCTAATTTTCTCTTTCTGGGCTCAAACGCTTTCTTACTCTAAAGATGATCCAAGAGCTAAAAGATTTTGGAACTTGATGTTGGCACTTTCTCCTTTTTGGGTATTAAATAAAATACTTAAAACTGCCTCTTCCTCTTATGGTGATTTGGAATTTGAATCACCTCAAAAAGAAAAAGCGTTCTTCCAATCTCTCTCTGAAGTAAGTGTTCCCGATTCTCTAATATTTGCATTTGAAATCGTCAAATCTCAAAATAGTTATGGAAAAGGCACTGTAAAAGACCTCAAAAGGTATTTACCTTGGATTAATGCATTTAAAATGGTCCAGAAAATGGATAAAAACGATGCAATGTTTGATACACTTCATTACAGAGTTGAACAATTGAAAGAGGGCTTGAAATATGCAGATGACATTAATGTAGTTCAATTCCATCGTGATCTGTCTGCTTCTGATGAGGAGTATAATTTTGACAAGGAAACGGAAAGTTTATTTCATGATTATCTGCATGTCTTTTTCACATTAAACTGGAAAGAAGATTCCAAAGAAGGTGTTTCTGATATGGTCGCTAAAATGAAAGGCTACATAGAAGGCAATTTGAATCTCAATACTTTTGCTCCTCTTTTCTGGTCAAAAATTAAAGGCAAGAAATTCAATACTTATGTGGACAGCTATAAGTCTTATTCTTTTGAACAGTTTTTCTGGGGACTTCACGAAAGTAAACAAGACCGCCTGATTAAATTATTATCGAATGGCACTTCTGCCTCTTTCTCCATTTTGTTTAATGGTTTAGAAAGAGGTTATAAGGAAAAGTTAGTTAGAGAAGGACAACTTAAATTCAAAGATATCATTGATCCTGACTTTAAAGATGATGAAATAAAAGAGCAAGCACATGCCTACTATATCAATAGAATTTTTTCGTTAGGTGCTGATAAAATCCGTTTGATTAAATACTGTATTGATCAGGAGGAAAAAGCTTATGGTGATTATCTAGGAAAACTTGGAAGAAGAGGTGAGTTGGATGATGTTGTTTCTGAATTGAATAAATCTAGAAAGAATAGTCTGATCGATCATTTTAAAGACCAATCAGGTGCAGAACAGCTTGTAGGTCTTTTTAAAGATGATTCTTCTAGAAAAATTAAAGACAAAGCACGTCATATTCTTCAAAAACTCAAGATACAGGAACCAATAGTAGAAGAATGTGAAAACCTCTATGACTTTGGGGTATACGATTATTCTGCCTCTGAAATAAAACTTCAAAACCAAACTGATAAGATTGTTGCTATTATAGGAACTACATTTGGTCTTCGTTTTGTCGTCGGCAAAAATGATGATAGAGATATTATAAATCACACTGTACATGTTCAACATCCAATTATAAAAGATGGTATCAAAACATCGGAACGCAGTGAATGGACACAACAAGGAAAGAATGGACAAGCAATTTTTGCAGGTTGGACTTTTGAGACTGCTGATGAATTAATCTCTGGTGAGTATAGTTTTAAGATCTATGATTGGCGAAGAAATCTTATCGCTGAAAAGTCATTTTTGATAGAATCTGAAGTGCTTACTCAACTTAAACAAGATCATAATGAGGAAGAGCAAAGTGATGGCTACTACACTTTCTGCAGTCCAAAAACAGAAGGAATTGTTATAGAGGAAGGAGAGCAATTATTAAGAAATAATCAACCCATTGTACCAAATAAAGCTGTTGAATTTGATGGTTATGGAGTAACGGAAGGTGACCTTAACGATATCATTATTTGTGATTATGTTTTGGCTTCTGAAAAAGTAGTAAAAGCAATTGGAAAACATCATCCATTTGGGTGTTTCTTCATCCCTGCCGTCATCAATACTTCGGAAGGTAAATCGATTCCTTATTACCTTATAAAACCCACTATTTATTTTGTTTCGGAGGAAACAGAAGTTCATCAAAACACCCTCATTTTCACTATTGAAAAGCAAACTTCCAATTTAATATTTAAGAAAGTGATCAGAGATGAACTACAAGAAATTATTGGTTCGGAAATCCTAGAAAAACTAGAAGTGGTAACATCAAACTAAATATCCAAATGAGAAAAATAATCAAAATAAATCAAGAGAACTGGTCCAATTTCTATGATGATGCAACGCAAAGAATGTTTGGTTGTGAACCTGAAATGTTGATCAATTTCACACCGTATATTAATCTTTTTGTATTTGATTATGGAAGGCTAAAGCAGAATATCCACTTCTATGTTGGTTGCGAACTCACCCCTGCCAAAGTGGAAGATAGAGATGGAGATATTGTTGATACAGTAAGTCATGCCTATATGAATTTCAGCCTTTCTGAAGACAGTTTACAATCTGATAGTTCTGATGAAAATACTTTTATTCTTGAAGGGCAACCTGAACTAGATGAGATCCATTTCTTTCGTAATGAAAGTGAACTTTTCAGCTTTTTCATGTCAGAAGAAGCACTTCAGGGTTTGAGGGTTAGTGAAGACTGTAAAGAGGATATGGAATGTAGGACCTATTAAATCAAGAGATTTTTAGAAGACATCCAACAAATAACTAAATTCTAATCATGAGGCGTATTTCTCTACGCCTCAATTTATTACTCTATTTAAATGTACGAAGAATACGAGGCAAAATATGTCCTAGATTATAATCCACATGATATAGAATCCATTATCGATGCATCAAAAAAGTATGCAAACTTGGTCCTTTCAAAAAGAGGATTTAGGGACGACTATTGTGTGATTCAATTCAAACCTTCAGAAGCAATTACAAAAGACGTATTTGCGGAGCATGCCAAATTGAATAAACTTGTAAAGTCAAAGTACGGTACAGCAACTGAAAACTTAGAAGATTCAATGTTGACCGAGACACTATTCTTTGCCAATGCGTTACGATTTCCAGAGCTAGAAAAAGTTGTAAAATCAGTGGCAGAAGATGTGGTAACATTCTCAAGGGAAACGAATGATTCTTCTGAAATGTGGATCAATTGTGAAGAACCTTTTGCTTTAGAATGGTTGATGCTATTTACGTCAGTTTATCCAAAATACGGTTATCTGTTGGGAAGCTTTTTTATTCCTTATTGGGATGATGAACATATGCCTGATTCCCTTGAATCACTTTCTTCATGGAGTGATCAATTTAGCATTAATTCAAATACCATTAAAGCTTACTGTTACTGTGACAACAGTTCTGCAAGAAAAGTGATGCTCGGGTTTGATATCTATGGAGATTTAATTGATGAGGATGAATGTAATTTTGATTTAATCACTCATTTCAGAAATGATCCTTCCTCTTATGATTTTTTCGAGAATACTTTAGCAGAAAGATTTAAGACTCTCCCATTTTTACAGCATACTGATGATGAACGTTATTATGTCAAAAATCCAATCAAAGAAATCGTCATTGAACTACTAATGGTTCATCATCCGGAAGAGGGAGATGATTTTGATGAAGAAGAGTACCTAGAGCACACTTTTGTTCATAAATCGGCTAGAGAGGAAATTGATGAAATCACAAAATACATTGAAGACATAAATCAGCAACCTATTGTACCTAGTCACAAAGAATATGTAGCCTACCTTCAATCCATCAAAGAAAAACGAGCACCTAAAACTGATTTGGAAGGATGCTGGAAACCTTTTATTCTGGACTCCTTTTCTAATGGAATACAAATTTGGAACTACATCAAAACGGGTGAGCAGGTGTTTGATTTTTCTGAAGTTGAAGCCATTGATCTGTATCAAAAAATTGATGATCATGATGCTGATTTGATCTTACTGTTTGAGCAAGAATACATTCATAGTAATGGTGATTTATATGAAGACCTTGATCGAGTATTAAAGGCACACTTTATTCATTGGAGAAAAAAAGGAAACATCAAAAACGCTGAAAAACAAATGGCTCTTCGACTCTTAGATCTTATTTTTAGATGGTTAAATAGAAAGCCTTTTGAAAATGATACAAAAGCAATTATAGCAAAGCATCAGATTTGTTCTGAGTCAGAGTTTCAATCGAGATATAAAGCGCATTGGTTTTCAGAACTTGAGTTTGTATTAAACGAATTTGGTGGCTATTCGAGTACTGTTACAAGAGAACAACTGGAGAAAGGTTATTTATTAATCGAAGAAAATCGTCCAGAGGCAATTTCACTTTTAAATCAATCATTATTTAATCAAAAGAAGAGTCGTTCACGAAAAAGTTATGGCAATGTAGAAGTATTAGTGCTTGCCTCATATTTAGTTCATAATGATAGAAAAAAGAAATATCAAGATGAGTTGACTATAGATGCTATTGATTTCATTGAAAAGCACTTATATGATTCAGTAGTGAGCGATTTGACTCGATCTATGACTTTCTCTGATTTAATTTTTGATAAAGGAGAAGTTCAGAAAACACCTGATTATTATCAAGAAGAACAAAGACTGGAATATGAAACTTTAGCAAATGATTACCATCATTTTATTGACCATTTAAAGTCTGAAAACTTAGGCATTGAGACTACTCAATTGTTAGAAAAACACCTGAAAATAGAGGAAGACAGTCCTATCTCTAAGGAGCAATCTCATATTGATTGGATGGATAATTTTTCGGATAAAACACAAAAGCTATTAGTGGCTATTCATTATATTTTTGAAGAAGAAACCCATCAAATTAAGGCTTTACGTTTTGTATTGAGATCGGCCTTTCAAATTGCACCTGTAAAAACAGTGCATTTCCTAGACAAGGTTTACAAAGAACATCCCTATCGATACGACACTCCTCAGCAGTTTTTGAATATGCTCGATATATTGGTCCAATTTGGTCTTACAGAAGAAGGTTATTGGGGCTATGCAATGGAACAGTTTTACCATTCTTCAAATCCTGAAGATAGTATTGAGTACAAAGAAATATTGTGCATTTGGCAGGGTACAAGAAACATGGCTTTCAGTATAAAATGTGAGTGTACACCTACTCAATCCAATCTTACGAAAGGAATTCAAAGACTACCTTTTAGACTTCAAAACAAATTATTGGCTGAAGCAAAAAAGGTGATTGGAGATGCACCTTTAGAAGTGAACTACAAAAAGTCTATTGTAGAATACTTTGATCGTAAACTCCAAAAAGAATTCATTTTCAATGACTACCCTATCTATTTAAAGAATAGACTTGAAGGGGAAAATCTTTTTTGTGAACACATCAAATGGGACGCTTGGCAACATCATAAAGAGTTTATGCAAACCATTTTAAAAGATATCAAAGTCAAACATGAGAATGAGCTGAACCCAAAGGAGGCTCAAGAGGAATTATGGAAGATCAAAGGGTGGCGTTATATTATCCTTCAAAAAAATGGAGAAGAATACAATCCTATTTATGGTGAGCGAGTGTTATCATTGTTACAACAAGGGTTTGATCAAGAGAATATTTATTCCGCACACACACATTGTATTATTATAGACCAAAACTGCCCTGCAGATTATTTAAAGGAATTACTCTCTTTTGACATAAGATTCAATTATGAAGAGATATGGCGAAACAGTATCAAATCATTTTTACTTTTCGGCGGGGACAAAGAAAAGGTGGAGCTAATTGGTCAATATGGAATTGATAAATGGAGATTTAATCAAGAAGATGATTATTCAGAAACTTCAATCAAAGACCTTTTTGATCACCTTCCAGATGCTCTACAAAAAAGGGTTCTCTACTTACTAGGCTGTATTTCTGAGGAGGCTTTGGCTCTAGACTTAAAAAAATCACCTCAAGAATACTTCGAATTACTAGAAATAAGTAAGGTAGATTATGTAACTATCTTCAGGTACTTTTTATCTCAAACCAAACTTTTAAATCCGAATATTTATCTACAGATATTTAAACAAACGAATGGTGTTCCATTAATAGAAAGTGAAAAAACGGAGATTAAAATCCCAATGCTTTCCATCATGGCCCATCTACCGATGTATTATCAATATATCATTTCTTTGGAAAATAGTAGCTCTACTAAAATCAAAGAACATGTGAAGATGTTGATTGAGAAATATCAATTAAAAGAGAAGGTCATTGATTACGTTATCGTGGATTTTGGTATCTATAAGATGCTAGGAAATACTGATGAAGGTACAGAACGTAAAATAGCAAATGAACCTGTTTTGATGGAAGAAACTGATCAAATTTCAGCGAAAATCAATCAGTATATCGGTTTACGATTTACAGTGAAAAATCATGATAAGGCTCCAAAGGTTTGTCAGCATATGGTTCGCATTGATCATCCAATTAAAGATGAGAATGGAGAGATTTCATACACTCAATCTTCATGGAGGCAAAACGGATTAAGCAATTCAAATATTTTCTTGGGGTGGCATTTTGAAAGTGAAGAAGAGTTGATTGAAGGGGAATATAAGATGAGTGCTTTTGATGAAGAGGGGAATTTGTTGGTGAGTAAGAGTTTTAGTGTTTTATAATACATACCCCATCATTAAATCTATCTTTTTGTTTTAATGATGGGGTTATTTTTTTTGATTAAAGTGATTCAATCTGAGGAATCGTTAATCCTGTATTTTTAGCTATTATTTCATAAGGAACTCCGTCTTTCTTTAATCCTTTTGCAATAGCAATATTTCGTTCTTCAATTAATTTAAATTCTGCATCAGCTTTTAGAGTAAAAAGTCGGCTTGCTTCATCTCTTAAATTCTTTAGGTGTAATTTATATTTTGCTTGTTCATCTTCAGATAGTTGATCTACACGGAGTAGTTCTTTTGCTTGAAGTAATCCTTTAGCCTTGAATTCTTCTTTAATTTCATTGTTTTTGAAATAATAAATCCACTCATCCAAAGTATCTCGAGCCACATCATCAAACTGATTTACTTTAATGACATAATACTCTGGAAATAAATCAGAGGGTGTTACGTTACTTCCCATTAGCATTTTTTGTTTTGCTGATAATTCCAAGCTATCCTTTTTATGAATACCTAAAAAATGCGTTTTCCCATGATAAACATAATCTTCACCTTGACCTAGGTCAAAATAGACAATATTGACAGAATATACTTTTTTGACTTGTTTATAAGATTCACCTAAAGAAATATATTCAGTTACAGCTTTAGAAGAACCATAAATCATACGTTGGAAATAATCATATTCCAATTGGTTTTGCACCTCAATGATAACAAGTTCTCCCTTGGCATTCTTCACAAGAATATCGACTCTATTATATTTGTCGATTTCGATTTGTTGATTACTCTCGCTTTCAAGAATACTCTCAATTATTATATCTTCTTTCATTAATTCAGAAAGAAAACCTTCTAAAACAGTATAATCAGCTTTATTTCTCAAAAGGCGTTTCATTGCCCAATCAAATCGAATCAAATTCCTGTTAGCCATTCCTTTATCTTTTAGTTCAATTATACACCCACAAAGTAAAACTTATCAAAGTTATTATCAAAAATAATAATTCAACTCTAGTTACTACTTATAATACAATGAAGCTGTACAGCCTTTTTTAAATATCTTGTACAATTAAAAAAAAGGTTGTAGATATTTGTGTCGCCAAACATAAATATTAACCTACAACCTTCATTATGTACTGCGTACTTGACAAAGATATCATTGAATCTGAAATAATACCGCATTTGCCAACTGCAAAAAGAGGATTTAAGACTAAATCATCTCTAACAGAAGTGGTTAATGCAATTTTATATAAACTTAAAACAGGAGTACAATGGCGTTTATTACCTGTTTCTAGTTTATTTAGTGATGTA
>NZ_JABANE010000066.1 GCF_012844305.1 Flammeovirga aprica JL-4
GTACGCACGGTTCTGTGAGAGGGATAAATATGGGATAGACGTAGACTTATTCCATATTTACCCTACTTGATTATTATAGAATTGATTTTGATGAAGTACATCGATGAATATGTAATTTGATTTTATATCTTGCAGAATAGAACAGCATAACTCATTATGAAATTAATACAGATCTTATCCTTTTTTCTTTTCATTTTTTTACTTCAAGCTTGTAATGATACTATTACAGACCCTAATTATCAGTCTGGAACGGCCTATTATCCTATTGAAGAAGGGTGGTATATTCATTATCAGGTAGATAGAGAAGATTCGGAAAAAGAAGAAGGAAATGCTTCATATCAATTAAGAGAGATCATAGGAACACCTTATGATGACGGCTTTGGTGGACAGAATTATCCACTGTACCGCTATAAAAGAGATAGTGAAGGGATGGAGTGGGAGCTAGATTCTGTATGGGCTTTGGCTTATAGAAACAATCATGTGATCAGGTATGAAAATGCGATTCCTTATTTAAAATTAACCAATCCTTTAACGGAAGGAGCAAGATTTAATCAAAATACCTATAATGGTCTGGATGCCGTAACACCAACCGGTATGGATATAAGGTATAAAGTTGAAACCCTAGGAAGGGAACATTCTGTGGATGGGCAGACTTTTGAAAATGCTGCTGTGATTTTAGAAATTAATAATATAAGTACGATCACAAATTCTGAGGAGACAAAAAGAGCCGTTTATCAAAAAGGTATTGGTTTAGTATCTATAGATTATTTCAATATCAAAAAAGTGTATTATGAATTTAATACTACGCAACCTTCATTGGCAGGTAATCCTTATTGTGGCTTAAACGGTACTCAAGAGGTGATTACCCTTGGGAATGGAGAAAGAGTGGATAATCCTTTCTTCGAGCTAGATAACTGTGAAACCAATCCTATTTTTGGTGTGGATGATGATAGTGTTGCACGTTGGATTTTAAGGTGGGAAAACTCAGCTAATCCACCTATTATAGAGACGAAAGATGGAGATTCAGGATCTAAAATTTTAGTTTTGATTAATCCTGCCGAATTCAATGGTTTTAGAGAAACAGGGGAAACAATGAAGCAGAAAATTATAGGATATGGAATTGATAAGACTGTTGACTAATATTCTTTTATGAATACCCCTTAATACTTTTTTCTTTTTGGAATACAAACTCTAAATTGCAGTCCAATTTTTTCTAAAACACGTACCATTCAAAATTTATGGCATTTACGGCAGATTCTATAATGACAGAAATGAAAGCAGGCAAATTTTCGCCGCTGTATTTTTTACAGGGAGATGAGCCTTTTTTTATTGATCAAATCACTGCTTATATAGAGAAAAATGCACTTACTGATGCTGAGAAAAGTTTTAACCAAACGGTTTTGTATGGTAAGGACACTACGTTGACACAGGTTTTAGAAAGTGCAAGAAGGTTCCCTATGATGGCAATGCGTCAGGTAATCATTGTCAAAGAAGGACAGGATCTACCTGATTTGGGAAGAAAAGCAAGTTTGGATATTCTAAACAAGTATGCTGAAAACCCTGTTCCGTCTACAGTCTTGGTTATCGCCTTAAAAAATAAAAAACTTGATGGCCGTACACCCGTGAAGAAAACCATTGAGAAGAATGCCGTTTTCTTGGATGCTAAAAAAATGTACGACAATAAAATTCCTGCTTGGGTAAAACAGTATTGTAGGAGTGAGGGCTACAAAATCAAAGACCGTGCAGTCAACTTAATCACTGAATATATCGGTAATGATCTGGTTCGTATCACAAACGAGTTAGAAAAGTTGATGTTGAATTACAATAAAGAAGCTACTGAAATTACAGAGGCTTTGATTGCGAAACATATTGGAATCAGCAGAGAGTATAATGTTTTTGAATTACAAAATGCTTTGGGTACGAAAGATATCTTGAAAGCGAACAGAATAGTGATGTATTTCAATGATAACCCGAAAAGCAATCCATTTGTAGTAGTTGTAGGTACATTGTATGCTTATTTTTCTAAGCTATTAATGTTACATGAAAACTTCAGTAAAGGAGATCAGGAATTAGCCAAGATTTTGAGTGTGAACCCTTATTTTATCAAAGATTATAGATTAGCTGTAAATAACTTCTCTTACACTAAAGTTTTACAAATTATAGAACACCTTCAAGAAGCCGATTTAAAGGCAAAAGGGATTAGAGCATCACTTTCTGATGACGAAAATCTTAAAGAATTGGTGTTTAAAATCCTCCATTAGTCATTTTTTGATCATTTATCTTTGCGTGATTTTTATTAGAATTAATACGTAAAGATGAAAATATTCAAGTCATATACATTTGAAGCAGCGCATTTCTTGCCTCAAATGCCTGAGGGACACCCTTGTAGAAGAATCCATGGCCACTCATGGAAAATGGAACTTCATTTTGATGGGGAGTTAGTACTTCCTTATGAGTGGGTAATTGATTTTCATGAAATTGACTCAGTAGTTGATCCTATCTACAAAATACTTGATCATAATTTCTTAAATGAAGTGGAAGGATTAGAAAATCCTACTTCAGAAGTGATCTCAATTTGGGTATGGAATAAGATTAAAGAACAACTTCCTGCTTTATGTAAAGTTGTGATTTATGAAACGCCAGAAGCTGGTACAGAATACGTAGGGGAATAATTTATTCTACCTTAAACATAGAAAAAGCCTTAGGTTTATCGTTGAACAATGTTTTGGTTTTCTTCCAAGTAGATTGGAAAAAAGCAGATTGACGGTAATTATCTAAGGCTTTTTCATTTTCCCAGATACTAAACGTCATAAACTGATTTTTTGCAGTAGCATCTTGCAGTAGTTCGACGGATTTACACCCCTCAAATTTCTCAATTGTACCCTTCACTTCAAGGAATAAATTCTCAAATTCCTCAACGCATTCTTGTTTAAACGACATTCTTACAAAACGATGTAACATAATTGACTTGAATTCATGAAAAATATTACAAATTGTCCATGAAAATATGCAACTTTGCAGGATAATAAAAATCACTTCAAGTTATATTTTTAATAATGAAAGAGTCTAACATCAGAGTAAAGGTAGAATTGGATGAAAATAACGTTCCAGAGAAAATTTTCTGGAAAGCAGACGATTCTGATCAAGCGGGTCTACAAGAAACGCGTGCTTTTGATTTGAATATATGGGACCACGAACGTAAGGAAACATTGCGTATTGGTTTATGGGGCAAAGAAATGACAGTGGATGAGATGAAGTTCTTCTACATTGATACAATGGGAGGCATTGCTCAAAACATTTTCAATGCCACTGGAGATGAAAAAATGGCTCAAGAAATTCATGCTATGTGCAAGCGTTTGTCTGATCATGTACATGAAACAAAAAATAAAGGAGAGTAAGTTCTTTAAACAAAGAAGCAACGTTTTAAATAGCTTATTCCTTATCATTAGTCCACTATTCAAATGTGGACTAATGATGAATAAAAACTAATTTTATTGACTCTAAAGAGCATTCTTACCCAAGAAATAAATTTCGAAATGGCTATCCCTTTTAACTAAATTCCCCTTTTATTAGTATTCTATTCGAAATGTAACTAATCGATTTCTCTTTTAGTTTTGTTATTTAACTCCATATTTAGATTTTAAGAAAGAATAAAGAACTTCTTTCGACATGAGCTTTGTTAAAAATTAGAATTTCTATGAAAATTATTTCAATAGTTAGGAATCCTTATTATATTTGTGACAGCAATATTGCTCAACACTCAAAAACATTATTACAATGAGTAAATCAATTTTTTATCATGCAGGCTGTCCTGTTTGTGTAAGCGCAGAACAAGACCTTATCCATCTGATAGGAAAAGAAAAGGTAGAAGTGGTTCATCTAGGTGAAGAAAGTAGTAGAATTGAAGATGCTGAAAAAGCTGGTGTGCTTTCAGTGCCCGCTTTGGTAACTCCTAATGGTAATACACTACATATCAATTTTGGAGCATCTTTGGATGATTTGAAATCTTAGTCTATTTTTTTATCACTAAATGTTAGGAATCCTAATTTAAATAAAGATTGCATTTTATTAAGTTAGGATTCCTAATTAAAAACATTCGCTATGAAACAATTATCGAGTTTAATCTTGATCTTCATTTTTACATTACCAGTATTCTCTCAAGGGAAAAATGAAGATCCGACATTTAAGAATAGTTCAAATTTAAAAATCACGAATGCGACTGTGGTTTTCGATAGTCGATTACAACAGCTCATTTTCACAATGGAGACCGAAGGTTTAGCAGGTGAAGTAACTCCAAAACCTTATGGACAAATGGATGGAGCTCCGGTTTTAGGTTATGTTTTTCCAACTACATTGAGACCTGAAGATGTTGGTTTTAGTAGTACAGAAGGTATAGTAGCATTAGCGTTCACTTCTCATCCTGATTTTGATGATACTCCACTATGGAATGAAAATAACGATAAAAATTATGTGAATGATGGCGTGATTTGGCACCCACACTGGGTAGTGTTGACTCAAGATACTAGAGTACTTGGAGGTTTGGCAGTCAAACAATTCAACCCAAATGATGAAAATGTTGTTTTGCCCCCAACTAATCCTAGAATGCCAATGTATATGGATTCACCAGGGTATCCGGTAATCAATAAAGGAAATACGATAAAAGTGGTTGTTCCAGCCTATCGTATGAGTAACAAAACACAATTTAATTTCGATGCAGTAACCGTTTATATGCAAGTGAATGCCTCCAATTCTCAATATCCTATGCTAGGAGTCTATAATGTGTATTCAATTGCGTCGGGCGATTTGTCTTTGCCTTATTCAGTAAGTGAGAATTAAAAAGTAGTAAAATGAGAAAGTATAATAATATTCTGTCAGTCTTAATTTTAGGGATAATGTTTGGGTTAATTGGATGTTCAAAAGAACATGATATTCAATTAAAACCTGGTGTTGATGACAACTTTAATCTTACATCAGCCTCTGCTATTTACAATTCAGATTTAGAACAAGTTGTGATGTCTATGGAAGTGCAGGGTTTGGCTGGTGGGACAACCCCAACACCACTTGGACAATTGGACGGTGCATCAGTGTTTGGTTATGTTTTCCCGACAACGCTTAAAAGTAATGATGTTGGGTTTGGAATTACAGAGGGGATTGTGGCTATGGCGTTGTCTGGCATCCACACTGGGTTTTATTGATTGATGACCCAAGAGTAGAAGGAGGGTTAGCTGTAAAGCAATTTGAGGTGGATGATCCTAGTGTTATTTTACCTCCAACCAACCCAGGTATGCCAATGTACATGGATTCTCCAGGGTATCAAGTTGTGACGAATGGGAATACTATTTCGGTAGTGATACCATTGGCTTTTATAAATAATCAAACCAACTTCAATTTTGATGCTGTGTCTGTGAGGATGCAGGTGAATACATCAGATTCTGATTTGCCAATGTTGGGTGTTTATCAAGTTTATGAAATAATGTCAGAAAATTTATCATTGCCTTTTCAAGTACAATAAGATTATCTGAATTTATGTTCAGTTCTAGCATAAAAAGGAGTAAAATATTAACCTAAAACAGCTTAAAAAATGGAAGAAATAATACAAAGAGAGGTCAATGTATGGGATACTTATGTTACAAAAAAAGACGGTAATACCATGCACTTTGATATAATAGCTCCAGTGGAAGTGAGTGATGCCGAAATCATTTACAATTATGGTAAAGCTTATATGAAAATGAAAGGACAGGAAGGAGCTTCACTTTCCTCTAAGCAGTGTAAACTTTGCCATATTGAAACATTAAAACCGGAATGGTTAGAAGAAATTGTTCAGAAAGGGTATTTCATCATTGAGATGGAAGGATGTAATTAGTAAAATAAAATTAGGATTGCTAACTTTATGGTAAGTACTAAGTCAATAATTAATTTTTGGCTTAGTACTTCATCCTAATTTTTTAATTGCTATCAGTTTTGAATATCGAATCAAAAATACTCGGTGGATTAGAAAGGCTTTCAGAAGCTTTAAAAGCGTTGCTTTGGGAAAAGGCCAAAACGTTTGGAATTAGTCCTATTCAGATCCAGATTTTGTTGTTTGTGTCAAATCATAAAAGGGAAATTTGTAATGTGAGCTACCTAGCGAAGGAGTTTAATGTGACAAAAGCTACGATCAGTGATGCGGTAAGAATACTATTAAAAAAGGAATACCTAGAAAAGGATTATTCCCCAACAGATAACCGTAGGTATAATTTATTAATGACCTCATCAGGTGTAGAACTCGTTCATCAACTAGAGGGGTATGCTGATGTTTTCAATAAAGAATTATCCTCTTTCGGTGAACAGGAACTCGCTAATGTATTTAACACTTTATCAAAACTAATTTTCCAGTTAAATCAAAAAGGTATTATCCAAGTTCAAAGAACCTGCTACAACTGTAAATTTTATAGTGGAGATAAAATAGAAAACCATTATTGTAATCTACTAAATAGTAAACTTAGTGCTGAAGAAATACAAATTGATTGTGATGAATTTGAGGAGTAAATGATCCATTAGAAATCTGCAGTGCTGTCATAATAATTTTAGATAAGAGCTTGTTTTTATTTTTTCTGAACGTTTGATATGAACACAGGAATCCTACTCATTTGTTTAACTATTTTTGGATTAAGTCTTTGGAAAGTGTATCTAGGGGCTGTGATTGCCAATATTATAGGTCTTAATTACTTCCAAATGATCCTCTTGAATCTTTCTTCTGTTTTGACCTCATCCCTTATCACTATTTTTGTAGGGCAGAACATCAGTAATCTTATCATTAAAAAGAGGAAAAGTGGCTATAATAAAAATTTAAAGAAGGTAATGGTATTGTGGAGAAGATACGGTTTCTGGAGTGCGGTGACACTGGCGCCGGTCCTATTTGGTATCCCTACCTATATTTTGATTGGTATAAGGTTGAGAGAATCAAAATTCTCATTATTGGTATCAATTCTAATTTCTTCAACAATTTGGCTGACGGTCTGTTATTTCTTAATGGATATATGGGACTTTTCTAAATATCTTGATGTGGAGAAATATTTAACCTTTGTGTAGTTTATTCTAACTTATGTTAAAGTACTTTTAAAAATTTCTCATTCATTTTCTCAAGCTTTTATTTTGTCTTTGTACTAGAAGATTAAAATACAACTAAAATATAATGAAATACCTCTTTTTATTGTTTATCGCTTTATTTTTAAATACCTCTTTATACGCTCAAGAAGAACCTTTGTCCAAAACAGAAGCAGAAGAAAAGTTTAGACAAATTATGATGAGCAGTGATGTTAATGTTGGAGGTTTATCAGAGTTAAGGTATTATATCGAAACAGGAAATGTAAACTTTGATGATTACCTCTATATCGCTCAATTATTACAAGAATACCCTGCTTATACAGTGACACTTTTGGAAACAGCCCGCCAAATTTCCTTTTCTAGAAGAGAGACTACACTTTATAAAAGTTTGATTGAGTTGCCATTTTTAGATTTAGCCTCAAAGTATAAGTCTGAAATTCATAAATTTGTATTATTAGCACTGCGTTCAAAGAATGAAGAAGAGGATGCTAAATTGCAAGCCCAAATTGATGATTTGATCAGCAAGTGCCATTATAAAACAATGGAAGCCTTTAAGGAAGGTCAGACAAACTAAAAAATAAGGAAATGTGTATGGATTTTGGACGGTTAAAAGATATCTCAGGAGTTAATTTTAAACTTCCGGAGCAGGATCATTATTCTAAAATGATGCTTCGCAATCATCCAAACTTTATCAATTTATTTAATTTCAGAATTGGAGCTCCTGCTTGGTCTTGTTCTGAATGGAAAGGGAAAATATATCCTGATAAAGCACCACCCAATACCTTTTTACATTATTACAGTCAGCATTTTGATACCATAGAACTAAACTCCACCCATTATGGGATTCCAAAATCTGATACCTTGATCAAATGGAAATCTACCGTTCATGATTCTTTCAAGTTCAATCCGAAATTTCTGCAGTCTGTAAGTCATAAAAAAAGATTGCTTCACTGTAAAAATGATATTTATGAATTCACAGAAGAGATGCGGTTGTTTGAAGATAAATTAGGGTATACATGGTTACAAATGCCACCTGATTTCACAACCAAAGAATCACTTCCTCTGCTGAAATTTATAGAAGCCTTTCCTGATGATATGAAGTTAGCATTGGAGCTTCGACATCCTTCATGGTTTACTGATGAGCAAAAGTTGGATGAACTATCTGAGTTGTTGACAGCAAAAGGCTATGCAATGATCATTACTGATGTGGCAGGTAGAAGAGATGTGCTTCACATGAGAGTGACTACTCCTACAATTATGGTGAGGTTTGTTGGTAACGAAATGCACACAACGGATTTTTCAAGAGTGGATGATTGGATGAAAAGAATTCAATCTTTCAAACGACAAGGTTTACAGGAAGTCTACTTTTTTGCTCATCAACCCGAAGATATTTTATGTCCGGAGCTGGGGCATTATATCGGAACTCAGGTGAAAAAGTCACTCGATCCCAACATTATTTACCCAATTCTTAGAGAAAAGACAGAACAACGATCACTTTTTTGATCTAGTTACAAGCATTGACATACTTTATTTGCTAATTGAGAAGAACTCCTTTAGCTTTGCACAAACAAAATGTGAAATCTTCGAAGTATGTCTTCTCGTACACAAACAAAATTTATTTTTGTCACAGGTGGTGTGACATCATCCCTTGGAAAAGGAATCATTTCTGCGTCTCTTGGCAAACTATTACAGGCAAGGGGCTATTCCGTAACCATTCAGAAATTTGATCCATATCTAAATGTCGATCCAGGTACTATGAATCCTTATGAGCACGGTGAGTGTTATGTAACGGATGACGGTGCTGAAACTGACTTGGATTTAGGTCACTATGAGCGTTTCTTAAATGTTCCTACTTCTCAGGCAAATAATGTAACAACGGGTAGAATCTATCACAATGTTATCTCAAAAGAGCGTGAAGGGGCATATTTAGGAAAAACAGTTCAAGTAATTCCACACATCACAGATGAAATTAAAAACAATTTCTACAAAGTAGCTGATAATGGCGAGTATGATATCGTTATTACAGAGATCGGTGGTTGTGTTGGTGACATTGAGGCCTTGCCATTTATTGAAGCCGTTCGTCAAGCAAGATTAGAGCTTGGAGCTTCAAGATCTATGGTAATTCACCTTACGTTAGTTCCTTATTTAAGAGCTGCGGGTGAATTAAAAACAAAGCCTACACAGCACTCAGTAAAACAATTATTGGAAGCAGGTGTACAGCCAAACATCTTAGTTTGCCGTACTGAGCACCATATTCCAATGGACATGCGTCGTAAGATTGCATCGTTCTGTAACGTTGACCTTAATGCTGTAATTGAATCATGTGATGCATCTACTATCTATGATGTGCCGTTATTGATGCAAAAAGAAAAACTTGATGAAATCGTATTGATGAAATTAAGTTTGCCAGCTTACCAAGATCCAAATATTGATAATTGGTTGAGCTTCCTTCAAAAATTAAAGAATCCAAAAGATACTTTAAGAGTAGGTTTGGTTGGTAAGTATGTTGAATTGCCAGATGCTTACAAGTCAATCGTAGAAGGTTTTGTTCACGCAGGTGCTGTGAATGAAGTAAAAGTGCAGTTGGAATACATCAAAGCGGAAGAACTACTAGATAGAGAAGAAGCTGTGAAGATTTTGACAAGTTTAGACGGTGTTCTAGTAGCTCCAGGATTTGGTGAAAGAGGTATGGAAGGAAAAATCAACGCTTGTAGTATTGCAAGAGAAGAGAAAATTCCTTTCTTCGGTATCTGTCTTGGTATGCAGTCAGCAGTAATTGCTTTCGGTAGAGATAAGGTTGGTTTGTCAAGTGCTAATTCATCAGAGATGGATGAGACGACAACTGAACCGGTAATCGACTTGATGGAAGACCAGAAAAACCTTTCTCAAATGGGAGGTACAATGCGTTTAGGTGCTTATCCTTGTGAATTAAAAGAAGGATCTAGAGCACAAAAGGCGTATAAAACTTCAAAAATCTCTGAGCGTCATAGACACAGATATGAGTTTAACAACAAGTATTTGGAGCAATATGAAGCAGCAGGTATGATTGCTACGGGTATCAACCCTAAATCAGGCTTGGTAGAGATCGTTGAAATTCCTGATCATCCTTATTACGTGGGTGCACAGTTCCACCCTGAGTATAAGTCTACAGTAGAAAATCCACATCCTTTATTCGTTGCATTTGTAAAAGCAGTGAAGGATTTGAAAGATAGCAAAGAGGTTGTAAGTGCTTAATTACAATCTGTTTAAAAGTAAGCCCATAGGTAATTCTATCTATGGGCTTTCCTTTTTAAAATTCTTTTATTGTCTTTTTTCAAGATTAAGACAATAAAATTCGTAACTTTGCACGCATTTTAAGTACAAAAAGAACGAAATCATCAATAATATTTATTGATGTCGTAAATTAATAAGAGTAAAATGGATAAGAATCAAACGACAGGTTTTCTGTTGTTATCCGCACTATTAGTAGGGTACATGTTTTTCTTTCAACCGGAAACTCCGTTGGAAGAACCTACTCAGACGCAAGAAACTACTGCTCCTGTAGTAGAAGGACAAACAGAAAATCAAACTTTTCAAACAGCTCAAGTTGAAAGTGACTCAGTATTAATGCAAAAATTTGGTGTGTTCGGAAGTGTAATGAACGGCACATCTAAAGAAGTTGCGATAGAGAATGAAAGTGTAAAGATCACTTTTGATACTAAAGGAGGTCACGTTACCGATGTATTGTTAAAAACTTACCAAACATACGACAAACAACCTTTACATTTAGTTGACCCTGCACATTACAAAGTAGAAGAGAAAATACCTACGCAATATGGGATAATTGATATCAATACATTAAACTATACTGCAAACGTTTCTATTGCTAAAGATAAAGTGGAAATGATTGCTACAACTGCTGAAGGAAATGTTCTTATTAAGAGAACATACTCTTTAGAAGGTGAAGATTCTTATGTAGTGGATTATGATTTGGACCTTTCAGGTGCTCAGCCATTCATCCAAGGACAAGATATCTCTTATGTGTGGCATCAAGATATGAAAGCAGTAGAGAAGGATATGAAAACTTCTCGTCAGAAAACTACTGTAAACTACTTCACGAAGAAAGACGACTTTGATTACTTGTCAATGACTTCAACTTCAAAAGAAGAAGAAGCAATTCAAGAACCGTTAGCGTGGGTATCTGCAAAGCAAAAGTTCTTTAACGTTGCATTGATCACAGACCAGCAATTCAACAGAGCGAATTTGATTTCAGATTATGAAGAGAACAATACAGAGATCGTAAAATCTTTTGATATTGCTTTCCAAATTCCTTTAAATACGCTTCAAGCTGCGAACCTTAGATATTACTTCGGACCAAACGATTACCGTGTTTGTGAGGCTGTAACTACAGGTTTTGAAGATAACGTATACTTAGGTTGGGCTTGGACTACTCCACTTTCAAAATACATCTTTATTCCAATCTTCGAATTCTTAGAAGAATTTGAGTTAGGTTACGGATTGATCATCTTTATTATGGTGGTATTGGTGAAGTCAGTACTTTACCCACTTACTTTCAACTCTTACAAGTCAATGGCAAAAATGCGTTTGTTGAAGCCAGAGATGGATGAGTTAAAAGAGAAGTACGGTGATGACCAAATGAAGATTCAGCAAGAAACGATGAGCCTTTACAGAAAGGTAGGAGCGAACCCATTATCAGGTTGTATTCCTATGTTGGCTCAGATGCCTTTCTTCGTTGCACTATATAACTTCTTCCCTAATGCCTTGCAATTAAGAGGACAAGCATTCTTATGGGCAGATGATTTGTCAACATATGACTCGATCTTAGATTTACCATTCAGCATTCCTGCATATGGTGATCACGTGTCATTATTTACTTTACTTTGGGCGGTTTCAATGTTAGGTTATACTTACTTCCAGAACCAGTCACAGGTACAGTCAAACCCTCAGATGCAGATGGTATCTTACATCTCACCTGTATTCTTCTTGTTTTTCTTCAACAGCTTTGCAGCTGGTTTAACGTACTACTACTTCGTATCGAACTGTATCACTATCGTTCAGCAAATTGCTTCTAAGAAATTTGTAAACGAAGAGAAGATCCGTGCCGTCATGGAAGAGAATAAAAAGAAAAATGCCAATAAAAAAGCAGGTGGATTTGCTGCACGTTTAGACGAGGCAATGAAAGCACAGCAAAAGGCACAACAAGAAAATAAAAAGAAGAATAAATAATTCTCTTTTAGCGATAAGAAAAGCCCATCAAATTAAGTTTTGATGGGCTTTTTTGATGCTTTAAATTTTATATCAATAATTTTGATGCAAATTCTTTTCTAGTCGACATTATGAAAAGAACCCCTTAATCTTGTCCCAGATCGTTTCCTCAATTTTATTTATTTCTCCAACTTTTACAGAGGGGCTACTTTTTTTCTTTCCTTTTGGTTGTAAAGGAATTGGGTTGTTTGTCAGTCTTTTGAACCACTGTCTTTGCTCAATCTGTAATAGATAATCCTCTAGTGGCATATCCTGACCCCACATTCTCTGAAGTTTTTCGATTCTACCTTTAGCGTCATCTACACTCATTTCTGTGCGTGCAGCGATAGATTCATCAGATAGTTTTTGGTTAAAATGCAGTTGAAGTAAAAGTAGGTCTTCATCTTTAAATTTAATTTCTACTTCTTCTATATCAAACTCATCTGGATTACTTGGGAAATGCCTCTTGATGATATCAATAAATTCTTCCTCGCTAGAGGTCTTTGCATAAAGCGTATGAGTCAAGGCCTTACAGAAGCCTCTCTGGAATAAATATTTATCTTCTATATCCTTTTCTTCTAAAATAGGGTAGAAGAAGTCGTTGTAGGCTCTTTGAATAATTCTTTCTTCTTTATTCTGAAAACCTAATATATATCTTGACGAGGGGAGTAGTATTCTTTCTTTCATAGTTTAAAATTAAAAACAAAAAGGCTAAGATCTTTCAATCCTAGCCTTTTGTTGAGAAGAAAAGTTTTGCTTAGTAAGCTCTAACTTCTTTTCCTTCCATATAATTTACAAAAGCTGTGTGTACCACTTTCATACCCCCTTTAGTTGGGAAGTTACCAGTGAAGTACCAATCACCTAAGTGATTTGGACAAGCTTCGTTTAAGTTCTCTACAGATTGGTAGATAACCTCTACATCCGCCTTAATATGATCTAACTTGATAATGTTCGCAATTTCCTTGCTGATTTCATCATCTGTAAAGTTATTGTAAAGCGATTGTACGTGGTTTACTTCAAAGTCCTCAGCACGTAAGATTGATTTTGAACGATAGTAGATTTCGTCCAGTAAATCTTCTTTGCCTGTCTTTTTCATCAAGTTCACCATTGCTCTGAAAGCAACGAATTCCTTCATTTTCGACATGTTGATGCCGTAACAGTCAGGGTATCTGATTTGAGGCGCAGAAGAAACAACAATGATACGTTTTGGCTCTAAGCGGTCTAACATATTGATGATAGACTTTTCAAGCGTAGTACCACGAACAATAGAGTCGTCTAAAACTACTAGAGTATCTACTTTCTTTTTGATTACTTCGTACGTAGTATCGTATACGTGAGCAACCATATCGTCCCTCATAGTATCATCAGCAATAAAAGTACGAGCTTTTACGTCTTTGATTACTAATTTTTCCTGACGAGGTCTGAAAGTCATTAATTGTTCCAACTCTTCTCCAGAGACACCTTTTTCTACTGCTTCCAGACGCTTTTTCACTAAGTACTTGTCAATACCAGCCATCATACCCAAGAATGCAGTTTCAGCTGTATTTGGAATGTATGAGAATACTGTATTTTCAAGATCGTAGTTTAATGATTCAAGTACTTTTGGAACAAGCAACTCACCAAGTTTCTTTCTTTCGCTGTAGATAGCAGGATCAGTACCTCTTGAGAAGTAGATTCTTTCAAAGCTACACGAAAGTTTTTCTTTAGGAGTCAAGTATTCCACTTCCTTGTAATTGGCGTCCTTGTCAATGATAAGAGCATTACCAGGACCAATTTCCTGAATCTTATCATATTCAGCATTGAAAGCTGTTTTGATAGCTGTTTTTTCTGATGCAACAACGATGATCTCATCATCAGCATAATAATATGCCGGACGGATACCGTTTACGTCTCTTGCAACAAAACCAGCACCATGTCCTGTAAGACCCATGATAGCATAACCACCATCAAAATCTTTACAAGAACGAGAAAGTACTTTTGAAAGGTCAAGCTCTTTTTCAATACGCTCAGAGATAGCAATATTGTCTAAACCTTGCTCTTTGTACTGTTGGAATAAATCCTGAACTTCAATGTCAAGGAAATGACCGATTTTTTCCATTACTGTCACCGTATCAACATTTTCCTTAGGGTGTTGCCCTAAAGTAACCAACTTGTTGAATAACTCGTCTACGTTGGTCATGTTGAAGTTTCCAGCCATGATTAACTGTCTGCTTCTCCAGTTGTTGTTACGCATGAAGGGGTGGCAATGTCCAATAGTGTTTTTACCATGAGTACCATAGCGGAGGTGCCCCATGTAAACATCGCCCATGTAAGGAATGTTTTCTCTTAAATAATCTGCATCAAGATATTTGGTAGTGTCCTTGCTTATCTTGTTCAGTTTTTTTCCTACCTTTTTGAAGATGTCATTGATAGGATCAGCTTCAATCGACCGAGCTCTGTCAATAAATGGATTGCCGGGTTTCATATTGAGTTTGATACTCGCAATACCTGCACCATCTTGACCACGGTTGCGCTGCTTTTCCATTAATAGGTACATCTTACTGATCGCATATGTAGGAGTGCCATATTTCTCTATGAAATAAGACAGCGGCTTCCTAAGTCGTAGCATTGCAATGCCACACTCGTGTTTTATGACTTCACTCACTGGAGTATAGAGGTTAAATTAAATCCACTGCAAAAAAAGTCTTATTTCTATCTATTACCAAATTACCATCAATAAAATATTAAGGATATGTGATATAAAGATGAAATAAGACTCATTATTATGTCTCTTTTACAAGTATTTGAAGTTCTTAAAAGAAATCAGTTTCTACCTCAGGTCTTGCCTTTTTGAAAGCGTCTACATTCTCCGGACTCACTTGAGAGTCTCTGAAGTACATTATAGTGAGTGGCTTCACTTGCTCCATAGGTTTTACGTCATTGACTTGAGACCCTGTGATGATTAAAATGCTCAATGAAGGCAGAGCAATCAGTGGGTTTAGGTCCGTTACAGGTGTGTTGGAAAAAGTCAATTCATTCAAGCCCGTTGTTTTGGCTAATACTGAAATATCAGTGACTTTACTGTCAGAGAAATAGAAAGTATGGAGGTTTTTTAGTTTCCCTAAAGCTGAAATATCTTCGATTTCAGTATTGCTGATATTCAAGTGTTCTAGTTTTTTTAATTTCTTGATAGGGGACAAGTCCGTCACTTTTGTTTTTTGGATTTGAAGTAACGTCAGGCTTTTGCTTTTCTTGATAGGTGTTAAATCTTCTACTTGAGTATAAGAAAGCTTAAGCTCCTTCATATTTTTAAGTCCGCTTAAAAAAGAAAGGTCTGTCACTTTTGTTTCATCCAATGATAAATAAGACATCGTTTGGAAAGCAGACAGAGAAGCCCAATCCTCAAACGCTTTGTTTTGGAAAAGATCCAGCGTCTGCAAAGGGATATTAGCTAATGGAGCAAGACTTTTAACTCTCGTTCCAGATAGGAAAATTTCGTGTATTGTAGTAGAGTGATCCAATGCAGTAAGATCACTAACTCTTGTATATGCTAAATTCAACCTTTTAAGATGATGCATGTCTTTCAAAGGCGAAAGGTCTTTTACTCTGGTATAAGATAAATCTATATCTTCAAGTAGGGTTAATGTGGCAATGGGGTCAAGTTTTGTGATAATTCGCTCATCTCCAAAATCATCATAACCTGAAGCATTAATTGCCGTCAAGTTCTGAATCCTCACAAGTCCTTCTTCATTCATTTCATCTTCTTGCCACATAATCTGAGACATAAAGATTCCCTTCCAATATTTATCGAGTCCGTTCCACCATTCCATAGTTAGCTTTTCTTGAGCAAAGGAAAAAGTAGAGGACATAAAAAATATGGCTAAAAAGAGAAGGTTCTTTTTTAATGTCGTTAATTTCATTCTTGAAAAATGTTCAATTTCGTTATTTTAAGGAAGCGAAAAACTAATAAGCCTTCATTTTTAATACGATGATTTTGTATTCATATTGTGCTTCCTTTATAATTCTGTTATAGTATATCTTCTTTTTTGATGAATGAGGTCGCAGTGATCCTCTTTTTTTTCAAAAAACGAGTACCTATATTTCGCTATAAGATCGTACCAAAAATTAGTGAAACCATCAGGAAAGTACTTCCCAATCTTAAATAAATACCAAGGAAAGCTTAAGTGTGCAACAATTTTCAAGACGGCGTCTGCTTTTTTATAAGCATTATCACCATCTATCAGTACGATACTGTCGGTGTAGTCTTGAGGTAAGTGATGTTTATTTAATAGTGCAATTCCTTCTGGAGATTGAAGTGAAGCAAATCTGAATACTTCCTTTTTATCTCTTTTAATAATAAATTGAACACTCTTGTCACATAAATTACATATGCCGTCAAATAGAACTATTTTAGGTGTTTTATCCATTTCTGCTAGTCGATAATTTTACAAGAAGGGTTTCTTAATAAAACGGTTTGCAGTTGAGTTTGTTCTATTGCACAGCCTTTAATACTTAGAATTTTTAATGGTAAATCTATTATTTCTGTGATGTCATCTACAAAAGTATTATCGATGTAAATCTCTTCTAATCTTGAAGTCAACATCAAAGCATCTAACGCCATGATCGTAGTAGACTCAGCATGAATCTTTTTGGTCAATGGGAAATACATAATTGGGTCAATATCATCTACAGGAAGGTAGGCACAATAAATTTCTTCAAGGGGAGAAAGACGATGAAAGAAAGTAAAGTTGGGCCAGTCTTCAATCAGCATTTTTTCATTGAAAAGTAATTCATAAACTTTATTAGCTTCTTTATGTTCCTTCAATAAAGAAATAACTTTTTCACTATCCGTTTTTTCTTCTTGAATTTTAATACTCAAGACGATTATTTCTTTCCAAATTGATGGTATTTTTCTCCAAGTAGTAACTTTCATTTTCGTATTTTTATGTGATTTTGAATAACTCTTGCATTTTTTCGCAAGGTAGAAAACATATAGTAAAAAAGGTACAATGGGAAAAATAGTTTTTTTAGACGCCGCTTCATTGGGTAATGATATGCAAACAGAGCTTGATCGATTCAAGTCATTAGGTGAAGTGATTTTTTATGACGCAACAAAGCCAGAAGAAACCAAAGAAAGAATAAGTGGGGTAGAAGTAATTGTGACGAATAAAGTAGTAATCGACGGGGAAATGATGAAAGAAAATCCTCAATTAAAGTTGATTGCAATCACTGCCACAGGTATGAATAATGTAGATTTAGAGGCTGCTGAAAAGTTAGGAATAAAAGTGAAAAATGCTGTCAATTATTCATCTGAAAGTGTAGCACAGCAAACATTCGCAATGTTATTATCTCTTTTAAACCATATTCATGAATATGATTCTTTTGTGAAGACGAAGAAATACTCCAAATCAGATTCATTTACATGGATTGGGCAAAGTTTCTATGAGTTAAAGGATAAGACATATGGTATTTTTGGAATGGGGAATATCGGAAGAAGGGTGGCAGAGATAGCAACAGCTTTTGGGGCTAAAGTAATTTACTTTTCTACATCTGGAAAGGTAAGGGATGAACGTTTTGAATTAGTCAGCCATGATGACTTTTACAAAAGGGCAGATATAATCTCTATACATGCTCCATTAAATGAGAAAACGTTTAATGCTATTTCAATGAATGAATTTGAAATGATGAAGCCTAATACAGTTCTAGTTAATGTTGGAAGAGGTGGGATTGTGGATGAACATGCTTTAGCTTATGCTATTGATCAGAATCAGATTGCAGGTGCTGGAGTAGATGTTTTTATGTCAGAGCCAACTCCATTAGACAGTCCATTGATGAAAGTAAAAAAGAAGGATAAGTTGATACTTTCACCACATATTGCCTGGGCAAGTAAAGAGGCTAGAGTAAAATTGTTGGGAATTACCTTTGAGAATGTGAGAGGGGTGATTGCCGATTAGCTAAATTGGACAGAATATAATTAGAAGCTAGCATTTTTTAGATCAAAGTGTTGGCTTCTTCTTTTCGTTAGAGTTTGATCATCTTATGATATAAACACTTTAAAACTAGCATTTTATTTCACATATTAGCAAAAGGCACATTTACATCATTACAAACTACCGAATAGTGAAATCATTTTTCTTAAACTTACTCTTACTGTTTTTTTCTATCACTTCTTTTTGTCAGGAAACAAATACCAGAGGCCTTGTGCTTCAGGATGGAAAAAATAATCAAAACACCATAAAAGCATTAATTATTGGAGTTTCAAGGTATGCCAATTATCCTGAACAATCTCAACTAAGATATGCCGATAATGATGCTGAAGCTTTTGCAGAATTCCTCAGACAGCATACTTCCATCGATAATGAAAATATTCACCTTTTGACAAATGAAAAGGCTTTTTCAATTAATGTCAAAACTAAGTTGAAACAGGTGTTTGATAGTGCTGAAAAAGACGATTTAGTTATCATTTATTTTGCAGGACATGGTGATGTTGATAATGATGGGGAGGCCTATTTGATCACCAATGATGCGGTTGCACCTGAAGAAGGAGGTCATGATTGGGGGATTGAAGGGGCTATTGAAATTTTTAGGCTTCAAAGAAAAATCCTCTCCAGTACCACAAAAAAAGGGTTTCAAGTCCTGTTGATCACAGATGCTTGTAGATCAGGACATATTACAAAAATGGATAATAGTAATGCAACGATAAGTGCTTTGATGCAGGACTGGAATAATACTTATAAATATGTCTCTTGTGGTCCTAATCAGCTGTCACAAGAGGGATCACAGTGGGGTGGTGGTCATGGTGCTTTCACTTATTATTTTTTAAGAGGTTTGATGGGTGAGGCTGATCAGAGTGGTGATAAGAAAATTCTCCATGGAGAGTTGGGAGTTTACTTAAGCGGTAAAGTGAGTATGGATACTGATTTTAAGCAGATGCCACAATATAAAGGTAACGCCAGTGATGTCTTAATGAACGTAGATGATAAATTATTAGACCTTGTTAAACAAGATAACTATAACTTATTATCAGGAACTGTAGCTTCAAGAGGGACAGGAGAGATAAGTAATATATCATCCCCTATATTGAAGTCTTTTTATGAAGCAATTGATTCTAATAGGATTCTTCACCCTAAATATTTACCCTACACAGAAAACGTCAATATTAATTTTTTTGATGGTGTTCCGTTAGGTAAAGTCTCACAAGTGTCAGTGGATGATGATAAAATCTTAGTTGTAAAGAATGGTAGAACAGTAGAGGTTTTTGATCATAAGAAAAAGGATAAATTGGTTTTTACACTTCCTTCATTTCCTCAGTTGATAGGTTACTCTTCAAATCATTTTGCTTATTCAGATAAAAGCAATACCGTTCGAATTTATGAAGGAAAAAAGGAGTTAGTATCAGAGAATTACCATAAAACATCAATTACAGCGATCAAAATGACCTCTCGTCAGAAAGTATATACAGGAGATACAAAGGGTAATATTTATACTTTTTCATCTACCCAGAAACCGGCAAAAGAACATAGAATTAAAGGTGAGGTGACAGCTATTGCATTAAATGATATAGAAGACAGAATTGCTGTAAAAAATGAAAAAGGAGAGGTGTCTATTCTAGATGTGAATTACAATCTTATTTCGTCTTCAAAATTATCTGCATCCAAAACACAGAGCATGTTCTTTATGAATAATGGCAATTTGCTTTTAGGAATTAATTATGCAACAGTCAGGTCTATTCACACTTCAAATGGAAAAACCATTAAAGAATTTCGTTTGCCAAATAATGAAAAGCCAAACAAAATCATAAAGCTAAATGATAATTACCTTTTGGCTTTGAGTGAAAATGCCAATCTCTTTTTTATCAATGTGGTAGAGGGAAGTATTACACCTGCAGGTCGACATCCTCTAGGAAAGAATTTTAAATGGAGTGGAAGTCAAGGGGTGATATCTTCAATTAGTACTTCTTCTATTGTAAATGCTCAGATCGATGTTCCTATTCCTTTTGCAAGTGAATGGTATGATAAAATTCAGAAAGATAATTCGTTGAGTGAAAGAGAACGAAGTGATGCTAAAAATACATTGGCTGTGGCATTACAATACAAAGCACAGAAAATAATTACGCCGTTTGTTTTAGGGAAAACAATCACTCCGTCTGCCATTGAAATAAAAGAAGCAATTTATGAATTGAATTATGCTACTAAGCTTTACAGGGGGGAAACAGAGTTGATTGAGATGATTAATGTCAGAAGATGGTTTCTGCAGGCTTACCTGATTATTGTTGAAAATAATGTAAAAGACTTCCCTTTAGCGATTTCCTATTTGGAGAAAATACTTACGGTAACTCCTGATGTAGCTTATCCCTATAATGGCATTGCTTTGATCAACCAAAAATTAATGAAATTGGATAAAACCAAAGAGACAGTAGCCAAAGCAGAGCAAATTAAACCGACTTGGACAGAGCCTAAAAACACAATGGTAAATACTTACCTCAAAGAAGAGAATTATAAGGAAGCATTAAATGAATGAGGAGATCATTAAGATCATACCTAATGGTTTAAAGGGGTATTTAGGAAAAGCGAATATTTATTTAAAAATGGGTTATTACCAAAAGGCTTGGGAATTAGTACAAAAAATGGAAGGTATTAAAGTGGATGATCCTAGTGTTTGGGAAACAAAACTGCAGGTGCTTTTAGCTTTAGGGCAATTAAAAGAAGCTCTCGTATTGGTGAATGATAGTGATAAATTAGAGAAAATATCAGAGAAGGGATATGCGGTACAATCTAAGTTTTGGACGAAAATTTACGATAGGCAGACACAAACAGCAGATAAGTTATTCTTAGCTGAAAAGTCACTTTTGAAAGGTTTGGAGGTTTACCCCACTTCACCAGAATTAAAAGCACAATTAGGTAAACTATATACTGACTATGATTTTGTTTTCAAGAAGCCTAGCAAAGAAGTGAATGCCTTACTGGATAAAGCTTTGATCTTGGATCCATTCAATGCCACTGCATTAAGATATAAAGCTCAATATGCAATTCAAATAGAAGGAAATGTTTCAGTAGCGAAAAATTATACAGTGAAATACACCCAGAAAAGAGGGAAGTTCTCCGATTTAGATATTTTTCTAGGGTATGTAGCTTATGCACAAAGAGATTTAAAAACACTTGAAACTTGTTCTAAAGGAGCTTTGTTGAAGAACCCTTATAAATTAGAAAACTACAAACTTCTGTGGAATACCTATGTTGAATTGAATAAGGAAAAGGAACTTCAAAAGCTTTACTTAATGGGAAAAGATCTGTTACCGTCTTCACCATGGTTTGATTATAAGTACGGACTCTATTATGCAGGTCGAAAAGATTATAGAAAGTCAGCATCTTATATCGAAACAGCTCTAAAAATTGCTCCAAATTACAACTTTGCTTATGTGATGAAAAACCCTACAGTAGGGATAAAAAAGTTGTATGATTACAATACCGTCAAAAAGAAAGGAGCATTTTATTTAGTATCCAATAGAAGCGCACAAGGTTTGATTGATTATGCAGGGCGTGCAGTGATTCCGTTGGAATTTGTGAGTGTGGAAGTATTAAAGGATGGATTTACAATCAGTACAACAAAAGACGGTAAAAAACAATTTACATCCCCAAGCGGTGAGCTAATCGGAGGACAGAAATATGATCTTATGGAACGATTAGAATGTGGTTTGTTGAAAGTGCAGTTAAATGGTAAGATGGGATGTATTGATCCTAAATCTGGAAAAATAGTGGTACCATTGAAATATGATAAAATTACAAACGGGAGATGGTCAGGACGTCCAACCGCTTGTTGTAGATATAATGCAAATGACAGCGATAGGTCTGCTGATTTCTATGATGGGACAGGGAGGTGTGTTTCTTGTGATTAAGGAAGTCATTTGTTTTATTTGCAAGTATCTGAAAGCAAATTATTAAAGCAAAATGATTCAACTTACAAACAACTCCTTAAAAACTACATTATTCTTTAGTTTATTTCTAATTGCATTAAATGCCAAAGGTTATGATGTAGAGATAAAGAATTATGTACATGAAAACTTCAAACGGAATAAGGTAGTAAATGACTATGCAAAGGTCTTATCTGATAGTGATTCTGTGGCCTTAAACAATGAACTGTTAGAGGTGAATAATAGGTCTACTATTGAATATGCGATTTGTATTGTAGAAAATTTGGGTGGATTTGATAAAAAAGATTTGGCAATAAATCTTGGGAATTATTGGGGCATTGGGAATAGGTTTGAAAGAAGAGGATTATTGATTCTTATTTCCACAGAGGACAAATCGGTATTTGTTGCTACAACTAATGCTGCTCAAGAATTAATTTCTGATGATCAAGTACAAGAATTAGTTGATGAACATTTAATCCCTAAACTGAAAAATGCAAATTATAAGGAAGCAGTATTGTCGTCTTTGGAGATATGTGAAAGATTGTCTTATGAGGGACAAAAAGAAAAGCATAAGGATACATTTTATTTATATTGGGCAGGGATTGTATTGATGTTGCCTGCGATGTTTTTATTAAAATACATTCATGAAAATCATGTAGATCTTTACGGATCAGATCCTTACTGGTCTTCTGGTGGATCTTCTGGAGGAGGTTGGTCTAGTAGTGGAGGAAGCGGATCTTCCGGAGGAGGATTTGATGGTGGCGGAGGCGGAGGTGATTTCTAGTGTGAAAATAAGAAGTTTATATGTTATAAATCTTTATCAAATAAAGAATAAATTAGTGTTCACCTTCGTTTTTTAGTCTAATAAACTTTTATTTAATATTCGTAAAATATTGAAAACTAGCTCTTTATTAATCTTACTTTATAAGCTTCGTTATTTTCTAAATTATTAATACCCAATTCTTAATTTCAATCTGCTTTTTTGTTTAACTTTGCAGATCTGAATTCATGGGTGTTTTCATGAATTTACTTTATAATTTTAGTTTTTGTAATTATTAAATCATAGCTATGGAGCTAGCGTCAAAGTACAATCCTCAAAACATAGAGGACAAGTGGTACCAATTCTGGTTAGATAATAAATACTTCCATTCGGAGCCAAATCCTGAAAAGAAGCCGTTTACTGTCGTCATACCACCACCGAACGTCACTGGTGTGTTGCATATGGGCCACATGTTGAATAATACTATTCAAGATGTATTAGTTAGACGTGCTCGTATGAGAGGTTATGAAGCATGTTGGGTACCTGGTACAGACCACGCATCTATTGCAACAGAAGCTAAAGTTGTAAAGATGTTGAAAGAAGAGCATGGTATCAACAAGTCTGATATCTCTCGTGACGAGTTCATGAAATATGCTTTCGAATGGAAAGAAAAATACGGTGGAATTATCTTAAACCAATTACAGAAGTTAGGTGCTTCATGTGACTGGGACCGTACTCGTTTCACAATGGAAGACGAGCTTTCTAAAGCCGTAATCAAAGTTTTCGTAGACCTTTACAAAAAAGGTTGGGTATACAGAGGTGCTCGTATGGTAAACTGGGATCCGCAAGGAAAAACAGCTTTATCAGATGAGGAAGTAATCCACAAGGAGGTAAACTCGAAGCTTTATTATGTGAAATATCCTATCCTTGGTAAAGAAGGAGAGTTTGTAACAATTGCTACAACTCGTCCTGAAACAATTCCTGCCGATGCTGGAGTTTGTGTAAACCCTAACGATGAGCGTTTCAAACATTTAATTGGTCAAAAAGTAATCATTCCTACTACAGAGAGAGAAGTTCCTGTATTTGGTGATGACTATGTAGATATTGAATTTGGTACAGGTTGTTTGAAAGTAACTCCTGCTCACGATATCAATGACTACGAGTTAGGCTTAAAGCATAACTTAGAGGTGATTGACATTATCGAAGAGGATGGTACTTTAAATGCAAAAGCAGGTGCTAAATATGACGGTAAAGACCGTTTCGTAGTTCGTAAAGAGATTGTAAAAGACCTTGAAGAACTAGGTAACTTAGTGAAGGTTGAAGAACTTCAAAATAAAGTAGGTACTTCTGAAAGAACAGGTGCTGTAATCGAGCCTCGTATTTCTACGCAATGGTTCGTTTCTATGAAAGAAATTGCAAAGCCTGCTTTAGAAAACGTAATGAATGACAACATTCAGTTACACCCTGCGAAGTTCAAAAACACGTACCGTCACTGGATGGAAAATGTGAAAGATTGGTGTATCTCTCGTCAGTTATGGTGGGGACAACAAATTCCAGCTTTCTACCTTCCAAATGGTGAGTATGTAGTAGCAGAAACTACTGAAGAAGCTTTAGCTTTAGCTCAAGAAAAAGATCCTTCAATCACTTTAGAGCAATTGACTCAAGATGAAGATGTATTGGATACTTGGTTCTCTTCTTGGTTATGGCCAATCTCAGTATTTGATGGTATTACACAACCTGAAAATGAGGAAATCAACTACTACTATCCAACAGATGATTTAGTAACAGGTCCAGATATCTTATTCTTCTGGGTAGCACGTATGATCATTGCAGGTTATGAGTGGAAAGGTGAATTACCGTTCAAGAACGTTTATTTAACAGGTCTTGTTCGTGATAACCAAGGACGTAAAATGTCGAAGTCATTAGGTAACTCTCCAGATCCAATCGACTTGATGAAAGTGTACGGAGCAGATGGTGTACGAGTAGGTTTATTATTATCAGCAGCAGCAGGTAACGACTTATTGTTTGATGAGAAATTATGTGAGCAAGGTCGTAACTTCGCCAACAAAATCTGGAACGCTTTACGTTTAGTAAAAGGTTTAGAGGTAAGCGAAGAAGCACAACCTGAAGCGAATAAAATCGCTATCGATTGGTTTGAGTCTCGTTTCAATCAAGTATTGGAAGACGTAGAAGCAAACTATGAGAAATATAGATTGTCAGATTCATTGATGTCAATTTACAAATTGGTATGGGATGATTTCTGTTCTTGGTACTTAGAGATGGTGAAGCCTGCTTACGGTTCTCCAATCGACAAAACTACTTTAGAAGCAACAATCAACTTCTTTGAGAAAATCGTAAGATTGTTACATCCATTTATGCCATTCTTAACTGAAGAAATCTGGCATGCCATCAAGGATAGACAAGAAGGTGAGGCTTGTGTAGTAGCAGAGTACCCAACAGTACAATCTTTCGATACGGAATTATTAGCACAAGCTTCTGATGCTTTTGAAGTAATTTCTCAAGTGAGAAATGTACGTAACCAAAAGCAAATTGGTCCTAAAGTGGCACTTCCTATGTCAGTATTGGCAAAAGATACAACAGTGTATGACCGTTTCGGTGGTATCATTACGAAGTTGGCGAACCTTGAGTCACTGACTATGGTAGATGCAGAAGTAGAAGGTGCTACTCAGTTTGTATACAAGTCAGACAAATGTTTCATTGACGTGGCGGATCAAATTGATGTAGAAGCTGAAAAAGAAAAGTTAACGAAAGAGTTAGAATACACTAAAGGATTCTTAGCTTCAGTTCAAAAGAAATTATCGAACGAACGCTTTGTTTCTAACGCTCCTGAAGCAGTTGTTGCGACAGAGAAGAAGAAGCAAGAAGATGCAGAGAGTAAAATCAAAGCATTAGAAGAAGCTTTAGCAAAACTCTAAGAAGATAATGCTTATATTAGAAGGCAATCGTACATGTGCGGTTGCCTTTTTTTGAATAAAGAAAATTTTATCACATCATAAGCCCACGACTTAAGTCGTGGGCTTATGATGTGAAGTAAATTACAATGTTTCAAGTGATGCCTTTCGGTTTAACACTTGCGATATTGAAAGTTTCAGTTTAAAGCGAATTAATTTATCATGAAAAAATATTTACTCTTATCGCTAATTGTAGCAATGTTTGGTTGTCAGCCTAAGTATATCTCAACCACTTCAGGTGATAAGAATTCTGAACTAGATGTACGCAATTTAGAGTATACCTACCTTTCTACTAAAGGGAAATTAATCTTTAATAGTAAAGGAAAGGAAACCAAACTCGCTGTTGATACTCGTATTGAAAAAGACAAACAGATGTGGATGTCGATGCGTGTAGCAAAGATTGAAGGATTAAGAGTTCTAGCAACAAAAGATAGTGTATTTGCTTTATTGAAAATGGAAAAAGAAGCGTATGCCCTAAGCTATGATGATGTAGAATTGTTGTTAGGAACTCGTATTGATTATGACTTGTTGCAATCTATTTTTACAGGTGATTTACCCTCTACTTTTGAAGATTCAAGAGTGAAGATGGGTGAAGATGATTTTCTTTTAACTAGAAAGGATAAAGGATTGGAGTCAATTGCTTCTGTGAATAGAACTTCTCAAAAATTAGAGAAAATTGCAGTGCTTTTGAAAAAGGAAAAGAAAGTAGCAACAATTGATTATGATACTTTCAAGCCAGTGGTTAATACTGCAGATCAATCAGCACCTTTTCATTCGTTGGTGAAAGTAGGTGTGGGGAATCAAGATAAAGTGAAAGCGGAAACAACTGTAGAGTTGAATTTCTCAAAAATAGAAGTAGAACCAGAAGCTCAGAAAATGCCTTTTAAAATCCCTTCAAAATACAAGAAGAAGGGCAGGGAAGATTTGGTTGTGAAACAATAAAAAGCTTCTCAAATAAAAAACTCATTCTTAATCTTAGTTAGGAATGAGTTTTTTTGTTTCAATATAATCAGAGTTGAGATTAAAACTTCTGCTCAGGAATACCTTCCGTTAAGTATTTATACATGAGAGAAGCCGCCTTTTTAGAAGTTCCTTCCGTTTTGATCATAGCCTTCATCTCCTTGTAATCTTGAATGATTTTTTCTCTTTTCTCATTCAAAGTATAACCCAATTCTTTCTCAAGTTTTTCAGTAGTAAATTCACCTTGAATAAGCTCTTTTACCACTTCTTTATCTGCAATTAAATTCACCAAAGAAATAAAACGAACTTTGATTAAAGCTTTGATGATACTGTAAGTAACTGGACTTGTTCTGTAACAAACCACTTGAGGGACTTCAAATAAAGCCGTTTCAAGTGTTGCAGTTCCTGAAGTGACTACTGCAGAAGTAGCCTTCGTTAGCAAATCATAAGTTTGATTGAAGATCACTTTAACCCCAAGTTTTTTTGCTTCATCATAAAGCTCAGAAGGAAGGTGCTCAACACCTGCTACCACAAACTGGAATTCATTGCTGTCATATTTAGGAATGATAGTCAGCATGGTGTTCATGATAGAGCTGACTTCTTGATATCTACTTCCAGGAAGAATGGCAATGGCCTTTTTATTAGGATCAAGATTATTGTCTTCTAAAAAAGTAGGGGAAGGTGTAAATTGATTGATGGCATCAAACAAAGGATTGCCAACATAATCTACATCGTAGTCATATTTTTTATAGAATGCCTTTTCAAAATGCATGATCACAAACATTCTATCGACTACATTTCTTATTCTTTTAGCTCTGCTTTGATTCCAAGCCCAAACTTTTGGAGAGATATAATAGAATACCTTAGTACCTCTAGGCTTAACGTATTTTGCGATTTTCAAATTAAAGCCAGAGAAGTCAACAAGAATAACTACATCAGGTTTCCAACATAAAATATCTTTCTTACAGTAATTCATAAACCTTCTGATGGTCATCAAGTTTTTGGCAACCTCTAAAAACCCCATAAATGAGATTTCAGAATAATGATGAATTAATTCTCCTCCAACTTTTTGCATCTCTTCACCACCCCAAAAACGGAATTCAGCTTCCGGATCATTTTGAAGTATCTCTTTCATTAAGTTGGAAGCATGTAAATCTCCTGATTTCTCTCCTGCTATCAAATAATATTTCATCTGTAAATGGTATGGTGAAAAATGTTTATGTATTAGGTAAGATGTAAACGGGTAGTTTTAGATAATTACTTTTTATCCTAATCGAGGCAGATTTGCAGAGCATAGCCGTAGCTACGCGATAAAAATCTAACGAAGAGTAGGATAAAAAAGATAAGATAAAATATCCGATTACTTTTGTCCTAATACTTATTTTAAACAAAAATAAAAAAAGGATGCTTATTTAAAGCATCCTTTCATAAATATCATTGTAGCAATTGGCATTATCCGCCATAATACTGAACAAAGTTCTTTCTAGTTTCATGCAATTCAATGCAATGAAGCTCAGCATTAGGAGCGAAATCTTTCACCTTTGGAGCTAAAATTTTCCAGAATTCCATTGCCAAAGTCTCGCAGCTTGTCATTTTATCTTTCAAGAAGTCTACATCCATATTCAGGTTTTTGTGATCCACTTTATCGATGATTTCTTCTTTCATGATTTTACCTAAATCCTTCATATTCATTACATATCCTGTATCTGGATCAGGCTCACCTTTTACGGTTACAAGCATCTCGAAGTTGTGACCATGCCAATTCTCATTCGCACAAGGTCCAAAAAACGCCTCATTTTGTTCTTTTGTCCACTTAGGGTTGTACAGCTTGTGAGCTGCATTAAAGAACTCTCTTCTATTGATGTAAATCATAATTTTTCAATTTGAAGTGCAAAAATAACAACTTCATGTTTACGCACCACTTTTTACTTCAAAATAATTCTTTATTCATAAATGAGTTTAGTCAACTTGTGCGTTAGAAACCTGAAAAATGGTTTTCAATAAGTCTACAGTGGCGTTCAAAGCAGTTTCTCTGACTTTTTTTAAGTGGTCAATATCTCTTGGAGAAACTGTTGTATTGAGAGAATCTTTATTCAGAAGTAAGAAGTCGATATCTTTCTTTGCGACGGATAACTCTTTTTTGTGGTCGATAATAGTAATTCTATAGATATCTTTTTCGCCGTAACCGCCTTTTCTCGATGAAGAATAATAAGCGTGTCTGCCATTGGCACGCATCATAAAGTAAACATCATCATGAGGAGTGTTGATAGGAGCTCCTAAATTGACAGGTTTACTCCAATTACCTTGAAAGTCTTTGGTCGATTTAAATACATCATATCCACCCATAGAATCGTGTCCTCTTGAACTGAAGTACAATGTATTTCCATCTCTTGATAAAGCTACACCTTCTTCGTCGTATTCAGTGTTGATTACATGTCCTAGTGTTTTTCCTTTTTTCCATCTGCCATCTTCTCCTTTCACTGACATAAAAATATCTAGTCCCCCCATAGATAAATCTTCATTACTACTTACATAGTAGAGCGTGTCCATGCTGTAATTTAAGCAGGCCGATGTTTCAACGTACACACTGTTGATAGTATTTGGGAGTTTTTTAGGTTTGGACCAAGCGGAATCTTTTTTATATGAAATCCATAAATTCCCCTCACGGAATAAAATCATTTCACTGCCATCCATAGAAATAGAAACAGTAGCACTGTGACCGTCATTATTTAGAGGTGCTTCTGAAGGGTAGGGGGTTGTCCAGTTTTTAAAATCTTTTCTCTGACTGAAATAAATATTTTCAGTAAGGTGTGTTCTGATGTCTGGGTTATCAGACCTGAATTCATGCCTTCTACTAGTAAAAAAGAGGTCGTTTTCTACGGCATCTACCAAAGGGCAAAAGTCAGAATATTTTGAATTCACTTGAGGTCCTAAATTCCTTATGATGATATTTTTTTGAATCTTCGAATAAGCTTTTTTACCGTAAATCACTTCTGCAATCCGCTTATTGATTTTTTTTGATTCACTTTTTTTCATGGTAAGCTTCGCTTTATTGTAGTAAATCAAAGCACTGTCCCATTGTTCGTCATAATGATAGGCTTGACCTAAGTTATAATAGACCTCAGGATCTTTTTTGTCTTGTTTCAGTTCGATTGCTTTTACAAGGTAAGGAATAGCATTAGACTTCTCGTCTGTAACTGAAGCTAAAAAACACTGCCCTATTTTCATGTTAAGTGCAGGATCATCGACCATGTAATCATAACCTCCAAGATAATACTTAAAGGCCTCGTCAGGTTGTTTCAATTTAAAAAATAAACTGTCTCCTAAATGAATAAGTCTTCTTACAAAGCTCATGTCGTTTTCACTAAGCGACACTAAATTGTCAGTATAATTAATACTGTCCTTTACTGTTTCTTGAGACCATATGGAGTTTACCAGAAATAAAAAATAAAAGGTTAAAAAAAAATGCTTCATAGTTTAGGTTTTTAATGACATGCCGACTGGGTGTATTGGATACCAATCAAATTGCCAAGTTCAGCGGCTTTTTGCCAGTCTGAACAAGCTCCACTGTCATCATGCATGTACTCTTTTATGTCACCTCTTGTAATGTAGGCTTTGGCATAAAAAGGGAAGTTGTCTATAAGATCATTAATATCATCTAGACTTTCCTCGTAGTTGCCAAGAATACACCTTGCAAGTGCTCTGTTGTTTAAAGCCTCTTTTGCGGTGTCTTTACTGTGAAGAATTGCTTCAGAAAAGTCTTGTTCAGCTTGACTGTAATCTTCAAACAACATATAAATCAAGCCTCTGTTATTATAAGCGTCCACATAAGAACTGTCGTATTGGATGGCTCTGGTGAAATCATCAAAAGCCATGGAATATTGTTTCTGATTTTCATAAATAATCCCCCTGTGATTATAAGATATGGAAAGCTGTGGATTAAGAATCAGTGATTTTGTAAAACAATCTTTTGCTTTGTCAAGCATTTCTGTTTTATAATATAGTGCTCCTAGGTCATGCCATGTAATCGGGTTGTCAGGGTTGATTCTTGTAATGTCATCTAAAATGATGATTGTTTCGTCATAAGCTCCTAAAAAATAAAAGGATTGGGCTTTTTTCCATAAAGCCTCCAGATGTTGGGGATCCAAGTCGATCACACTGTCAAAATCAGAAATAGCATTCAAAAAGTCATTTTCCAAATAATAAGAAAGGCCTCTTAAATAAAATATCTCCAATCGATGTTTTGTTTTATCATCTTTTAAAGCAAGGGTCAAGTCGGTTTGAGCACCTTTAAAAGCACCCATTTCAATTTTAATCTTACCTCTTAAAAACAGGGCATTAGAATTCAATGGATCTTTTTTCAAGGTGTTATTGACCTCAAAAAGAGATTTACACTTATTACTGTTTGAGTTATTATCCTGAGAGATTTCAATTCTAGTTGCTTCAATAATTTGAGCGGTGCAGTTTGTTATACTCAGTCCAATAGATAATACAGTAAATTTGATAGTAAATAGAATAAGTAAGTAAGCAGGTTTCATCAGTGATTAAAAAAAATGCAGTAATAACATTAGTACCGCTATTTTACTAAATAAACGTAATATTTACCAATTTTTAATGACTAATATGGCTGAATATTAACGATTTAGTAGTATTTATCACTTTTTGGAGTATTTGAGGCACGTTTTATGGAATGCCCGAAATTTACTTTTAAGCTGAAAATATGGGAATATAGTGAGGCGGTAGAGATGTCGCCAATATTGGTGAGAGCGTAATCAACGGTGAAACCTTTAAAGGCTAGCCCTGCTCCAAAACTTGGCAGATACTCAAGTGTCTCATTTCCATTGAATTCCTTGATATACTGGAATTGAGAAATGCCTCCTCTTAGGAAAATCATTTTTTGATAGTGAATTTCAATACCTGCATGTGGATCCAAACTCATTAGATTAGATTTTACAACGGTATTTCTCTGTCCGTCAAAAGTGAGGTCAGCACCCAATGAAATTAAGACGCCCATCAACTCTTCGGCATCTTCTTGTTTACTTCTTTTCCACAAAGGGAAGTGTTTTGCCATGCCAAGAATTAACCGTGGCGTAGCTGCTTCAATTGAATTGTCAGGAATAGTATTGCCCGTAGAAGCAAAAACATCATAGAATGTAGCAGGGTTGTAGGTCCATATATTATATGTACCGGTAATGTCTTTGGCTGTGACGCCTACTTTCCAGTTGTCTTTTGACCATTGAAAACCGAAATCTAAACCAAAACCCCAAGCATTAGCAAATTGTCCTGCATTTCTATAAATGACTTTGGCATTTGCACCAAATCTAACATTGGGTAATTGGGGGAATTGTCGAGCGTAAGAAAAAAGAAAAGCATAGTCTGATGCAGAAAAACTTTTGACGTTGTCCCAGTTTAATGTACCATCCGGGTCAAACAAATAACGAGTGTCTGGAATGTCATCAACACCAAACCTAATAGCTGAGATTCCTAATGCAGATTGCTCATCAATTTTTGTAGCAAAACCAATAAAATCGTAGTTGGCGATTCCTGCAAAATATTGAGCATGCATAAGTGAGACAGTGTATTTGTCTTCAATGTTCAATAAACCGGCAGGATTCCAATAGCCAGAGGTGGCATCGTCTACCAATTCTGTTTGAGAATTACCCATCGCCAATGCTTTTGCACCCACACCGATCGCCAAGTATTCGTTTACATACTTTGGAGTTTCAACCTGAGCAAAAAGATCAGAAATGCAGAAAACAAGAGGGGTAATTAAACCAAGGTATTTAAGGATTTGTGCCAACAGAATAGATAAAGTTTTAATAAAATTGAGATATGATGATTTGCTTGACGACTTCCCTTCTTCCAGTGTAAAGTGTTACACTTTCTCTTTTTGAATCAAGCACCCCACATTCAGCGATTAGATTTTGACGTAAAATTACTTACATGAGTACTTAAACTTAGCAAACAATATCAAATATAACGCCTATCGGGTTTTTTTATAAGAAAATCAGAAGTAATTTAGTATAAAATAAAGATTAAGGGAAATTGAAGAGGTTAATATTAATGCGTCATGGGAAGTCAAGTTGGAAAAATCCAATCATTTCTGATTTTGACCGTCCTTTAAACAACAGGGGGAAGAACGATATTGTTAAAATCTCAGAGATTTTATTTGAGAAGTCGGTAAAACCTGAACTTATTATTAGTTCACCTGCAAAGCGAACGAAAGTGACAGCTGAGAAAGTAGCTGAAACGCTAAGCAAGAAATTGCATTTTGAAAAAGATTTTTATGAGGCGTTCTATGATGAGATTATAGAAATAATCAAAGATTTTGATGATCATATTCAAGATATCATGCTCGTCATTCATAATCCTGCGATTACAGATTTGAGAAATCATTTTCTGCCAGAAGACTACATTGAAAATATACCTACATCGGGTGTAGTGGCTATAGAATTTGAAGAAGCAAACTCATGGAGAAACTTGGGTAAAGGTAAAGAGCTTTTTTACGAATATCCGAAGAAAGGTAGCGATGTTGGCTAAAAGAAAAGTTATTTAGATTTTTACCAGCTTTCTAATAGAATAATAAACATTATTAATATAATAAATGTAAGAAGTAAAGCAAACACGTACTTTTATCACCTTAATATTATGTCATCTCAGCTACATTGCGATAAATATTAACCATAAATTATTTATCAAAAATCAAATGACATCATTTAAAGCTTTTGTTTCTGAAAAAGTAGGTGAAAAAGAATTTTCAACTTCAATCCAAACCAAACAGATAAGTGACCTTCCTGAAGGTGAGGTTTTAGTAAAAGTAGCTTATTCTTCATTAAATTATAAAGATGCACTTTCTGCTTTAGGTAAGCCAGGTGTGACAAAAAATTATCCGCATACACCTGGTATCGATGCTTCAGGAACAGTAGTTTCTAGTAAGTCTTCAGATTTCAAAGAAGGGGATGAGGTTATTGTAACAAGTTATGATTTGGGAATGAATACTTGGGGAGGTTTTTCTGAGTATATTCAAGTGCCTGCCGCTTGGGTGATTCCTATGCCTGCTGGCTTGGATTTGAAATCAAGTATGATGATGGGTACTGCGGGCTTGACTGCGGCAATGTCTGTTTACAAACTGATTGATAAAGTGTCACCAAATGATGGTAATGTTTTAGTTACTGGTGCTACAGGTGGTGTAGGAAGTATTGCGGTAAGCATCCTTAATAAATTAGGTTATGCTGTTGTGACCGTTACAGGAAAAGCAGATAAAGTAGATTACTTAAAAGGAATTGGAGCGGCAGAAGTCATCTCAAGAGAAGCATTTTTAGAAGGAAGTGAAAGACCTTTATTGAAACCACAATTTGCTGGTGTTATTGATACAGTAGGAGGTAATTTCCTAGCGACTGCTATCAAAGCTACAAATCCACTTGGAGTTGTAACATGTTGTGGAAATGCGGCTTCATTTGATTTGCCATTAAATGTATTCCCTTTTATTCTTAGAGGTGTAAGCCTGATTGGAATTGATTCTCAAAATTTCCCAAGGGAAGAAAGAATTAAAGTCTGGGAAAATGTAGGTAAAGATTGGTTGCCAAACAATTTGGACGAGATTTCAGAAGAAGTAAGCTTGGAAGGATTGAATGATAAAATCAATGCAATCTTCAAAGGACAAGTAAGCGGAAGAGTTCTAGTAAAATTATAATATAAAAAATAAGGTCATCTCTGATTTATCAAAGATGACCTTATTTTTTAATAGACTCTTTCAAAAAGTATTTCTTTTGTTTTCTCTAATTTCTCCTTATCCATTTTTGCAGGGTAAGACATAATATTCAACTCTACTTCTTCCTTAATATCCTCATTGTATTGGGGCTGAATAAAAGATCCTTTATTGTAGAAGAAGCCATTTCTTTTATAAAAGTTCACCCTTCTTTTCTGAATATTAGTCACAGGATGTTCAACTTCAAGAATAATCGTTCTGTCTTTAAACTTTTCAATAAAGAATTCTAAAAACTTACTGCCAGCACCAGAACCTCTGTTTGAAGATTTCATGGCTAAATATTCTATATAGACAAACTCCTCAAATACCCAGTAGCCTACTAGGCCACAATTTTTGTCTTTGAACTGAATACCATTGAAATAGTAGTTGTCCAACTCCATATTGCCTAACAGATCCTTTCTAGAACGCCTTTCAGCTGGGGAAAAAGCTTCTAAATATATTTCCCATAATGTACCAAAGATCTGATCACCATCTATTAATTTTACCATATTGAAATAATTTGTTTTAGGTATAAAAACGAAAGATTGTAATAATAAGTTAGTGAAGTAATTACTTACAGTTCCTAACTTTTGTGAATTTATTGAACTCATGAAAAAACAAAGACACAATTATTTAATTGAGATACAATATATAGGCTATAGGTTTCATGGCTGGATGGTTCAACCGGGTTTGAAGACAGTACAGGGGATGATCAACAAAACCATCAATTTTGTGTTGGGTGGTGAAATCAAATATAAAACATTGGGTACTTCTCGAACAGATACCTATGTCTCTGCCAATCATTCTGCTTTTGAGCTTTTTGTCTGGGAAGAATTAAATGAAGAGGAGTTTTTCGAGCTTTTCAATAAAAATTTACCCAATGATATCAGGGCCTTGTCCATTCAGAAAGTAGGTGACGAATTTAATATCATCCAGAGTTCTAAAAGAAAAGAATACCAATACCTGTTTTCTTTCGGGACAAAAAACCACCCTTTCTGTGCTCCCTTTATGACCAATATCACACATGATCTGGATTTGGAATTAATGATGGAAGGAGCAAAACTTTATGTAGGAGAACATTATTTCGGACGTTTTTGCAAACAGCCTAAGGAGGGAGTGTCTTTAGTAAGAAAGATTGATTACTGTGAAATAAAAGAAAATGATGTAATGTCAGCCTCTTTCTTTCCTGAGAAAAGTTATATTTTTCATGTGCATGGTAAGGGTTTTATGAGGCATCAGGTTAGACTTATGATAGGGACGCTTTTTATGTTGGGCAAGGGAGAATTATCTTTAGAAGATATTAAAAATGCATTAAAAGCAAGTGATGATAGAACTCCGTTGGGGTATGTTGCGCCTGCTTCAGGCCTGAATTTACATGCGATTAGCTACGAAGATGAAGTGAAATAAAAAAAGTCAACGGTAAAACCATTGACTTTTTAATTCCTTTAATAACCCAAAAACTATTTCTTATTGCTGTTTTATAATATAAATATATGAAGTTTTTCTATAAATATCCAAAGCAATCGGTTGTTTTAATAATTAATTATAAATAGTGAACAGTGTTATAGGTTTGTGTTTTAGTTTTTGATTGACCAGTATTATATTTTGATGTGTTTTGTATAAATAATCTAAAAAACAACTATTTAGTTTTATTTTCTAATTTTATTTGACGTTTGTGTGTATTTTTTGAAATATTATTCTGATGTGATTTATTGTGTGACTTTTGATTTAAAAAAATCTAATTTTTATTATTCATTTCTCATAATTTCTAAAAAATAGTTTCTATCTAAGATTTCTTAGCATCCTAAGAAGATTGTTGAGGCTTAATCTATATTAAACAAAAGGTTTTTTTATTGGAGATGTTTTTGTTATTTTCAAAGCACTTATAATCATTACATTTAATTAAGCTAACAGTACTTGCCATGAAAAAGGCTATTTTGTATTTACTAGGTGTCATTCTTCTTTTATTTGTAGGCACCGTCTCTTATTTCTTTTTTGCAGGGGAAATTAAAAACACACTGCAATTTGATGAGGGTAGATTTATCAGCATTCAAAAATTTATAAAACAGGGGAAAGTAGAAAGCCTGTCTCAAGCAAAATTACAATTAAATCTAATTGCTGACGATTACAAGCCTGACAGTGTTTTGCTCTTGAAGACAGAACTTAATGAAACAGCCTATAAGAATGCAAAAGTTTGCCTTCAAAAAAAATGGTTAGGTTCATGCCAAAAATACATTGACCTAATAGACACTGAATACAAAAAGGATGAAGTTGAAGTTTTGAAGGGGAAATTGTTTGTGGTAGTGAACGAAGAAAATATCACTAAAACTAAAAATTATCTGAAGGAAAGAAACATTGCTAAAACTAAAACCTACTTTGCTAAAATCGATACCGCTTACAATAAAAGAAAAGTGGAGGCATTAGGAAAAAAAGTGGCTCAACTAGACAATGAATTGAAGGTAGAAAAGGCCATTGAGCTTATGAATGATAAAGAGTTTTCTGATGCTAGAGAGGAACTTGCAAAAGTAGATGAAGATTATGATCCTAAATCCATAGAAAGTCTTTTAGAAGAAATTAAATTGAAAGAAGACTTGGAAGATCTTTTAGATGATGAGGGTGCAATTGCAGTCTTTGTTGATCATGTAAAGAAAGATATGAATGACCCGAATAGCTTTGAACATGTGAGAACATTGATTTCAGAAAAAGGAAAATACCTTAATGTGATTATGAAATACAGAGAGGTGAATTCTTATGGAGCAAAAGTTTTGACGACTGTTGAAGCGAAACTGAACAGAGATGGATCAGTAAAGAAAATTCTAAACAATAAAGGATAATAACTCATGACAATCAATTGGGATGACTTCGATAAAGTTGATTTGAGAGTTGGGACGGTATTGAAGGCAGAAGTTTTTAAAGAAGCTAGAAAGCCGGCCTATAAACTCTATATTGATTTTGGAGAATTGGGAGAGAAAAAGACCTCGGCACAAATTACAGATCAATACACTCCAGAGGGTCTAATAGGAAAACAAGTGATAGCCGTTGTTAATTTCCCGCCTAAGCAGATTGCCAATTTTATGTCAGAGTGTCTTGTGTTGGGAACGTTGGGCAGTGAGGGTGTAACTTTGCTCACAACGGATCAGAAAGTGCAGAACGGATTGAAAATAGGATAAAAAAAGGGATGGCCATTAAAAGTCATCCCTTTTTTAATAGGAATCGAATCTACTGAGGGTCAGTGTTTGTCATTCCAAAGTTCATCGGAAACTTAGGAGCTTCTTCAGTTTTACCGATAGGCCCGAATTGAGCCTCATATTTCTTTAAATTATCTTGAAGAGCCATATACAAGCGTTTTGCGTGTTCAGGAGTTAAGATAATTCTAGATTTTACTTTTGCTTTAGGTACTCCTGGCATCATTCTGATGAAATCCACAACAAATTCGCTGTTGGAGTGGGCAATCATAGCCAAATTGGCGTAAATGCCTTCAGCAACATCATCCGTTAATTCAATGTTGATTTGATTCTCAGGTTTATTTTCTTGGTCCATTTTATTTTGAATTAATAATACTCAAAGTTGAAAACCAAATTTCAAAAAAATGAGATATAAAACAAAGAAAATAGGGTGGATTGATCTTGTTAGTAAATATTAAAACTTTCTACTTCCCACAAAAACAGAAAAGTAACTGATTTAAAATTCATAATAAATCGTCATTATTTTACGGACTTTTTAAAAAAGAGCCAAAAATATGATTTATATACTTATGTCTTTTTTCTAAAATTTAATATATTTATAACTGCATGATAAAGAGACATTAACTACTTTTTATTATTTCACCTAGAAAGATATTGAGTTCAATTTGTTAATATTGAAAGTTTTTTGGATTTTCAGTGCGGAGAAGAAAAATCTCCTACCATACCCTTTAATATTTATAAATGAGCAAGATTAAATCATTTGATTTATCCAATGTCAAATTATCCCAACTTGTAATACACAAAGTTGGAAACAAGACGCAGGAAGAACCGATAGAGTTAGCAGAGTTTGAAATTGAAATTGAAAACTACAGTCCATTATACAAATCAGTGATGGATTACTTCTTGAAATCTTTCAAGCCGGGCCCAATGTATCACTTTGCTGCTCCGGAAGGTCAGGAATCATTTACAGACAACGAGGTGTTTGTTGCTACTGAAGCTATTTTCTCAAATCCATATGAGCAGTTTATGACACGCTCAAGAGAAATGGCAGAATTGCTCTTTGAAGCTTCTACTCACCCAAGAATAAAGGGAGGAGAATTATTCATTGCTGTACTGAGAGATTGTGTAGTTGACGGAGACGTTGTGGATGCTATTGGACTGTTTAAGGCAGAACATAAAGAGATGTTTTTGACTGTTGGAGATAAAACAGATGTTGGAAACTTTGAACTGGAACAAAGCGAAGGAGTCAGTGTTAAGAAATTAGATAAAGGATGTCTGATTTTTAAATGTGAAGAGGAAAAAGGCTTCAAAGTGATGCTGAAAGACAGTCCTACAAAATCTGTAGAGGCATTGTATTGGAAAGAATCTTTTCTGCAGTTGAAACCTAGGGAAGATAATTTCTTTCATACAAAAAATTATTTAGATATGTGTGTGGGTTTTGTTGAAGAAGTGTTCAATGAAGATCATGCCGTAGAAAAACCTGCTCAAATTGACCTTTTAAATCGTTCTTTGAAGTATTTTAACGAAAAAGAAGATTTTAATGTAGTCGATTTTGAAAATAATGTGATTGAAGAGCCTGAAGCAATCGAAGCTTTTCAAGAATATAAGGTCGATTTTCAGGAGAAAAAAGAGATACCAGTTTTCGATGAATTCAAGGTTTCAAAGGAGGCCGTTCGTAAGTCTAAGAAAGAATTTAAAAGTATTATCAAATTAGATAAGAAGATAAATATCACCATTAGCGGAAATGAGCAAAATGTGGAGAAAGGGTATGATTCTGAGAGAAATATGAATTATTACATGATATTCTTCAATGAAGAAGAGTGATGAATATCACTAAGAATAAATTGTATTATAACATTTTTTACGCAATTAACATTTGTTTAAACTTGTTATTTAAAACTCTTAGAGAGTTATTGCGTATATCTGTTTTGTACAAAGTAAAACAATATATATATACATCATTACATAAAACTTATTTATTAATACTATGGATGCAGTGAAGATTCTTCTTGTAGAGGATGATAGAATTATAGCCTCTCTTGTGAAAAAATATTTAGACATCAGAGGTTATGCTGTAAACCATGCCGAAGACGGAGTGGAAGGCATGAAAGAATACGACAAAGCAGACTATGATTTAATTATCATGGATGTTATGATGCCACACAAAGATGGGTATACTTTGGCTGAAGAAATTAGAGCTAAAGATCCATACATTCCGATCTTATTTATGTCTTCTAACAATCTACCGAAAGACAAAATTAAAGCGTTCAGAATTGGTGCGGACGACTACGTGACTAAACCAGTAAACGTAGAAGAATTATTGCTTCGTATTGAAGTGATTTTGAAGCGTCAAAAATCTGAGCCTAAAGTTGAGGTAGGTAACGAGGATGATCCTCATCAAATCAACATAGGAAATTATATCCTTGATTTCCCTTACCAAAAATTAAGTATTGGTGAAGACACAAGAAAACTGACAACTCGTGAAGCTGAGTTATTGAGATTCTTGCACCGTCACCGTAATACATTAATCAAACGTGAGTATATCTTACAAGAAGTTTGGGGTGATGATGATTATTATAAAGGACGTAGTTTGGATGTATTTATGTCTCGCTTGAGAAAATATTTAAAAGATGATCCTACAATCGAGATTTTAAACGTTCATGGTATCGGATTCAAATTCTTAGTTCAGGACTAGTTGAATTAAGTCTTTCTACTAAAAAAGCCTAATTGCTTAATGCAGTTAGGCTTTTATTTTTTTCAAAAAACCGATTCAGTATATTTGCTGAAAAAACAGTACAGATTAAGACAATATTTTAATGCTGATTGCGGAGTTTCTGATTGATGGAGAACAATACGATTTTTTTCTTTTTAAAGAAGAAGATGCACCCATTGCCACCAAGAGGTTTGTAGACCTGGTCAACGCCAATGTTTATGATAACTGGGTTGTGGAATTTATGGTGGAAGATGGTATGATAAAAATAGGGCCACAGAAAGAATTCGTTCCTTACGCAGAAAGACCAATGACAAGGGTGGACTTTGATGTGAAGCCTCATAAATACGGTTTTCTTTCTTTTGTAGGAGCAGATCCTTATAATGTTTCAGACCGGCTTGTGATTATGTTGGATACAGAAGAAGCTTCACATTATGATAGTGTGTGCGCTCCAATCGGTATGATTGCAACCAATCATCATGTTAAAATAAATTCAATAGAAAAAGGGCAGATAATTGAAAAAATAACAATTAATGACTACCCTGAAGAAGAAATATTCGCACGAAAACCTGCTTTTATTTGAATTCTGATAATAATAAGAGCATATTTGCCAATTGAAACAAACAAATAGGTATGATACCGTTTTCATATTATATGTTAGGTTCTGCATTTCTTTTTTGTATTGGGTTGGCAATAGCCCTTACAAAGCGAAGTGCAATTGTAGCCTTAATGGGAGTAGAGTTGATGTTGAATGCGGCTAATATTAATTTAGTGGCTTTTTCACACAGAGACCCAAGCTTTGGAGAAGGAACCGCCTTTTCTATTTTTGTCATTGTCATTGCAGCCGCAGAAGTGTGTGTTGCCCTTGCATTGATTATCCGACTTTTTCAACACTTTAGATCTGTTGATTTACACAAAGTCAATACTTTAAAAGAAGAATAAGAAGTTAAAAAATTAAACGACAAAGCGCTTTTTGAACTTTCTAGAAACCATAACTTCGATAACATTACTTTCTCCATTAATAGGTGCCTTAGTCCTATTTATCAGAAAGGGGAATTTATATTCAGATAAAATTGCAACAACTTTAATCGGGTTAAGTGTCGTTGGGAATTTGTGTGTGTTCTACTACACTTGGAGCAATAGCCCTATTGTTCTACAAGATGAGTGGTTCCTTTTGGGACAACATTCATTTAAGATGACCTTGAAAATTGATCAATTGAGCAGTGTGCTTTTGACAATGGTTTCAATTGTATCACTTTTTGTACACATTTTTTCATCTGCTTACATGCAGGGAGACCCTAAGTATAAAAAGTATTTTACGCTTTTAGATCTTTTTACTTTTTCCATGTATGGCGTATTGGTAAGTGATAATCTTATCATGCTTTATCTTTTCTGGGAACTTGTAGGTTTTTGTTCCTACATGCTGATCGGTTTTTGGAGAGAAAAGAATGAAGCGATTAAAGCAGCTAAAAAGGCATTTCTACTCAATAGAATTGGCGATGCAGGCTTTATGGTAGCTATCATTACACTGTATTCTACTTTTGGTACGGTAAGTATTGAAGCACTTTCAGCTGAAATCGACCAATTACAGATACTTCCATTATACATTGTAGGAATTGGAATAACAATGGCAGCAATGGGTAAATCAGCTCAATTGCCACTGTCGGTTTGGCTTCCTGATGCCATGCAAGGACCAACTCCAGTTTCAGCGTTAATTCACGCAGCGACAATGGTTGCAGCAGGTATTTATTTATTGGCACGATGCTTTTTCGTGTTACCGGCAGAAATACAATTACTGATAGGGATTGTAGGAGGATTGACCGCCTTTCTAGGTGCATTCTCAGCCTTATCTCAAAATGATATTAAAAGAATTTTAGCCTACTCAACAATTTCTCAGTTAGGTTATATGATGATTGGAATTGGTGTTGGAGATCCTGAGGCTTCTATTTTCCATCTAACTACTCATGCCTTTTTCAAAGCAGGTCTTTTCTTAGGAGCAGGTTCGATCATTCATAGCATGCATCAAGTGTCATGTGATATCTGTAAAGGTTTCGACCCGCAGGATATTCGTTGGATGGGTAATTTAAAACAATATATGCCAAAAACATTTATTGGTTTCAGTATATGTTTAGCAGGTTTGATGGGATTGCCGTTTACATCAGGTTTCCTTTCTAAAGATGCTATCCTTTCTTCTTTATTAGTGAAAGCATCAAATGGAGGCTGGGAGTGGACATTATTAGCCGTTTTAGGTTTTACAGCGGCGGCTTTTACGGCCTTTTATTCTATTCGATTATTGTATCAAGTCTTCTTCGGTAAGTTGGGTATCGCAAACCATAAGGTATGTAAAGACTGCTTAGTTTTACCTAAAGAAGTGAATAATAGAATGACAGTTCCAGTTATTTTATTGGGGTCGTTTACATTATGGTTTTTCTATGCCTTGTCACCTTTTGAGACCTCACATACATGGCTTCAAAACGGCTTAAGTCTGGCAACAGTTAATACTGAAAGTGTCCATACTTTAGGATTAATCTTGTCAATGAGTGTAGTATTGTTAGGGGCGGGAGGAGCATATATGGTTTACTTCAAAGAGGCTTTCTCATCTGTAAAGAAACAATTGAAATCGTCATCACTACATAAACTGTCTTATAACTTTGCCTACTTGGACGAAGGATATAAGATGGGAGTTAAAACCACGTTATTCACTGCAAACAAATTGGAGAATATTCCTCATGCAGATGAACACTTTGTCAATGTGACCATTCAAACTTCAGAATTTGTAAGAGGTTTCGATGATAAAGTGGTTGACTTCTTTGTAAAGGTATTTGCCGTAGCCAATGTGGTATTTGGTCATATGCTGGCTTGGTTTGATAGAGTAATTGTAGATGGAGTTGTTACTCTGATTACAAAAATACTAGCTCTTTTTGGAGATGTATTTAGAAAGCCACAAGGGGAAAGAACACAGAGTATGATTGCATGGTCAATCTTCTTACTCCTGATTATGGTACTAGTACTCTGGTTTATTTAGTCGTGTAAACTAACAAAAGTATATATATAGATTATGTCGCAGTTATTGCTCACATTATTAGTTTTTATTCCAATTTTTGGAACGTTTGTAATTCTTTTATTGCCGAATAGTTTAAAAAATCAGTTCGGTAAAATTACTATTGGTATTAACTCCTTTCAGTTGCTGATAGCGTCCTACCTTATGATGGGGTATGAAGGATTGTCAGAGAAAATGAATGGTATTTTATCATTGGATACTTTTCAGTATTTAGAAAAATCAGAGTGGATTGTGTTAAACCTCGGTACGTTTGGCCGTCTTTCGGCAGATTACACCTTGGGGGTTGACGGATTAAGTAACTCTATGATTCTTCTTACTGCAATAGTGATGGTAATTGGAGCAATTTCTTCATTAGAAATAAAACATAAAAGAAGAGGATTCTATGCTTTATACTTACTGTTAAGTGGTACAATCATGGGCTGTTTCCTTGCGTTGGATTTCTTCCTGTTCTATTTATTCTTTGAATTTATGCTACTACCTATGTACTTCTTAATTGGTATTTGGGGTGGAAAGAACAGTGAATATGCATCCATCAAATTCTTTATATATACGTTAGTAGGTTCGATTTTCATTTTGGTGATCATGATTGCTTTAGCGGCGTCAGTTATTGATCCAATTGCCACTGCAGTACAATTAGGCTTAGTAGAATCATTACAACAAGTAACACCTGATATTATTGAGAAGGTTCATGTAATGTTAGTTTCAGGAGAAATTGAGCAGTCTAACTTGGTGAGAACATTCTCATTAGTACACATGATGGACTCATCGAATTATATTCCAAACGCAATCCTATCACTGGATTCAGGAGCAATGCTATTCGGTACACATGTGAGATTCATAGCCTTCTTAATGGTCTTTATTGGTTTTGCAATTAAGTTGCCAGTCGTTCCATTACACACATGGTTGCCTGATGCCCACGTTGAAGCACCAACTTCGATTTCAGTTGTGCTTGCAGGTATCTTGCTTAAAATTGGTGGTTACGGCATGTTGAGAATTGCGTATTCGATCTTCCCTGATGGTGCCCATCACTTTGCTTGGTACATTGCTCTTGGAGGTGTGATTTCGATTTTATACGGTGCATTCGTAGCACTAGGAACTCATAACTTGAAGAGAATGATTGCATACTCATCTGTATCTCATATGGGATTTGTGATGTTGGGTATTGCTTCATTAACCGCTGAAGGTATTTCAGGTGCTATTTTCCAGATGTTCTCACACGGTATTATTTCAGCGGCCTTATTCTTGATTGCAGGGGTGCTTTATTATAGAACAGGTAATTTAGAAATAGAAAACTACAGTGGTTTATCTTCTAAAATGCCTCGTTATACAATGCTTGCGACCATAGCCTTTTTTGCCTCATTAGGTTTACCAGGTTTCTCAGGTTTTATGGCGGAATTATTTGTCTTTTTAGGAGCATTTAATTCATCAGCAGTAAACAATCTTGTGCCAAGATGGATGACAATTGTAGCGACACTAGGTTTGGTATTAAGTGCAGCTTATTACCTATGGGCAATGCAAAGAATCTTCCTTGGTAAATACTACTTGAAGGATGAAACGGTAGACGAGAAATTAGTTGATCTCTCAATGAGAGAGTTAATCATGCTTTCACCATTAGCTGTGATTACATTAGTGTTGGGTGTTTATCCAAAATTATTAATCAACCTTATTGAAGGAAGTGTAACTGTATTTGTAGAGTTTGCCAACTACGTAGGTTTGGATTATATCAAAGCAATCATTGGTGCTTAATAGATAAATTATGGAACAAGACTTATCGTCAAAATTATCAAATATCGTTGAGAGCTTGCCTTTTTTAGTTTCAGAATTAGGTATTGCTGTTCTATTGATTGCGATTATTCTTATTGATTTAATTTTTAAGCAGATCAATAAAAAACACCTTTATATCTTAGTGGGTTTAGGGCTTTTGGTGGATATCTTATACTTGACATTTCTTGCTGAAGCTACCGTAAGCAAACTTATGCTGTTTACGCTGATTCAAGACAGTTGGAGTATAAAACTTAGAATTTTATGTGATGTTTGTACAATTTTGTTGCTCATTCATCTGTATTTTAATTCAAGTGAAAGGACCTCCAAAACAAAACTTTCAGGGGAAGGTGAATGGATGACGATGGCACTTGGTATCTTACTTGGTGCTCATGTACTTACAATGGCCAATGATTTTATTGTGGCCATTTTAGCTTTAGAATTAATGTCTCTTCCGTCTTACTTATTGACTGCCTTTAAAGGAGATAAGAAAGGTGTAGAAGCGTCCATAAAATATTTCCTCTTTGGAGCTGTAGCAACCGCCATTACTATTTATGGTATGTCACTGCTTTATGGGTTAACCTCAACAATCGATCTTCAAGGAATAGCATCTTATTCAAAATCATTTTCACCTCTATATATCACAGGTGCGATTTTAGTAATGATGGGTTTTGTATTTAAGCTTGGAGGTTTCCCGATGCATATTTGGGTACCCGATGTTTATCAATCTGCACCGATAGAAGCAGTCGCATTTTTCTCTACGTTGCCAAAAGTAGGTGCAACAGTTTTCTTGTATAGATTCTTAGTTGAAGCTCAATTAATCGATAATCCATACATCAGTAACTTCCTTTTAGCAACTGGCGTACTGTCAATGTTTATAGGTAACCTTGCAGCAATCTTCCAGAAGGGTTTGAGAAGGTTAATGGGTTACAGTACTATTGCTAGTGCTGGATTGATCATTATTGCGCTATTGAATAAAGAAGAAATTGCAGCAAATGCCCTCTTTTACTTTTTATGGGTATATGTAATTGCCAATTATGTAATGTTCTATTTTATTGGTGAAGTTGAAAAAGAAAAAGGGACAGATAATCTGCAAGAGCTTGAAGGTTTAGGCTGGTCAAACAATGCCGTATTGTGGGGCCCTGCAACTATCTTGGCAGTAGTATCTTTGATAGGTCTTCCACCATTAGCAGGTTTTACAGCAAAACTCTTGATTTTTACATCGCTTTGGGAACTTTATAATACCAATTCAGACATCGTTTATGTAGTTGTATTGTTCCTTGGACTTTTGAATACAGCCATTTCGTTAGTTTATTATCTGAAAATCCCTTTCTTCCTTTACAGACGAAACACAAAGGGACAGATCAATATAAATATTGCTTTATCTAGATTTATTGTTATTTTGGGGGTGTTCTTGGTACTAACCTTCCTGGTGCCTTCGCTTATCATATAATGACTAACAGATAAAATGTATATCAACTCTTTTGTTTTCGCGATTCTAATCTCTTTTACCATTGGTTTAATTATCATTTTGGTATCAATGTATGTGCGCCTAGTAGCAAGACAAAAGAAGACTATTGCCAATGGTATTCGTAACTTCAGAATGCTCAATCTCCTAATGGAGCATTCCTCTGATGTTATTTTTTCTGTTGATAAATCCTTCAATTATCTCGCTTTTAATAATGCACATGCTCAAACCATGTATTCTGTCTATGGAAAAAAAATAGAAGTTGGCAAGAATATATTGGATTACATGAGGGTGAAAAATGATGCTGATGTAGCTGAGAATGATATAAAAAGGGCATTAGAGGGAGAGAAATATTCTGTGATACGGTCTTATGGTGACGAGCAGAATTTTACTAGAGCCTATTTTGAAGCTACATATAACCCCATAATGAGCGATGATGAAATTGTGGGGGTATCAGTTGTGGTAAGAAATGTGACGGAATATATTTTATCTCAAGAAAACCTAAAGCGAAGCGAAAGAAAATACAAACAACTTTTCCATTATAATTATTTAGGTGCCTTAATTATTAAGGATAACACCATTATTGATGCTAATGATACAGCAACTCATCAATTAGGGATGGAAACCCATGACTTGTTGGGTATGTCATTTGAAGAACTTTTTGGTATTGGTGAACTTGATATTACGGAAGGGGAAAAGATTGTGAAATTTGCCAGACTTGAAAGGGTCTTCAATCTAAGAAAAGAAACAATAGGGGATGAGAAGAATCTTCAAGATATCGTTTTCATCGATAATATTACTGAAAAGTACGCAGCAGAACAGGAGCTAAAGGAGGCTCATAAGCAAACTAAAGTCTTAATTGAAAGTGCTAAAAGTTATATCTTCTCAATCGATACCAATTTTAAATTCATTTCTTTCAATACCAAATTCAGAGATCTAATTAAAAACCTTTTAAATATTGATATAGAAGAAGGTGATTGTTTAAATAGTGCTCCTTATACAAAACTTTTTGAATATTATAGTCCTCATTTTGAAAGAGCTTTCCAACAAAAGGAAATTTTTGAGACAGAATTCCAGTTTGATAATAATGTTTTCATCCAATCGGTTTTTTCACCATTGGTCAATGTCAATAATGAGATTTATGCCATAGCGGTGTATAACTTAGATATAACAGAAAAATGGAAACACGAATTACAGATTAAGCAGCTGAATAGCTCATTGGAACAAAAGGTAAAGGAGAGAACTTTTGAGCTGAATCAACAACAGCTAAAACTTGATTTAGCTCTAAATGCCGCCAAAATTGGTGCATGGTCTTTTACTCCTGATGAGAAATTTACATGGGATCAGAAAATCAGTAAGATTTTTGGGATTAGTGATACCCCCGCTCATAAACCATTAAAAACTTTTTTAGGTACTGTAGTAAGGGAAGAACGCCTGAAAATTGTGTCTTTATTCCACAAAATCTTTTTAGGACAGCTTCATAATGTAAATATATCTGTAAAGATCAACCATAGTGTCAGAGGGATACAGTATATTCAGATTTATGGTAAATCTAGACTTCAGAATGGGAAGTACGAAATGCACGGTGTATGCTGGAACTTAACACAACAGAAAAAGGTAGAATTTGAATTGAAGGAAGCTCGTAATGCAGCTGAGAAATCAAATAAAGCCAAAAGTATGTTCTTGGCGAATATTTCACATGAAATACGTTCTCCTTTAAATGCGATAATTGGTCTAAGTAATGTATTGTATCGTAAGTCTTTCTCCGAAAATCTTTCTGAAGAGTTTATTGAACAGCTAAGGTATATCTACTTTAATGGCGAATACCTGTCAGAGCTGATCAATAATATTTTAGATTATTCCAGAATTGATGCAGGGAAAATGCAGGTTTTCCATGAAAGAATTGATATTAGAAGTTTTATCAATTTAGTTGTGAAAATCCATACGCCTTCAGCTCACGAAAAAGAAGTGGTCATCAATACTGAAATTAGTGAGAATGTACCCACTCATTTTGTGACAGATTCTACTAAATTCAGACAGGTCTTGACCAATCTTCTTACCAATGCGATTAAATTTACCAAGGAGAAAACAAAAATTAAGATCATAGTGTCTGCCAATGATGAGTGCCTGCAACTCTCTGTACACGATCAGGGTATTGGTATTTCTGAAGATAGAATTGATGTGATTTTTGATTCTTTTGAGCAAGCGGATAACTCTGTGACAAGGCAATATGGAGGGACTGGATTAGGTTTGGCAATCTCTAAAAAACTAGTAGAAATGCTGAAAGGGCAGATCAGAGTTTATAGTATAGAAGGAGAAGGAGCAACATTTATTGTTCAGTTGCCGATTATTGAAGCGGATCGTAATGAGATCTTGGAAGAGAATGGCAGAGAGGCAGAGGTTTCGTTTAAGCCAGATTCTAAAGTGCTGATTGTAGAAGATAATAAAATGAATCAGTTCATGATGAAAGCACTTTTCAAACAGCTTTCATTGGAATGTGAGATAGCTGAAAATGGCCAAGAAGCAATTGAACAGATCAAAGAAACTAACTATGACCTTATTCTGATGGATTTGCATATGCCAATCCTGGGAGGTATTGAAACAACGGAAAAACTACGTCAGGATTTAGGGGTGACAACGCCAGTTGTTGCTTTGAGTGCTGATGCTTATTGGGATAAGAGATTCCATGCTTTTGCAGTGGGAATTAATGATTATCTGACGAAGCCTTTGGATAGAAATGACTTGATCAATACATTGAAAAAGTACTTGCTAAAAGATCAGGCTCATATTAAGAAATACTTTGATCCTAATGATCATAAAGAATTGATTCTTGAAATTAAAGAACTCACTATGGCTACAAGTCTTAGTGCAGAACATAGACTTTCAAGGTTGAAATCAATTTATATTCTGCTTCAAGAGTATGATACTGGCTTCAGCAAGTATATTGATTACTTAGGGAACCCTGGTAAATACTTAATCTACTAACAATGAGTTATTTACTTGTTATAAAATGTAAAAAAGACCCCGAAAAATGTCGAATTAGGCTTTTTTCGGGGTTTTAACTTGCATAAATTTGAGTTCCAACAAAAAATCTATTACAAGTCTGACTCAAATATAACATGCAATTC